>NZ_JADKSL010000005.1:0-208152 GCF_015351275.1 Pseudoclavibacter sp. VKM Ac-2867
TGGGCAGATGCGCTTGCGGGCGTTGTCGAGCGCATCTGCCCACAACTCTGTCGAGTGACTGGGTGAGTGGGTGAGTGGTGCGGGTGGTTGAGCGGGTCGGCGGGTCCGTGTGTGGGGCGGTGCGACGCCGACCCGCGCGGCGCAGAGTTGTGGGTTGGTGCGGTTGCGCGCGTTGCTAACCGCATCCGCCCACAACTCTGTCGAGGGGATGGGCAGGTGAGTGGGTGAGTGGTGCGGGTGGTTGAGCGGGTCGGTGGGGCTGCGGGTCCCTGAGTGGGGCGGTGCGACGCCGACCCGCGCGGCGCGGAGTTGTGGGTTGGTGCGTTTGCGGGCGTTGTCGAGTGCATCTGCCCACAACTCTGTCGAGTGAGTGGAGTACGCGGAGCGCGTGACGCGAGGGACTGGAGTACGTGGAGCCCGTGGCGCGAGCGAGTCGAGCGCGCGGAGCCAGCGAGCGGCGCCGAGCAGTGTCGCCAGGCGGTCACCGCCCCGCAATCAACGGAAACGAACGGCACTCGCGCTAGGAACCGCATGCCCCCGCCGGATAGGATGGGAGCTTGTGGCGCGCGAGCGAGGCTCGACGCGCATCCCGAACCGGAGGAGACACGACACGTGAGTCTGATCGTCCAGAAGTACGGCGGATCATCGGTCGCCGATGCCGAGAGCATCAAGCGAGTAGCCCGTCGAGTCGTCGAGACCCGCCGTGCAGGGAACGACGTGGTCGTGGCTGTCTCCGCCATGGGCGACACGACGGACGACCTCATCGACCTCGCCCACCAGATCGCCACGATTCCGGATGCGCGCGAGTTCGACATGCTCGTCACGACCGGAGAGCGCGTCTCGATGGCACTCCTCGCGATGGCCATCAAGGACCTCGGCATGGATGCCAGGAGCTACACGGGCAGCCAGGCGGGCATGATCACCGACTCCACGCACGGCGATGCCCGCATCGTCGACGTCACCCCGGTGCGCGTGCGCGAAGCGCTCGACGAGGGCGCCATCGCGATCGTCGCCGGCTTCCAGGGCTTCAACCGCGACTCCAAGGACATCACCACGCTCGGGCGCGGAGGATCGGACACGACCGCTGTCGCCCTCGCCGCTGCGCTCGGCGCCGACGTCTGCGAGATCTACACCGATGTCGACGGGGTCTTCTCCGCCGACCCGCGCATCGTGCCCAAGGCGCACAAGCTGAGCTACATCTCGAGCGAGGAGATGCTGGAGCTCGCCGCCTCGGGCGCGAAGGTCCTTCACATCCGCGCGGTCGAGTACGCACGCCGACAGGGAGTCACGCTCCACGTCCGCTCGTCGTTCTCCGACCACGAGGGCACCATCGTCTACAACCCAGACCGGGCAGAGGAGTACGAAGTGGAAGCAGCAATGATCGCGGGTGTCGCCCACGACCTGAGCCAGGCCAAGATCACCATCGCGGGGGTCCCGGATGTGCCAGGCAAGGCGGCTGCGATCTTCACGATCGTCGCCGAGCAGGGCGCGAACATCGACATGATCGTGCAGAACGTGTCCGAGCAGGACACGAAGGTCACCGACATCTCCTTCACGCTGCCCAAGGCTGACGCGCAGCGCGTGCTCGACGCGGTCGCCGCGGAGGGTGAGCAGATCGGCTACGCGTCGCTGCGTCTTACGGAGGACATCGGGAAGATCTCGCTGGTCGGCTCCGGCATGCGCACCAACATCGGCGTGACGGCGAAGCTCTTCACTGCGCTGAAGGATGCTGGCATCAACATCGACATGATCTCCACGTCCGAGATCCGCATCTCGATCATCACGCAGGCCGACCTCGTCACCGAGGCCACCCGTGTCATCCACACCGCCTTCGACCTCGACGGCGACGCCGAGGCAGTCGTCTACGCAGGCACCGGCCGCTGACGCGGCTGAGCAGAAAAGAGCAGTCATGAGCACCAAGTTGAACGTCGCCGTCGTCGGCGCGACCGGTCAGGTCGGCGCCGTCATGCGCACCCTCCTCGAGGAGCGCGACTTCCCCGTCGCGAGCATCCGCTTCTTCGCCTCCGCCCGGTCGGCGGGCACGACCCTCCCGTTCCGTGGCGAGGACATCACGGTCGAAGACGTCGCCGTCGCCGACGTGAGCGGCATCGATATCGCGCTCTTCTCCGCGGGCGCGACCACGTCGCGTGCGCAGGCCGAGCGCTTCGCCGCCGCCGGCGCGGTTGTCATCGACAACTCGAGCGCGTGGCGCCGCGACCCCGAGGTGCCGCTGGTCGTCTCCGAGGTCAACCCGGAGGCCATCGTCGCGCCGCCGAAGGGCATCATCGCGAACCCCAACTGCACGACCATGGCCGCGATGCCCGTCCTCAAGGTGCTCCACGAGGCGGCCGGCCTCGAGCGCCTCATCGTGTCGACCTACCAGGCGACGTCTGGCTCCGGCCTCGCGGGTGCCCGTGAGCTCTCCGGTCAGGCCGTCGCCGCGGTCTCGCAGGGCGAGGAGGCGCTCCTCGGGCTCGTGCACGACGGTTCGTCCGTCGAGTTCCCGGCTCCGGACAAGTACGTCGCCCCCATCGCCTTCAACGTGATCCCCCTCGCCGGGTCGGTCGTCGACGACGGATCGGAGGAGACGGACGAAGAGCAGAAGCTGCGCAACGAGAGCCGCAAGATCCTCGGCCTCCCCGAGCTTCGCGTGAGCGGAACGTGCGTTCGCGTCCCCGTCTTCACCGGTCATTCGCTGTCGATCAATGCCGAGTTCGCCGACGCGCTCACGCCTGACCGTGCGCGCGAGCTGCTCGCTGCGGCGCCCGGTGTCGCGCTGGTCGATGTGCCAACGCCGCAGCAGGCTGCCGGCGCCGACCCGAGCCTCGTCGGCCGCATCCGCCAGGACCAGTCGGTCGACGGCAACCGCGGTCTCGCGCTGTTCATCTCGAACGACAACCTCCGCAAGGGCGCAGCGCTCAACGCGGTGCAGATCGCCGAGCTCGTCGCCGCCAAGGCCTGACAGCCGCCTGTTCCACGGAGAACGGACGCCCTCTCGGGGGCGTCCGTTCTTGCGTCTGGTGCCGAGAATGCCGCGGCGAAACACGCCCGCGGCGGCCATCGCATTCGAAAACGGCAAAAAGCCCCGAATGTGACGACCGACGGGCATCCTCGAAGCGGACGTGCATCTGCCTCGGACGTAGACTGTCTCGGTGACTGATTCACAGAAGATCTACGACGTCGTTCTGATCGGCGGGGGCATCATGAGTGCCACCCTCGGCTCGCTTCTCAACAAGCTTGAGCCGGAGTGGAGCATCAAGATCATCGAGCGACTCGACGGGCTCGCTCAGGAGAGCTCGAGCCCGTGGAACAACGCTGGGACTGGGCACGCGGCGCTCTGCGAGCTCAACTACACGCCTGAGAAGGACGGCGTCATCGACGCGTCCAAGGCGATCCAGATCAACGAGCAGTTCCAGGTGTCTCGGCAGTTCTGGGCCTCGCTCGTCGAGGCGGGCGAGCTGCCCGAGCCGTCAGGGTTCATCAACTCCGTGCCGCACATGACGTTCGTTCGGGGTGCCGAGAACGTCGAGTTCCTGCGTCGCCGCTTCGAGCTGCTCAAGACCGAACCGCTCTTCTCGACGATGGAGTTCTCTGACGACCTCGAGGTCATCAAGGCATGGGCGCCGTCGCTCGTCGAGGGGCGTCCGTCGGGCGAGAAGGTCGCCGCAACGCGCGTCGCCGCCGGAACCGACGTCGACTTCGGTGCGCTGACGCACAAGCTCGTGCAGGGTCTTGTCGACCGGGGCGCCGTGCTGCGCCTCAACACCGAGGTCATCGCGCTGCGCCAGCAGCGGGACGGCATCTGGCAGATCGCGACGCAGCAGCGTGCCGGTGAGCAGAAGGGCCGCAAGAACGTCACCCGTGCGCGCTTCGTGTTCGTCGGGGCAGGCGGCGGCGCACTTCCGCTGCTGCAGAAGTCGGGCATCGACGAGATCAAGGGCTACGGCGGTTTCCCCATCTCCGGCCAGTTCCTGCGCACCGACAACCCGGAGGTTGTCGAGAAGCACCTCGCGAAGGTCTACGGCAAGGCATCCGTCGGCGCCCCGCCAATGTCGGTGCCGCACCTCGACACTCGTGTCGTCGACGGCAAGCCGGCCCTCATGTTCGGGCCGTATGCGGGCTTCAGCCCCAAGTACCTGAAGACGGGCAGCTACCTCGACCTCGTCAAGTCGCTGCGCCCGCACAACCTCATCCCGATGCTCGCGGTCGCGAAGGACAACTTCGACCTCGTCACCTACCTCGTCGGCCAGGTGCTCGCTAGCAAGGACAAGAAGTTCGAGCAGCTGCAGGAGTTCTTCCCGGAGGCGAACGCCGCCGACTGGCGCCTCATCACGGCGGGGCAGCGCGTGCAGGTCATGAAGAAGGATCCGAAGCGCGGCGGCATCCTGCAGATGGGCACGGAGGTCGTGGCCAAGAAGGACGGCTCGATCGCCGGTCTGCTCGGGGCATCCCCCGGAGCGTCTGTCGCCGTGCCGGTCATGATCGACCTGCTCGGCCGCTGCTACCCGCAGAAGAAGGCCGAATGGGCCCCGAAGCTCGAGGCGCTCGTGCCGAGCCTCGGCACCGACGTCAACGATTCGGCCGAGCTCGCCGACTCGACGCAGGCGGCCAGCGCGAAGGCCCTCGAGCTCAACGCGCACTAGGCCACGCGCTCGGGCAGCTCCGAGGCAGCCAGCGCACGCCACCGAAGCCGTTCCGCACCCGCGGGGCGGCTTCGCTGCGTCAGCCGTGGTTCGATCGGCGGCGCAGCGCGAGGCGGACGGCGACGCCCACGAGGAAGACTCCGAGCGCCGACGCCAGCGCGAGCGGGGGCAGCGTCACGACGAGCGCGACGCAGCCGATGGCGCCGAGCGCTGAGACGGCGCGCGGAACGGTGCGGTGCTCCCTCGCCTGCGTGAGGGCGCTGAGATTCGCGACCAGGTAGTAGACGAGCACTCCAGCGCTGGAGAACCCGATGACCTCGCGGATGTCGCCCATGCAGATCAGCAGCGCGGCGCCGGCTGCGACGGCGAGCACCGCGACCCGGGGCACCGAGGTCGACGGATGCTGGCGCGCCAGCGGGCCGGGCAGCTCGCGTCGTCTGCCCATGGCCATCGCCGTGCGGGAGCTCCCAGCCAGCACGGCCGAGAGTGCCCCGATCGAGGCAACCGCGGCAAGGATGCCGACCGCGACCTGGAGGCCGGGCTGGGTCTCGACGAGGGCTGCTATCGGAGCCGGCGTCAGCGCGAGCCTGCCCGGGCCGAGCGTTGCGAGGAGCGCCCATCCGAGCGTCGCCAGGATGACGCTCACGATGAGGAAGGACAGCAGCATCGCCCTTGGCACGGTGCGCCGCGGATCGCGGACCTCCTCGGAGAGCGTCGCGACGCGGGCGTAGCCGGCGAAGGCGAAGAAGAGGATGCCAGCGCCCTGCAGGACGCCGCTGGCCGAGACCTGGGCATCGCTTCCGGACGCGGAGCCGAAGAGCGGCGGCGAGAGCTGCGCCGTCACCAGGACTGCGACAAGCCCGACGATCACGACGCCGGCGATGATCGTCGCGATGGTCGCTGTTCTCGTGATGCCGAACATCCCGGCGGCGGTGACGGCGAGCAGCACGGCGAGTGCGACCGGCCGCGCGAACGGCTCAGGCATGAGGTATGCGGCGGCTGTGATGGCCATGGCCGCGACCGAGGCCGTCTTGCCGATCACGAAGCCCCAGCCGGCGAGGAAGCCGGGCCACTCGCCGAGCTGCTCGCGCCCGTAGAGGTACACGCCACCGGCTCCTGGATGCTGACGCGCGAGTTGTGCGGTCGATGCTGCGTTGCTCGCGGCGACGACCAGCGCGACCCCGAGGCTGAGCAGCATCCAGCTGCCGGCCGCCTGGGCTGCCGGGGCGAACGCGGAGAAGACGCCGGCGCCGAGCATGGCGGAGACGCCGATCGCCGTCGCGCCGACCGTGCCGACCTTCCTCGGCTCCGCCGTCTGCTGCATCCGCCCGCCTCCCGCTCCTGCGCGCATCGCCTGTTCGCCTGCTCGTCAGGCCGACGATAGGGGCCGTCGGTGAACGCCGCGCGGCGGGTACGCTCAGGCGATGACCTCAGCTCCGTTCACGATTCGCGCGACGACGCCAGACGACTGGCACGAGGTGCGGGAGATCCGGCTCGAGATGCTCCAGGACACTCCGCTTGCCTACACGGAGACCCTCGAGGAGGCGCTCGGCCACGACGAGGCGGAGTGGCGACGGAGGGGCGCGCGGGGCGATGCCGCCAACGGCATCTCGCTCGTCGCGGTGCTCGACGACGGCCGCTGGGTCGGCACCATGGGGTGCGTCTCCTTCCGGGATGAGCCGTGGCCGATGCTCGTCAGCGTGTACGTGGCGGGCGCCTTCCGCGGGACCGCGGCCGGGGTGACGGATGCGCTGCTCGCCGAGGTCGAGGCGTGGGCCAGCTCGCGGGCATCCGGGCTCATGCTGCACGTGCACGAGGACAACGCGCGGGCGAGGGCCGCGTACGAGCGGCGCGGCTTCGTCGCGACCGGCTCGACCATCCCCTACCCGCTCGATCGGCGGCAGCGGGAGCTGGAGATGGTCAAGCGGCTCTGAACTGTCGCATCCCGCGAACGGTGTCACGAGGTGGGCGGATGCGCGCCCTGCGGGTACGATCGACCGGGCTCAGCCCTGAAACGAGGAGGACCATGGCCAAGCTGTACTTCCGCTACGGGGCGATGAACTCGGGCAAGTCGACGGCGCTGCTGCAGGCGGCGTTCAACTACGAGGAGCGCGGGCACCGGGTGGTGCTCGCGAAGCCGGCGATCGACACGAAGGTCGAGGGGGAGATCTCGTCGCGCCTCGGCATGACGAGGGGCGTTGAGATCCTCGTGGGTGTCGAGGACAGCCCCCGCGAGCAGCTGGCGGCGCTGGTCGCTGACGGTCAGCCGATCTCGTGCCTGCTCGTCGACGAGGCCCAGTTCCTGACGACCTGGCAGGTCGATGAGCTGCTGCGCATCGCCGTGCTCGACGGCATCCCGGTGCTCGCGTACGGCATCCGCACCGACTTCCAGACCATCGCGTTCCCCGGGAGCCAGCGGCTGCTCGAGATCGCGCACTCGCTCGAGGAGCTCAAGACGATCTGCCGCTGCGGGCGCAAGGCCATCTTCAACGGTCGCCGCGTCGCCGGCGAGTTCGTGTTCGACGGCGGCCAGGTCGCGATCGATCAGGGCGAGGTCAGCTACGAGTCGATGTGCGGCAACTGCTACCTCGAGGCGTCGCACGGACGACTCGGGGCGGGGCGCCTGTAGGTCGTCTACGACCGGCGCACCCCGCCCCGAAAGCCCGACTCAGGCGACGATGGTCAGCTGAGCTCCGCGCGGAGGATGTCGGCGCCTGCAGCGAGTGCGCTGAGCTTGCCGTAGGCGACGTCTCGCGGCAGGGGAGCCATGCCGCAGTTCGTGCTGGCGATGAGCTTGTCCGCATCCACGAACTGGAGCGCCTTGCGGAGGGTGTCTGCGACCTCATCCGGGGTCTCGATCTCTTCGCTCGCCACGTCGATGGCGCCGAGCATGACCTTCTTGCCGCGGATCAGCTCGATGAGGTCCATGGGCACGTGCGAGTGCTGGCTCTCGAGGGAGACGATGTCGATGGACGACTGCTGGATGAGCGGGAACGTCTTCTCGTACTGACGCCACTCCGCCCCGAGGGTGGCCTTCCAGTCGTTGTTCGCCTTGATGCCGTAGCCGTAGCAGATGTGCACCACCGTCTCAGCGCCAAGGCCCTCCGCGGCACGCTCGAGAGCTGCGACGCCCCAGTCCTGAACGTCGTCGAAGAAGACGTTGAAGGCGGGCTCGTCGAACTGGATGATGTCGACTCCGGCGGCCTCGAGCTCCTTGGCCTCCTGATTGAGGATCGTCGCGAACTCCCACGCGAGCTTCTCGCGGCTCTTGTAGTGGCGGTCGGAGAGGGTGTCGATCATCGTCATTGGGCCGGGGAGCGCCCACTTGATCTTCTGGTCGGTCTGCTGGCGCAGGAACTTGGCATCCTCGACGAAGACGGGCTGCTTGCGGCTCACGGCTCCGACGACGGTGGGCACGCTCGCGTCGTAGCGGTCGCGGATGCGGACCGTCTCGCGATTCTCGAAGTCGACGCCCTCGAGGTGCTCGATGAAGGTCGTGACGAAGTGCTGGCGGGTCTGCTCACCATCGCTGATGATGTCGACGCCACGATTGCGCTGTTCTTGGACGGCGATGCGCAGTGCGTCCTGCTTGCCCTCGACGAGCGCCGCGCCCTCGAGCTCCCAGGGTGACCAGAGGACTTCTGGCTTCGCGAGCCAGGACGGCTTGGGCAGGCTGCCGACGCTTGCGACGGGGAGGAGTGTGTTCATGTTCGTCGATCCTTCTGGGGTCATCGAGCGGAGACGGCGTAGCCGGCGGCCCAGGCGTCGAGCACGTCGCCGTGCGGTTTCACGAAGTGCTCCTGGGTGTAGCGGCCCTGGGTGATGGCGAGCTGGCTGCGCTCTTCGCGGTCGTAGGCGATCTCGGTGCGGGAGAAGTCCTGCTGGTCGAGTGTGGGGCTGTAGATGTTCGCGGCCGCGGAGTTGGCGTTGTAGATCTCGGGTCGGTAGATCTTCTGGAACGCCTCCATCGTGCTGATCGTGCCGATGAGCTCGAGCGTGGAGTAGTCGCTGAGCAGGTCGCCGCGGAAGTAGAACGCGAGCGGCGCGACGCTGCCTGGGGGCATGAAGTAGCGGACCTGCAGCCCCATCTTGCCGAAGTACTGGTCGGTCAGCGAGTACTCGTCCTGCCGGTACTCGACGCCGAGGACGGGGTGGTGGTTGTCGGTGCGTGTGTACGTCTTGCTCGTCGAGACGCTGATGCAGATGACGGGCGACTTCGGGAACCGCGCCTGGTAGGCGGCCGAGTCGAGGAAGTGCTGGAACAGCTTGCCGTGGAGCTCGCCGAAGCCGTCTGGCAGGGAGAAGCCGCCCCCGCCCGCGTTTGCCGACGGCAGCAGCACGCTGAAGTCGTAGTCGCGGAGGTAGGAGGAGAAGTTGTTGCCGACGATGCCCTGGTGGTGCTCGCCCGTCGACTGGTCGACGATCCCGATGTCGAGGACCTCGAGCAGCGGGAACTCGCGGTCGTCGCCTTCGTCGTCGAACTGCAGCGACGCGGAGATGATGTCGAGCTCGAGCGTGTAGCGGTCGCCGGTCGGGTTGTCCCAGCGGGCGAGGTCGTTGAAGCGCCGGTCGATCATCGTCAGCGCGTTGCGGAGGTTCTGCTGACGGTGCTCGCCGCGGGCCAGGTTGGCGAAGTTCGTGGTGATGCGGGAGCTCTCCGACGGCGCGTAGTGCTCGTCGAAGCGGGTGGTGGTGATGTTGAACGTGATGTCGTTCGCCATGTGAGGCCTATCCGGGAGTCGAGAGGCCGGTCGGCCTGTGGGCGTGGATGCGTCCATTGTGCAGGCGATTCGGGGCCATCGAGTAATTCGACGCAACTATGCGTCACTATAGGCTTCGGCTATGACTCGGCGATCGAACGGCGTGACTCTGCAGCAGCTGCACTACTTCGTCGAGGTCGCCGCCGAACGGTCGATCAGCGCCGCCGCCGACATGCTGTTCGTCGCCCAGCCGACGATGTCCGCGGCGATGAAGGATCTCGAGACCCGGGTGGGTCGCGCGCTCCTCGTCCGCTCTGCCCGCGGCGTCTCGCTCACGACCGACGGGACGGAGTTCCTGCGCTACGCGAAGCAGGTCGTCGAGCAGGTGGAGCTGCTCGAGCAGCGCTACCTCGGTCGCCCGCCTTCGCGTCGCCTGCTCGGGGTGTCCGCGCAGCACTACTCGTTCGCGGTCGACGCGTTCGTCCGCATGGTCAAGGGCACCGGGGCGGCCGAGTACGAGTTCTCGCTGCGCGAGACCCGCACGTGGGACATCATCGAGGACGTGCGCACGCTCCGCAGCGAGCTGGGCCTCCTCTACCGGAACGAGTTCAACCGGAACGTCATCGACAAGCTGCTGCGGGAGTCGGGCCTCGCCTTTCACACGCTGTTCCTCGCGGAGCCGCACATCTTCGTCTCCCGGAGGAACCCGCTCGCGTCGAAGGCGCGAGCAACCCTCGACGACCTCGCCGGCCTGCCTCGGCTCACCTTCGACCAGGGGGCGAACAACTCCTTCTACTTCGCGGAGGAGATCCTCTCCACGCTGTCGAGCAAGCAGGAGATCCGCGTCTCCGATCGTGCGACGATCTTCAACCTCATGATCGGCCTCGACGGCTACACGATCTCGACGGGCATCATCAGCGACGACCTCGACCCGGGCATCGTCGCCGTTCCGCTCGAGGTGGACGAGCGCATCGAGATCGGCTGGATCGGCCACTCCGCAATCCCCCTCACCTCTCAGGCGCAGCGGTACCTCGACGAGGTGCGAGCGGTGGTCGCGGAGGCGGGGGTTGAGCTGCTCGGGTAGGGATGACGCGTCCGCGGTCGCGCCACGACCTCACGCCTCGAACGTCACCCGCCCGCCGATGACGGTCAACAGCGTCCGCGCCGTGAGCAGGCTCGCGGCGGGCTCGGTGAGCACGTCGGTGTCGACGACCGTGAAGTCGGCGGCGGAGCCCTCGCGGATCTCGCCGCGCCAGCTCGCGTCGCCGACGGAGGCGGCTGCGTCCCGCGTCGCGTGGAGCAGTGCGCGCTCGATCGGCACGGTGCGGTCGAGGCGAGTCGCCGAGTAGCTCGGGTCGAGGGCAGACTCGCGGGTGGCCGCGATGTAGAGGTTGGCGAGCGGACCGTGCGGGGCGGTTGGCGCATCCGTCGAGAAGGCCAGCGTGGCCTTGGCGTCCTCGTACTCGTGCCAGGCGAAGCCCCGCTCGACTCGGTCGTCGTCGAGCTGCGCGATCCAGTTGCCGAGCACCGCCGGATCAGCGTGCACGGGCTGCATGGATGCCGTCACCCCGAGGGCCGCCATGCGCTCGGCGGTGCCGGGTGCCGCGTACTCGAGGTGCTCGATCCGGTGACGGCGCGGAAGCTCGCCGTTGGCCTCGACCGCATGCTCGAGTGCATCCAGCGCCATGCTGCTCGCCGCGTCTCCGATGGCGTGCATCGCGATCTGCAGGCCGGCCGCGTCTGCCGCCGCGACCACGGGGAGCAGTCGGTCCTGCGGCCAGATGGCATCGGCGTTCGACCCGTCGGCGTACGGCGTGCTCATTGCCGCCGTGCAGGCGTCGATCGTGCCGTCGAGGATGAGCTTGACGCCGACCACGCGCAACCAGGGCGAGGCATGCTGAGCCGAGAGCTCCCCGGCACGCGCGACCTGCGCCAGGTTCTGCGCGTCGTCGTCGGTATTGGAGACGAGCCAGTGCGCCGCCACCCGCAGGGGGAGGGTGCCGCCCCGTCGGTCCGCCGCGCGCCGGAGTGCGTCGAGCGCGACCTCGTTGAGCGCCATATCGACGACCCCCGTCACGCCGACTGCGCTGTACGCGGCGAGCACGCGCTCGACGGCGACGTCTCGGTCGGCGTCGGTCATCGCGGCGTCACGCTGCGCCCACGCATACTCGACCGCGGCCGTCTCGAACAGCATGCCGTTCGGCTCCCCATCCGCATCCCGCCCGATGCGGCCACCACTCGGATCAGGGGTGTCGCGGGTGATGCCGAGCTCCCGCAGGGCCGCGCTGTTGACCCAGCAGGAGTGGTAGTCGTTCGCGTCGAGGTACACGGGCACATCGGCCACCACCTCATCGATCATCGCCGCCGTCGGGGCGCCGCCCGGGATCGAATCGAACAGCCAGCCGCGACCCCGCAGGACGCGGGCATCAGGGTCCGCGGCGCGGGCCTCTGCCAGGAGGCGCTGGATCTCACCGAGGTTGCGGGCATCCGTGAGCCCCACCTGCCCGAGAGCCTCGCCCATCATCACGAGGTGCGTGTGCGCATCGGTGATCCCGGGGAGCACAAGCTGCCCGCCCAGGTCGACCGCCGCGTCCGGATGCGCGGTGAAAGCTCGCGCGCCGGCCTCGTCGCCGATAAACGCGAACACCTCGTCGCGCACCACGAACGCCGTCGGGGCGGGTGCATCCGCTGCGGTCCCGGATGAGGCGCCCTGGAAGACGCGGGCATTCGAGTACAGGGTGGTGGTCATGCGTTGGCCTCCGTGAGGATCGGGGTGGAACGTTCGGTGCGGGTCGAGATGGCGGCGATGATGCCGGTGGGGACTGCCAGGACGAAGCTGGTGATGCCGAGCGCGAGCGTGAAGCCCTGCGCGCCGAGCATCTCGCTGAGGCTGGCCCCGACGAGGGGAGTGAGAGCCGAGCCGACGAGATAGACCGACAGGAGCGGGCCGGACCAGCGGCCCCGAGCATCCAGCGCTGCCGCCGTCGAGAGGAAGTACATGTACGCGACGGCGTAGATGGAGTTCCAGGCGATGAACGCCACGATGAGCGCCGCCTCGTCGGTGAGCGTGCCCTGCACGATCTTGAGGATGCCGCCGAGCACCAGCAGGACGACGAGGGGCACGGCCCGGCCGAGGCGGTTGCCGACGGCCATGAGCGCAAGCGAACCGAGGAGGCCTCCCGCGGTGGCGCCGGAGAGCGCGATGCCGAGCCCCTCCGGAGTCAGGCCGCTCGTCTCGGCACCGATGACGCCGATCATCGCCCAGAGCGAGTCCTCGCTGACCGCCCAGAGCGCGAAGACGACCAGGAGGCCGAAACCGCTCACCGTGAGCAGGCGCGACGACGCGGCGCTCTGCGTGCGGATCGCGCCGGTCGGTGGGATCTCGATCGGCATCGCCTCGCCCGTCGCAGCGCCAGCTGTTCCGAGTGCGGCATCCGCATCGAGCAGGGGAACGCGGGGGAGCCACCTCGTCATGACCAGGCCGATGGCCGAGAAGAGCGCGAGCGAGCCGAAGACGTTGAGCGGCGCGAGCCCGAGCAGGGGCAGGGTCGCGAGGACGATCGAGATGACGCCTCGGTTCGTGAAGCCGTTCCAGCCGGCAACGCGGTCCGGGTTGCGGAACGACGCCATCGCCGCTCCGGCCGAGGCGACCGCTCCGCCGGCGCCGATGCCGCCGACGAGTAGGCCGGGGATCGTGAGCGACGGCACGAGGGCGGCGGCGAGGAAACCGAGCGTCGCGACGGCGAGACCGATGCGGGCCACCTGATGGCGTCGCGCGCCCGCGCAGAGGCCGGCGGCGGCGAGGCCGGCGACCGCGGTCAGGAGGAGCGTGCCCGTGACGAGCCAGCTCGCGGCGAGCACGTCGAGGTCGACCGCCGTCTGTGCCGCGGTGATCATGTACGGCGACAGGTTCACGGCCAGATAGCCGGCGATCGCGATGGCGAACGTCGCAGAGGCCGGCGCGAGGCGCAGGGGCACCCGCGTGCTGAGTTCGGCTGCAGTGGTCATGGGGCTCCATGGGTCTGGGTTCTCGGCGTGCGACCTGCTGCTGCGAACAGGTTCCGGCGCGACGCGTGTTTGGCGAACACCATTCGCCAGCGAATGGTGTTCGCTAGTATGCACGGAGACGGGGCCGAGCGGAAGGCATCCGGGGCATTTTCCTCGAATAACACGACGGGGAGGCCAACACGCGTGCACGAGGGAAGGGGCGAGCCATGGAGGGACGCAGGATCGTCGGGCTCACGCCGGCCCGCATCGCTGACGCCGGGCTGCAGCTCGTCGAAGCGGGCGAGCCGTTCGGCGTCAACGCCATCGCGCGCAAGCTCGAGGTGCGCCCCTCCTCGCTCTACAAGCACGTCTCGGGGCTCGACGACATCGTCGAGCTCATGCGCGGCCGTCTCGTGGATCGCTACCGGGCAACGCCGGAGCAGCGGACATGGGACCAGTACGTCGAGGAGGTCGTGCGGCTCCAGCGGCGCATGTACGCCGACCACCCGGCGCTGCTGCCGTTCCTCATCGGGAAGACCATCACGAGCCCCTCGGTGATCGAGTCCTACGATGACCTCGCCGTCGCGCTGCAGGCTGGGGGCTTCCCCGACGACGACATCGTCACGCTCATCGGCATGATCGACGCGTTCGCGCTCGGCTTCGGCCTCGAACTGGCGTCGCCGGAGCAGGTCTGGCAGCCGGATGCGCCGACTCGGCTCTTCGGGAGACTCCTCGCCGACTCCAAGTCGGGTCCCGAGCGCATCGAGCGCTCGTTCGAGCTCGGACTCGCGGTCCTGCTGGCAGCGCTGCGCGAACGCATCCCGCGCGCCCAGGGCTGAGTTGTGGTCGCTCTCGCGCCCTGCAAGCAACCGTAAGTCAGCCCTGGGCGAGGGTGATTTCTCCTCGGGCGGGGAGAGTCCGCGTCTGGGTGGGGCAGAATTTCCGTCGAGTCAGTAGCCTGGTGGCATCCGCCCGCTACCCCCCCCTCAGCCCGGAGCCCACGATGACGTTCTCGCACGGTGCCGCTCCCGAGCGCACACGCAGCAGCCCTTGGCTGTACGTCGTGCTCGGCGTCGTTCTCGTTGCCGCGCTCGCGGTGCTCGGCTTCTTCTTCGGCGGCGCACTGCTCACGCAGGCCACGAGCCGCGCCACGGAGGCCGACGAGACGGTCACGGTAGGCAGCGACGAGTCGGCCGTCGCGGTCGTCGCGCCGGCTGGGTGGGTCATCGTGCCCCACTACTTCGGCACCGACGTCGTGACGCTCCGCAGTCCGGACGCGCGCCTCGAGATCACCCTCCAAGTGCCGTCCCAGCCCCAGTCGATGGTGGATGCGTCCGAAGTCGCGGCACGAGAAGCGAGCGAGGCGCTTGTCAAGGACGGGCTGATGCCAGAGGGCGCCATGGCCGCCGAGGCTGGTGGTCTCTTCTGGATCGACGAGGCGCCGAAGGAGGGGCTCTCCGTGCGTCACGCGAGCTACGAGTACGGGCAGGCTGCCGCAGAAGGACAGGGAGCTCCCGGCGTGATGGTCGGCTCCGCGGCGATCGCAAGCGCGGGCGCCACCACGCCGAACGCTGCAGTGCGCTTCAGCGCCAGCGCCGACGACCTCGACCGCTACCGCCCGGCCATCGCCCAGATCCTCGAGAGCATCGGCGGGCCGGTCGCGTGACCCGCAGTCGATGGAGCTCGCGGCAGTCCAGCACGCAGCCTCGCCCTCTGCGGCGCCTGCTCGCCGTCGCGATGCTCGCGATTGCGACCCTCGCGCTCTCGGCGTGCGCCCCTGCTCCCGACCTGGCCTGGCAGCCGCCCGTTCGCGCGGCCGTGACGAGCTTCGACGAGGCCGCCGGTGACGTCGCCGGCGCGGAAGCCGGTGCCACGCCCCTCGACCACTACCGCATCCGCGACTCGGCACCCGCCGTCGACGCGAGGTGGACGGAGGTGCCAGGGCAGGCCGAGCTGAACTCGCGCATCCGCTCACTCGTCGTCGACACGGTCGGCGCCTTCGCGACGAGGCTCGGCACCGTGTACGAGCCGGAGGCCGCAGCAGCGGGAGCCGGGCTCGGAAGTCGCGGCTGCGAGGCGGGTTCCAGCGGCGTGCCGGCTGCGGAGGTGCTCGCTCAAGGCGGCGCCACCGATGGTGAGGCGATGGTCATCACGTGCGAGATCGTCGTCGCAAGCGGCAGCGAGTTCGGCGAGCGCGTCCGGGTCGTCGAGGGAACCGCAGGAGCAGCGCCGGCAATCACCCGCGACGAGAGTTTCGTCTTCTTCGCCGACACCGCGACGGCGCAGCAAGCGGGTGGCGTCGACGTCATCACGGCGGACGCGGCGCTGGCCATCTGGAACGAGCTCGTGCTCGCCGCGCGGCGAGAGCTCGGCGCCCTCTGGGATACGCAGGTCGCGGCGCCGAGCGACATCAACGCGGCCGTGCTCGCGCAGGGCTTCGCCGACGTCACGCCCACCCCGGACGGTGGACTGCGGATCGGCATCCCCGCGGGCCTCCTTACCCCTGAGATGGACGTATCCGGCGGTGCGAACGCAGTTCCTCCCGTCTCTCCTGACGGCGAGACCACGCTCGTCGTCGGAGAGCCGATCTCGCACCGCTTCCCGAGCATCCACATCGGTGCGGAGGCGGCATCCCCCATGCTCACCGACCTCGGCCGAGAGCTCGTCGCCGCGTCGGCGACCCCGCAACCGCTCGTCGCCGGCCAGCGGCCGCTCGCCGGTGACCGCCAGGTCGACTGCACGCTGTTCCCGTGTGTCGCCCTGACCTTCGACGACGGGCCCGCGCCGATCACGGAGACGCTCCTCGGGCAGCTGCGGGAGCATGACGCGACCGCGACCTTCTTCCTCGTCGGCCCCAACGTGCAGCGGCACCCTGAGATCGCGAGGCAGATCGACGACGACGGCCACCAGCTCGGCAACCACTCGTGGACGCATCCGCAGTTCACGACCCTCGACGACAAGAAGATCGAGGAAGAGGTGAAGAAGACCAACGACGCCATCGCCGCCGCGACCGGAGAACGGCCGAGTGTCTTCAGGCCTCCATACGGCGACCTCGACGCCCGGGTTCTCACGAAGCTCGGCATGCCGGCCATCCTGTGGGACATCGACACGCTCGACTGGGAGGGGCCGCCCCATGAGACTCTTGTCGACCGCGGCGCGAACGAGGCAGAGGCCGGGTCGATCATCCTCATGCACGACATCCACGACTCGACCGTCGACGCGGTGCCCGAGATCCTCACAGGCCTCCACGACCGGGGGTTCGTGCTCGTGACGATCGACCAGATCTTCGGTGGCGCCCCCGCGGCGGGCAACAGCTACACGTCAGCCCGGTAGCTCAGGGGTGCGAGACCGAGACGGCTCCGCCAAGATAGCTAGAGCTCGACCTGCGCGGCCCAGGCCCTCACGAGCTCGGCGAGTGCGCCCCGCGCATCTTCGAACTCAGCCAGGCTCGCGAACGAGGCGACAGCGCGGTTGCGGCCCGGCCACGTGAGCAGCTTCGAGCGGTCGTCGACGACGATCTCCGGGTGCTCTGGCTTCACCTTCGCGCCCGTGTGCAGGACGAGCTGCACGGCCTTCGGGCGTCGGAGATTGAGGGTCCCGAAGTCGTCGGCGACCTCGTAGTTCGCCGATTTCCACTTGAGGCTCTCGACGACGTCGGGATGCGCGTCGAGCAGCAGCTGGCGCAGGCCGACCGCCACATCCCGCAGCGGATGCTCGAGCTCGGCAAAGTACGCATCGACATCCGGCGACGGGGCAGCGGTCATGCCGCCAGCGTAGACCCGTGGTCCGCCGGCGGCTCGACTCGCTGCACTGCTCGGGCTCGGAGCGCCGGTCAGTACTTCGCCGACTGGCCGCCGTCGATGGGAACGACAGCCGCGTTGATGTAGCTCGCGTCGTCCGACAGGAGGAACGCGACGACCGCGGCGATCTCCTCGGGCTGCCCGTAGCGCTTCGTGGGGTTGATCTGGATGAACTGCTCTGCGGCCTGCTTCGGGTTCTCCGCGTCGAGCTGGCGCATGGAGTTCTCGACCATGGGCGTCCAGATCGCGCCGGGCGCGATGGCGTTGACGCGCACGCCGAACTGGCCGTACTCGACGGCCGAGTTGCGGGTGAGGCCGACGACGCCGTGCTTTGCGGCAGCGTAGCCTGACTGGTTTCCGACGCCACGGATGCCGCCGACGGAGGCCGTGTTCACGACGAAGCCGGAGCCCTGCCTGCGCATGACCTTGAGTACCTTCTCGAGGCCGAGGAAGACTCCGCGGAGGTTGATGGAGACGACCCGCTCGAACTCGTCTGCGCCGAAGTCCTCGGTGAGGTTCTGGCGGCCTTCGATGCCGGCGTTGTTGAAGAAGCCGTCGATGCGGCCGAAGCGCTCGAGGGTGGCGGCGACGTACGCGTCGGTGTCGGCCTCGCTGGAGACGTCCGCGGTCGTCGTGAAGACCTCGGCGTCAGGCGCGGCCTCGAGGATGGCCGCCTTGCTCGCTTCGAGGCCCTGCTCCGAGATGTCGACGAGTGCGAGCTTTCCGCCCTCGCTCGCGACGCGGACCGCGGTTGCGCGGCCGAGGCCGGATCCTCCGCCGGTGATCAGAACGACTTTGTCGGTGAACCGAGACATGCTTCTCCTTCGTTGCGGTGCATCGCCCGGCAGTCGCAGGACGACACTCTAGTTATGTCGTGGCCTAGTGAATTTATTCCCGTGAGGCCTCCGCGACGGGCCCGACTCGCCCCCAGCGAGCATCCACATCCGCTTCCTAGGATTGCCCCATGACTCAGGCGACGCAGGACGCACGACCAGACGGCGAAGAAGCGGCAGAGCAGGGCGTGTACTCGAAGGCGGGGCAGCCCTTCGACCGCGACACCAACTACATCGGCGACCGCATCACGAAGGATGCCCGCTCGGTCGGCGAGGGCATCCAGACCTGGCCCGTCGAAGCCGGACGCTACCGGCTCGTCGTCGCCCGCGCCTGCCCGTGGGCGCACCGCTCGACCATCGTCCGCCGACTCCTCGGCCTCGAGGACGCCATCTCGATGGGCATCTGCGGACCCGTGCACGACAAGCGCTCGTGGACCTTCGACAAGGACCCAGGCGAGCTCGACCCGGTGCTCGGCATCCCGCGCATCCAGGATGCCTACCTGAAGCGATTCCCCGACTACCCCCGCGGCATCACCGTGCCCGCCATCGTCGACGTGCCGAGCGGCGGCGTCGTGACGAACGACTACCCGTGGATCACCCTCGACTTCTCGACCGAGTGGACCGAGTTCCACCGCGACGGCGCCCCCGAGCTCTACCCGGAGGCGCTGCGCGACGAGATGGACGCCGTCATGAAGCACATCTACACCGAGATCAACAACGGCGTCTACCGGTGCGGCTTCGCGGGATCGCAGGAGGCCTACGACGAGGCCTACGACCGGCTCTTCACGGCGCTCGACATCGTCTCGGAGCGCCTCGAGACACGTCGCTACCTCATGGGCGACACCATCACCGAGGCCGACGTGCGTCTCTACACGACGCTCGCTCGCTTCGACGCCGTCTACCACGGCCACTTCAAGTGCAACCGGCAGAAGCTGAGCGAGATGCCGGTGCTCTGGGCCTATGCGCGCGACCTCTTCCAGACTCCCGGCTTCGGCGACACGACCGACTTCGTCGACATCAAGCGCCACTACTACGAGGTGCACCGAGACATCAACCCGAGCGGCATCGTCCCCGCCGGCCCGGAGCTCCACAACTGGAAGCTGCCGCACTTCCGCGAGCAGCTCGGCGGATCGCCGTTCGGCGACGGCACCCCTCCAGGGCCGAACCCCGAGCCCATCGAGGCTGCCCACGACCTCGTGCGCCTCGGACGCTCGCGCGCATGAGCGGCGACACGATCGGCGTGCTCGACGACTTCGCGAGCCGCCCCGTCGAGGCCGCCGAGCGCCTCGCGGGCGAGCTGAGCGCCGAGGCCCTCAACGCGCATCCGGGCGGCCACGACAACTCGATCGCCTGGCTGCTCTGGCACACGGCGCGCGAGATCGACGTGCAGCTCACGGGCCTCTCCGGCGTTCCCGAGGTCTGGTCGGCTGAGGGCTTCGACGCCCGCTTCGGCCTCGGCGAGCTCGGCGACTCGGTCGGCTACGGGCACTCGACGGCCCAGGCGCGCGCCGTCATCGTCGACGACGCCACGCTGCTGCTCGACTACCTGCGCGCGGCGACGGATGCACTGCGCACCTACATCCGCTCGCTCAGCCCGGATGTGCTCGGCGACATCATCGACGAGCAGTGGGATCCGCCAGTCACACGCGCCGCCCGCATCGTCAGCATCATCGACGACGCGGCCCAGCACGTCGGCCAGGCCGCGTACGCCGCGGGCATCCTGCGGGGTTGATACCCGCCGGCTCGGGCTCGAGCCCTACTTCGAGCTCGAGCCGCCGCCGACCGCGGCCGTTGCGCTCGACTCCCCGCCGGCGCTTCCCGGCGCCTTCCGCCCCGTGAAGATCACGATGGCCGCGCCGATCGCCGCGACGATCGCGATCGCGCCCCAGATGCCGACAGCGGCCCACGCGGCGCCGCCGATCACCAGCAACGGCACGAAGGTGATGGCCGCCACCTCGACCGGCACGACCGGCAGGTAGGCGATCGAGAAGTCCTCCAGCGTGCGCGACTTCATGCGCGGGTCCACGATGCGAAGCAGGGCGATGCCCGTCGCGACGGCGCCCGTCGCCCACCCCCAGGTGAACAGCTGGCGCTCGAACCAGCCATCCTGCATGAGCCGCGGCGCCGCGAAGAAGCCGAGGAACAGGCAGAACGCGAGCCCCACGAGGAAGAGGATGAGCAAGGCGAGCCAGTTGTCGGCCACGATGCTCGGCACGATGGAGACCATGCCGCACACGACGAGGACGTCGGTGGCGGCGCCCGAGATGGAGCGCAGCGAGTCGGGGTCGATGTACTTGCGCGTCTTCGAGGCGGCCATGAGCCCCCGCAGGACGAGGCCGACGATGAACGCGATCGAGAAGAGCGGGAACGTCACAGCGGGGAGCAGCTCGCCCAGCAGCAGGTTGATGCCGTAGGCGCCGGCGGAGACGCCGGCGACGATCGCCGCTTGGAACGCGAGCGACTCGATCGTTCCACCGGAGAAGGTGTGCGTGCCGATCGAGGGGCGCGTCTTGATCTGATCGAGCACGCCCGTGCGCAGGTCCTCCGGCATGCTCTTCATGCCGGCGAACTCCTTCGCGTGGCCGCGCATCGCGCCGATCTTCGCCTGGATGATGCCACCGACCACGCCGACGAGCATGCCGACCGTCGCCGCCGTGAACGCGATCGACTGCACCTCCGGCTGGCCCGCATCCGCGAACACCGCCCCGATCGCCGCGGCCGAGCCGAAGCCGCCCGCCCAGCCCGCGAAGAGCATGAGGCCGATGCTGTCCGGAGCCCCGAGCAGGGGGCCGAGGAGCACGAGCACGAGCACCAGGCCGATGACGACCTGCAGCGAGTACATGAGCACGCCGTAGGCGGCGAACCCCGCGACGTTGCGGCCGATCTTGAAGATGTTGAAGTCGTCGGTAAGCGCGAGGCACGCGAACACGAGGACGATGAGCAGCGAGCCGTACGTGCCCAGCTGGTCGGAGAAGGGAAGGAACCCGAGCCCGTTCGGACCGAGCAGCAAGCCGAGCGCACCGGCGATGACCGAAGCGGGGATCATCATCGTCTGCAGCGGTTTGATCTTCGCCCTCGCGAGGGTGCCGATGATCAGGAGCATGCCGATGAGACCGGCATCGACGAGGAGAGCTTGAGGCGTGTACTCCACGAGAACTCATTTCTGTGCGTTGGGGATCGTGAATCCGGTCGGCGGTGACCGGGAGGCAGGGATGGGGTCAGCGGATGAGCGAGTTCTGCGACGCCCAGCCGTGAAGCGCCGACGTGATCGGTCCGAGCAGGCCGAGCGGGTCGCCCGCCGCGACGCGGACCGCCAGCGGATAGGAGTACTCCGCGTCCCGCAGGTCACGGAACGCCACCCCCGGCCAGGGGTGCAGGGCGAGCGACTGCGGCACGAGCGCGATGCCGAGCCTGGCGCTGACGAGACCGAGGATGGCCTGCTCGTTCGTGACGCGCGCGGCGATTCGGAGCGGGTGGCCGGAACGGAGGAACGCGCTCGCCGTCAGGTCGAAGGCGAGCGGCGCGCGCCCGCGATCGAAGAGCACAAGCGGGAAGTCGCGGAGCTGCTCGGCCGAGACGACCTGCTGCGCTGTCAGTTCATGGTCGGCCGCCACCGCGACGCAGAGGCGTTCGCGGAAGGCGACCGCGTGCCGGTCACTGTCCGGCGAGAGGTCCCGGAGCAGCGCCACGTCGAGGTCTCCGTCGTCGACTGCCCTGCTCAGGTCCGTGGTGCCGCCGTCGGAGACCGTGACGGCGTATGGCGACAGCGGTTCGGCGCGGAGCAGTGTCGGCAGCGCGCTGGAGAACATGGAGCTGATCGACCCGAGGCGCAGCACCCGTTTCGCGCGTTCCTCGGTGGCCGTCGAAGCGAGGTGCTGAAGGCCCTCTGCTCGGCGCCGAATCTCGACCGCCTCCGGGTACAGCGCCTCTGCGGCCGGCGTCGGGACGACGTCACGGCCGCCGCGTTCGAACAGGGTGACACCCAGCTGCGCTTCAAGGGCCGCGACCGCCTGGCTCACGGGTGACTGCGCGAGTCCGAGTCGCTTCGCTGCTCGGGTGAAGCTGCGCTCCGTGTAGACGGCGACGAAGCAGCGCAGCTGCTTGAGGCTGATCTCGCTCATGCGCTGAACCGCAGCGGCGCGAAGGGGGAGATGTCGAACTCGGGCGTGCGGCCCAAGGCGGTGTCGGCGAGGATGTCGCCGAAGACCGGGGTGAACTTGAAGCCGTGGCCCGAGTATCCGGTGCCGACCGTGATGCGCTCGCTGATCCTCCCGATGATCGGGGTCTTGTCGAACGTGAAGAGGTCTGCGTGCACGGAGTGCTTGGCTATCGCGTCGGGCAGGCCGGGGATGAGCGTGTGGATGTCGCGCGAGATCTTGGCTCGCTCGGCGACGCTCAGTCGGCGATCGAGCTGTTCTGGAGCGTCGATGTCGCCCCACTTCGCGTCGTAGCCGGCCTTGACGAGCGAGCCGTCGAGGGTGGGGACGCCGAAGATGTGCACGTTGCCGTGGTCTCGGATGAACGCGGGGAACACCTCGGGTGCGAAGTCGTGGGGGTTCTCTGGCGCGAACCAGGTGAGCGCGATGGGCTTGATCGTCAGATGCGGCGCGAGTGCGGGGAGGAGGCGTGGGGTCCAGATCCCTGCCGATACGATGACCTGCTTCGCGCTCAGCGTGCCCTCCGCCGTGGTGACGCGCACCGAGCCTGCGGTCTCCTCGATCGAGAGCACCGGCGTGCTTCCGCGTAGCTCGGCGCCCGCGGCGGTCGCGCGGCGTTGGATCTCGGTGACGGCCGATTCGGGTCTGAGAGCACCGCCGAGCTCGTCGAGCACTGCTATCTCGTCGGTCAGCTGCTCATGCTGCGGGTAGCGGCTCCGGAGTTCCGCCGTCGACAGGGCCGCGTGCGGGATGTCGGCTTGGGCGAGGGAGTGGCGTACCTGCTCGAGGCGAGGGTCGTCTGGCGAGCCGATCGAGAGCACGCCCGTCGACTGGAAGATGGGTGCCCGGCTCTCCTCGGCCAACTCGAGCCAGGCATGGCGGGCCGCGATGAGGAGCGGCACATAGTGGGACCCCTCGTGGTAGGCCGCGCGGAAGAGGCGGCTCTCGCCCGAGTAGGCCCCGTCGTCATGGACGAGGGTCTGCGCCTCGAGGCCGAGCACGCCCGCGCCGTTGCAGGCCAGGTTCCAGGCCGCGTACGAGCCGGCAGCTCCGAGTCCGATGACCACAACGTCTGCATCCATCACATGATCATGCGCCGTCCGAAACTCAAACGCAAGACTTAAACCAGATTGAAGTTGTCATTGGATAGATAAAAAACAGCTGAGAAAGATGTCTCAGATGTCCGACAGCGCCTTCGCGATCGCGAGGTGCAGGGTCACGAGCGTCGGCCACCCCTCTTCCGAGACCTGGTGGGCGTTCAGGATGGCGTGCGCGATGCACCATTCCCTGGCGTCGTCGAGATCGATGCCGGCCTCACCGCTGATCAGCTCGACCCGGCTGCGTACCTCCGCGTGCATGAGCGCGCCGCCCCGGTAGTCCTCGACGCGAGTTCGCAGCGCCGGGTACACCTCGAATCCTGCGGGACCCGCGACGGGCTTCGGGTCGATGGCGAGCCACGGCTCCCGCTCGGCGGCGAGCACGTTCCCGTAGTGCAGATCCAGGTGCAGCAGCGTCGGCTCGTAGGGACGCGCGTCGAAGGTGTCGAGGGCGCGGTCGACCCACCGGCGAGGCACGGAAGACGGATGCGCCCGCAGCGGCGCGATCCAGTCGCGCGCCTCGATACGGAAATCCGGCACCGAGTGCGGGGGTGCGACGTGGAGGCGTCGCAGGAGGCCGCCGATCACGAGGCACGCATCGTCGGTCTCGACCGAATGCAGATCGATCTCCGCGTGCAGGGGCTCGAGGAGCAGCGCGAAGTCCGATGGATGCGCCGCCACGAGCCGCACGATGCCCGCGCCATTCCAGTGGCGAAGCCCGAGGTGCTCGACGGCTGCCTCCCGATGGGGCCAGCTGATTTTCAGGACCTGCGGCTGCCCGTGACGAGCAACCGGCAGCACGATCGCGTTATGGCCGTTGTGAGCCGCACCGGTGATGGTCAGCTCCCACGCGTCGAGGCGCTCGTCGATGAGAGACGGCAGGCGGCGGAGCCACTCATCGCCGTCCACCCCGAGGTCGGAGGGGCGGCCCGTGAGGCGACGGACGAGGTCTTCTGGGATCAGCACGATGGCCACACTGAGGGCATCCGCCGAAAGTACACCATCGCGTCCCGGCGCGTTCCTCACGTGGTAGGGCGCGGACGCGGTCGCGATTGCATGCACGAAAAAGGCCTGAGCTTGCAAGCAAGCTCAGGCCTTTTCCCATCAGACAACTGTCGGGGTAGCGGGATTTGAACCCACGACCTCTTCGTCCCGAACGAAGCGCGCTACCAAACTGCGCCACACCCCGATCGCTCACCGCTGAGCGGCGAACTCCCCAAGAGTACCCGAAGGTTGCTCGCGCCGCCAACCGAGGGCGCGAGCCACGGAAACTCCTACGGCCCCGAAGAGATGAACAGCCTGATGTCGCCGGTCGGCTCGATGGGAGTGCCCGTCGCGGGGTCGGTGCGGATCACCTGCCCGCTCGTCACGGTTGCGCTCTTCTCGGCGATGACGGTCACGGTCCCGCTGAAGCCGGCGCCCGCGAGCAGTGTCGTCGCCTCATCCTGTGTCTTGCCCGCGACGTCCGGCGCCAGGAGCCCGTTCGACGCATCCTCAGGCAGAGCCGACGGGTGGATGGTGATCGTCGTCCCCTTGTCGACGCGAGTGTTGGCGGTCGGCAGGGTGTTCGCGACGCTTCCCGGCGACTGGTCGGAGTCGACCGATGGCCCGATGGAGACACCGAAGCCCAGCCCCTCGAGCACCTGGCGCGCCTCCTCCGTCGACCGGCCTGTCACGTCCGGCACGGTTGCCAGCACCAGGGCGTCCTCGTCCTCCACGTATTCGGGGAAGTCGCCGCCGCCGTAGGTGCTCATCGCGTGCCCGATGATGTCGTTGAAGAGCACGTGACGCGTCTGGCTTCCCGCCGCGAGCGGCAGGTCGACGTCGTACATGGGCAGGAGGCCATTGGCGTTGCCCACCCAGACGGCGAGGCCGACCTTGGTCGTCGCCCCGACCATCCACGTCTGCAGGCCGTTGTCGGTCGTGCCGGTCTTGCCGATCAGCGGAACGATGCCCGGGTTCGACCGCGAGCCGGTGCCGCCGTTGACGACGCCGGCGAGGGCTTCATCGACGCCCGCCGCGACCTGCGGCGAGACGGCCTGGATGCAGCGGGACTCGGGACCCGAGACCTCGGTGCCGTCTGGCAGCGTCACGCGGTCGATGCCCGTCGGCGAGCAGGTCGTGCCATTGTTCGCGAGGCCGGACATGACTGTGGCCATCGAGAGCGGAGCCATCTCGTTGGCGGCGCCGAGGATGGCGGCCGGCACCGAGGAGTTGATCGCTCCGTCGGCGCGGTGGCCGCCGAGGGCCATCGCCGTGTCGCGGATGCGGCACTGGTCGAGGCGCTCCGCCATCGTCACGTAGGCGGTATTGATCGACGAGGCGGTGGCCGACTTCACCGAGACGGTCCCGACTCGTTGACCGCTGTCGTTCGTCGGCGCCCATGGGCCGTCGGACTCGGCCTCGCACGTGTTGGAGAAGTTCTCGAGGTAGAAGGTGCGGTTCTGTCCCGGGACGGACGAGTACAGCGACTTGCCTGAAGACAGCCACTCGGCGAGCGTGAAGATCTTGTACGTCGAACCAGTCTGGAAGCCGGTAGAGCCGCCGTACTCGTAATCCGTGTTGTAGTTCACGGAGGTCACGCCGGGTTGGCCCTGATTCTCGGCCACCTCGCTGAACTGGGTGTTCTGCACCATCGCGAGGATGCGGCCGGTGCCGTTCTCGACCATGGATGCGGCGGCGCCGAGCTCCGTGCCCGGGTAGCTGGACGGCACGGCGTTCTGCATCGACTGCGTCGCGACGCCCTGCATGTCGAGGTCAAGGGACGTGTAGATCTTGTAGCCCTTGCCGGCGAGGTTGAACATCCGCTCGGCCTCGGTCGCGCCGAAGGCTTCATCCTGGAGCACGGAGAGCTGCACGAACTTGCAGAAGTACTTGGCGTTGCCTTCCGCGAATTCGCACCCGTGGTTCGGCTCGGTGACGTTCGGCTCGACGGGCAGCGCGATGGTGGCCTCGTAGGTCGCCTGGTCGATGGCGCCCTCCTCCATCATGCGCATGAGGATGTAGTCGCGGCGCTCCTTGTTGCCCTCGATGTTCTCCTCGCGGTCGAGGCGGTAGGCGTTCGGCTCCTGCACGATGGCGATGAGGCTCGCGGCTTCCTGCAGGTTCAGGTCGATGGCCGGCTTCCCGAAGTAGCGCTGCGCTGCCGACTCGATGCCGTACGTGGTGCCGCCGAAGAGGGCGATGTTGAGGTAGCCCTGGAGGATCTCGTCCTTCGAGTACTGCTGCTCGACGCCGATGGCGAGGCGCATCTCCTGGAGCTTGCGGCCCGTGTTGGGGTCGGTCGCCTCGATGTACGCCTTCTCGCTCTCGGCGGGGTCGAGGATCGCCTCGGCCTCCTGCACGCGCACGTTGCGGACCCACTGCATGGTGATGGTCGAGGCGCCAGCGGAGGCGTCCCCGATGACCGAGGTCACGAGGGCTCGAGCCGCGGAGATGACGTCCACGCCGTCGTGCTCGCGGAAACGCGGATCCTCCACCGAGATGGCCGCCAGCGGCACCCACGGCGAAATCTGGTCGAGGGGCACCTCGATGCGGTTCTGGTTGTAGAACTGGGCGAACTTGACGTCCTGCCCGCCCTGCTTGGCGTAGAGCTCGGTGACCTGCTGGAGTTCGTTGATCTCCAGGTAGTCGGGGAGGCTCTCGAACAGGTTGATGGAGCTGTTGTCCGCGATGTTGGCGACGGAGATCAGCGGAGTCACGAGCGCGGAGATGAGGATGGCAGCGAGGCCGCTCACGCCGACGAGTCCGAGGACGCGCGTCAGCGGACCGCGCTTCCGGTTTCCACGTTTCTTTGTTGCCATGGCGGTCACGATACCCGGGGTAGGAAGGTCAGGAGCGTCGCCTCCGGCGGGCACGCGAATCGCACGGGGGCGTAGATCGACGTGCCGAGGCCGGCGGAGACGTGGAGCGCCGCGGTGCGCCCGCGCGAGGTCCACTCGCTGAGGCCCTTCACCTGGCGGCGGGGGATATCGCAGTTCGTGACGAGGGCGCCGTAGCCGGGCACGCAGACCTGGCCGCCGTGGGTGTGGCCCGCGAAGATCGCGTCGGCGCCGAGGTCGACGAGTCCGCTCAGGACCCGCTGGTACGGGGCGTGCGCGAGCGCGATGGTGAGGTCCCAGTCCTCACCTTCCGACGCCTCGCGCAGGGCCTCACCCGCGGCGGCGAAGTCATCGCCGTCGATGTGCGGGTCGTTGACCCCGAAGAAGCGGATGCGCCTGCCGGCGACCTCGAGGACAGCCGCCATGTTGTTGAGGGGCGTCCACCCGAGACGGTTGAAGTGGCCGGTGAGGCTCTCCGTGTCGAGACGCGGCGCCGTCTTCGCGACGTGGGCGGAACTGCCGAAGTACGTGAAGGGGTTCTTGAGGACGGGCCCCAGGTAGTCGTTCGACCCGTACACGTGCACAGAAGGGATTCCCTCGAACGGCTCGAGCATGCGGGCGACGGTCGGGACGGCGTCGACGTGGCCGAGGTTGTCGCCCGTGCCGATGACGAGGTCGGGCTGCAGGGCGGCGAGCCCTCTGACGAACTCCTGCTTCTTGCGCTGCCAGGGCGCGACGTGGAAGTCGCTGAGGTGCAGGACACGCAGCGGGGCTGAACCGGGGGGCAGGATGCGCGATTCGACCCGACGCAGACGGAACGCGCGGCGCTCGATCATCGTGCCGTAGATGGCGGTCGCCGCCCCCACCCCGAGGAGGGTGAGGGCGACGGCGCTTGCTGGTCCGAGGCCGGAAGAGGTTCCTTGGCCCGAGGTGGCGACGGAATCCGCCATGTGGAACTCGTTTCAGTTAGTGCGATGGCCCTTAGGGGCCGGAAGAGACGTAGACCTGGATGGAGCCGCTGCGATTCAGTTCCGCGCCCGGTGCCGGGTCGGTGCGGATCACCTGTCCGCTCGGGACGGTCGCGCTCTCCTCGGTGAGGATCGCCATGGTGCCGCTGAAGCCGAGCTGGGAGAGCGTGGACTGCGCCTGTTCCTGGGTCTGCCCCGCGAGGTCCGGTGCGACGAGCGCCGCCGTGGTCGGTGCGGCGGCCGGCCCGCGCGACGGGGTGATCGTGATCGTCGTTCCCTGCGTCACACGGGTGTTCGCGCTCGGCAGCGTGCTGGCCACAGTGCCTTCCGGCTGATCGGATTCGACGGCGTTGCCGACGGACACGGTGAAGCCGAGCCCCTCGAGCGAGGACTTCGCCTCAGCCGTCGTCTTCCCGGTCAGGTCTGGCACCGTCACTTGCTCGTTCTGGACGGCGCTGCCGGTTGGCTCGGGGAAGGAGTCGCCGCCGTAGACGCGCATCGCCTGGGCGATGACGTCGTTGAAGATGACGTGACGCGTCTGGCTTCCGACCGCGCGGGGGAGGTCGACGCCGTACATGGGGACCTGGCCGCTGGCGTTGCCGACCCAGACGGCGAGGCCGACCTTGGTGGTGGCTCCGACCATCCACGTCTGCAGGCCGCTGTCCGTGGTTCCGGTCTTGCCCATGAGGGGTGCGATGCCCGGGTTCGAGGCACTGCCCGTGCCGCCGTTGGCGACGCCCTGGAGGGCGGAGGTCACACCGGCCGCGACCTCGGGGGTCACCGCCTGGTTGCACGTCGACTTCGGCGCCTCGATGGCGGAGCCGTCGCGCAGCGTGATGCTGTCGATCGCGATGGGCGTGCAGGTGACGCCGCCGTTCGCGAATCCGGCCACGGCCGTCGCCATGGAGAGGGGCGCGATCGTATTCGTTCCGAGCACTGCGGCCGGGTTCGACTCGTTGATCGCCCCGTCGGCGCGGTGTGCGCCCATGGCCATGGCGGTGTCGCGGATGCGGCACTGGTCGAGCTGCTCGGCCATGGCCACGTACGCCGTGTTGATCGACTGCGACGTCGCCTGGCGGACCGACACGTTGCCGACCTTCGAGCCTCCGTCGTTCGTCGGCGACCAGGAGCCGCCATCCGCGCCGAGGCAGGAGTTCTGGAAGTTCGCGAGGTTGAAGGCGCGGTCCTTGCCGTTCACGGAGGAGTTCAGAGACTTCCCCGATGCCAGCCATTCGGCGAGCGTGAACATCTTGTAGGTCGACCCGACCTGGAAGCCCGTGGAACCGCCGTACTCGTAGTCGGTGTTGTAGTTCACCGAGGTGTAGCCCGGTTGACCGGCCAGCTCCTCCGTGTCGCCGAAGGCGGTGTTCTGCACCATCATGAGCACGCGGCCCGTGCCCTCCTCGACCATGGAAGCTGCGGATCCCATGTCCATGCCGTCGACGTAGGCGGGAACAGCCGAGGCCATCGAGGCCTGACCCTGAGCCTGCATGTCGAGGTCGAGGGTCGTGTGGATCTGGTAGCCCTTGGTCTGGAAGTTGAACTGCCGTTCCTCGTAGGTCTCACCGAACGCGGGATCCTGGACCATGACGAGTCGCACGTAGTCGCAGAAGTACTGCGCGTTGCCCTCGGCCGCGCTGCAGCCGTGCTTGGGCTCCGTCGGGCGGGGCTCGACGGGCAGCACGACGGTCGCGTCGTAGGTCGCCTGGTCGATCTTGCCTTCCTCCATCATGCGCATGAGGATGTAGTCGCGGCGCACCTTGTTCGCCTCGATGTTCTCGGGCACGTCGAGGCGGTACGCGTTCGGCTCCTGCACGATCGCGATGAGGCTCGCGGACTCCTGCAGGTTCAGGTCGAGCGCCGACTTGCCGAAGTAGCGCTGCGCTGCCGACTCGATGCCGTAGGTGGTGCCGCCGAAGAGGGCGATGTTGAGGTAGCCCTGGAGGATCTCGTCCTTGGAGAACTGCTTCTCGACGCCGATCGCGAGGCGCATCTCCTGGAGCTTGCGGCCCGTCGTGGTCTCGGTCGCCTCGAGGTAGGCCTTGTCGCGTTCCTCTTCATTGGGGATCGCTTCGGCGGTCTGCACGCGCACGTTGCGCACGTACTGCATGGTGATCGTGGATGCGCCTGCCGCGCCATCGCCGATGACGGACTGGGCGAGCGCACGCGCCGCCGAGATGACGTCGACGCCACCGTGCTCGCGGAACCTGGGGTCCTCCACAGAGATGGCCGCGTCTGCGACGTATGGGGAGATCTGGTCGAGTGGGACCTCTTCGCGGTTCTGGTTGTAGAACTCGGCGAATTTCTGTCCGTTGGCGGCGTACAGCTCGGTCTTCTGCTGCAGTGAACCGATCTCGAGGTACGTCGGGAGGTTCTCGAACAGCGAGATGGTGCTGTTCGCGGCCACACCGGTGACGGCGATGAGCGGGGTGATCATGGCCGTGACGAGCACGCCCGCGACTCCGCTCATACCAAGCAGCCCTAGGAGGCCACCCAGAATGTTGCGTTTGGGCGCCCCTGGATTCGTGACAGACATAGGATCAAGGGTAAGTCACACCCGCTCGTGGCGTCTTCAGGAGTGTTCAATGAGTACCCCATGAAGAGCCTGAGCGCTCATCGCACAGGAGGACGTCCATGCAGAAGTGGGAATATTTCATCACCCCGCTCCCATTGCACACCCCCACTGTCATCCTCAACAACTGGGGTGCTCAGGGTTGGGAGCTGGTGCAGGTTTCCACGAATGCCGAGGGCGGATCCGTCGCCTACATGAAGCGCCCGATCGCGGGGGAGTCAGCATGAGCCAGGTCGAAGAACGTCTCGGTGCGATGGGACTCGCGGTGCCTCCGGTTGCCGCTCCGGTCGCCGCCTACGTGCCGGCAGTCGAGCACGGCGGCCTCGTGTACACCTCCGGCCAGCTCCCGTTCATCGAGGGAGCGCTCCCCGAGAAGGGCAAGGTCGGCGCCGAGGTGCCGCGCGACGATGCCATCGAGTTCGCGGCCTTCGCCGGTCTCAACGCGCTTGCGGCCATCAAGTCCGTCATCGGCGACCTCGACCGCGTGACGCGAGTCGTGAAGGTCACCGTCTACGTCGCATCCGCCCCTGATTTCACGGAGCAGCCGCTCGTCGCGAATGGCGTCTCCGAGATGCTGGGCCTCGCCTTCGGCGACGCGGGCACGCACGTCCGTGCCGCGGTGGGTGTCGCGGTGCTGCCGCTCGACTCGCCGGTCGAGGTCGACCTCATCGTCGCGTACGAGTAGCGGGCCGCCTCGCGCAGCGCGAGCATCCGCACTGACGGAAGCCCTGCATCCCTCCTCTGAGGGGCGCAGGGCTTCCGTCGTTCTGTCAGGGGCCGCGTCGGGTCAGTCGTCGTCGGCGGCTCCGGATGCGACACCGGAGGAGATCGCCGACATCACCGAGGCGTCGGTGAGGGTCGTCGTGTCCCCGACCGCCTTGCCGTCTGCGACGTCGCGCAGCAGACGCCGCATGATCTTGCCAGAACGGGTCTTGGGGAGCTCTGCGACGACATACACCTGACGTGGACGGGCGATCGCGCCGATCTTCGTCGACACATGCTCGCGCAGCACCTTCGGAGCGTCAGAGGCCTCGATCTCCGCCTTCTTGCTCTCCTTCAGCACGACGAAGGCGACGACCGCCTGCCCCGTCGTCTCGTCGCTCGCCCCGACGACCGCCGACTCGGCGACGAACGGGTGGTCGACGAGCGCCGACTCGATCTCCGTCGTCGACAGCCGGTGGCCGGAGACGTTCATGACGTCGTCGACTCGGCCGAGCAGCCAGAGGTGCCCGTCCTTGTCGACGCCGGCACCGTCGCCGGCGAAGTAGCGGCCAGGGAACTGGGACCAGTACGTCTCGATGAACCGCTCCCGGTCGCCGTAGATGCCTCGGGTCATCGATGGCCACGGCTCCGTGATCGTGAGGAGCCCCATCTCGCCAGGGTTGACGCGCTCGCCCTTGTCGTCGACGACCTCGACGACCACCCCGGGAACGGGCACCTGCGCGGCGCCTGGCTTGAGCGCGACCTGGCTCGGGATCGCGGAGATCATGATGGCGCCCGTCTCGGTCTGCCACCAGGTGTCGACGACGGGCACGCGATTGCCCCCGATGACCTCCCGGTACCAGGCCCAGGCCTCCGGGTTGATCGGCTCTCCCACGGAGCCGAGGAGACGGATCGACGAGAGGTCGTACTTCGCGGGGATCTGCCTGCCCGACTTCATATAGCCGCGGATCGCCGTCGGTGCCGTGTAGAAGATCGTGACGCCGTAGCGCTGGATGATGTCGAACCAGCGGCCAAGGTCAGGGGTGTCATGCGTGCCCTCGTACATGACCTGCGTCGCACCGTTCGCGAGGGGTCCGTAGACGAAGTAGCTGTGGCCGGTCACCCAGCCGACGTCGGCCGAGCACCAGTAGACGTCCTGCTCCGGCTTCAGGTCGAAGATGGTGCGGTGCGTGAACGACGTCTGGGTGAGGTAGCCACCCGTCGTGTGCAGGAGGCCCTTCGGCTTCCCGGTCGTGCCCGACGTGTAGAGGATGAAGAGCGGGTGCTCGGCGGGGAACGGCTTCGCGACGTGCTCATCGCTCACCTGCGCGATCTCCTCGTGCCACCACAGGTCACGTCCCGGGGTCAGCGACGGCTTGTTGTCGGCGCGACGGACGACGAGCACGTGCTCGACGGTGTGCCCGTCTGCCTCGAGCGCCGCATCCACCGTCTCCTTGAGGGGGAAGATCCGCCCCTTGCGGATGGAGCCGTCGCTCGTGATGACGAGCTTCGCGTTCGCATCCTCGACGCGGCTGCGGATGGAGTCGGCGCTGAAGCCGCCGAAGATGACCGAGTGGATGGCGCCGATGCGCGCGCACGCCAGCATCGCGACGACGGTCTCCGGGATCATCGGCATGTAGATGGCGACGACGTCTCCGGCCGTGACGCCGAGGCTCTCGAGGAGATTCGCCGCCCGCTTCACCTCGCCGAGGAGGTCGGAGTACGTGATGGTGCGCTTGTCGCCGGGCTCGCCCTCCCAGTAGATGGCGACCCGGTCGCCGTTGCCGGCGAGCACGTGGCGGTCGACGCAGTTGTAGCTCGCGTTGAGCGTGCCGTCGGCGAACCACTTCGCGAAGGGAGCGTCGCTCCAGTCGAGGACCTCCGTGAACGGAGTCGACCAGTGCAGCTCCCTGGCCTGCTCGGCCCAGAATCCGAGACGGTCTTCTTCGGCTCGCGCGGCGAGGTCGGCCGGCACGGGGGAGGAGGACGTGAAGTCGTCGCTGGGCGGGAAGGTCTCGAGGTCTTCCAGAAGGTGTTCGATCTTGTCAGCCACCACAGGTCCTTTCGCGTCGTTGCGATGCGGCGCCACCTCAGTGCGGCGCAGCGTGCCAGAAGTCTACGGAGCCAGCATGTGCTCCGACTCCCGCCTTTCGGGGGGAATGTCGGAGCGCTTCGACGCGATCCTGCTGCGCCAGGCCCTGCGGAAGTGAACCGGCAGCAGTGCCAGTGGTGCCGCGCTCGACGGATGGCTGCGGAGCGCAGGAGCGGAGCGTCCACGGCGTGCGGGGGCGCGGGATTCGGCGTCCGTGCGGCCGTGAGAGACCAGCCGAACATTTTTCGATTGTCTGGGAATCAGACGTGGTCTCGAGCGAAATATGCACTAGCATGGACTTCGATGGTTTCGCTCTCTGTCGCAACTGTCGTCGCTCTGCAGCAATCAACCCCCCTGAACGCTGCATGAGCTGAGGCGCTCGGATATCCCCCTGTCCGGGCGCCTCTTCAGTTAACCGCGCGACTCCGCCACCGCACTGCGCGACTCTGTCGCTCGGGGACTTGTGGAGAGTGCTTCTCCCCAGTCGGCGCAGCGCCGCCCGCGCTCGACCGCGGCCGTTCGTACGCTTCCTGCATGTCCTTCACCTCAGGCCCCGGCGCGGCGCCCGTCCAGCGGTTCGTCGCTCGTCCAGCGGCCGACCGCGCCGCGTCGCTCACGTTGCCGCCGCGCGCTGGTTTCGACGACTCCACACCGCGATCGGTGCGCTCGCTCACCCGAGGCCAAGCCGACGCGTTCGGGCCGCTCGCCGGGTACGTGGCAGACGGGGAGGTGACCGACCTCTTCGTGAACGGCTGCGAAGGTCTGTACGTCGACCGGGGGAGCGGGGCCGAACGGGAGGAGTCCTGGCTGGCCCCGAGCGAGCGTGCACTGCGTGAGCTCGCGGTCCGCATCGTCGCGGCCGGCGGCCGGCACCTCGATGAATCCGCGCCCTGCGTGGATGTGCGAATCGCCGACGGCATCCGCGTGCACGCCGTTCTCCCGCCCGTCTCGACCACGGGCACTCTCCTGTCGATCAGAGCCCCGAAGGTTTGCCAGCTCACTCTGGAGCAGCTCGAACGACAGGCGTTCTTCGCGCCCGGAGCCCAGGAACTCGTGCGAGAGGCGGTGCGGGCCCGAGCGAACGTCCTGGTGACCGGTGCTGGCGGAAGCGGGAAGACGACCTTCCTTGCTGCCATGCTCTCGGAGGCCGACGAGCGGGACCGCATCATCCTGATCGAGGACGTGGCTGAGCTGCGTATCGCGCACCCGCACAGCGTCTCGCTGGAGGCGAGGCAGGCGAACATCGAAGGCGCGGGGAGCGTGCCCCTCGAGCGCCTTGTCCGCGAATCCCTGCGGATGCGCCCTGACCGCCTCGTGCTCGGCGAGTGCCGTGGCGCGGAGCTCCGCGAGCTGCTGGCGGCCCTCAACACCGGCCACGATGGCGGTGCGGGCACGCTGCACGCGAACTCGCTCGCGGACGTGCCCTCCCGGCTGGAGGCCCTTGGCGCGCTTGCGGGGATGACACCGGACGCGGTTGCGCGACAGACGGTGAGCGCCATCGATCTCGTCATGCACGTTGAGCGCACCACATCCGGGCATCGACGACTCGCAGAGATCGGCGAGTTCCGCCTCGATGCCGCGGGCCGATTGGCGGTCGCCCCCGTGGCGCGTCCCCGGGGCGCGTCGGATGTCGACGTCACCGGGTCCACGGCTTTCCCTCAGTCGGGAACCAGCACGACGGGAACCCGTCACCGAGAGCCCAAGCGGCCATGACGAGGCTGGCCATCGACGAGGCGGAGCAGACGGCTGCGGTCGTCGAGCGCCTGGCCGCCCTGCTCCTCGGCGGTGCGACGGCTACCTCCGCCTGGCAGCACGTCGCGAGCTTCGCCGCAGCCGAGTCGGCTCACCCGGGGAGAGAGCGCGCTCGGGTGGGAAGCGCGCTCCGAGGTGAGCTGCGGCGACGAGCGATCGCCGCGTTTCGCGTGAAGGCGGCGCCGCCCAGCGGCGACATCGCCGAGCCCGTCGAGCTGCGAGTCGCGCGGGGCCTGCGTGCCGGCCAGCGCGTCGGCGCGATGCTCCGGGAGCAGCAGGCGACGAGCTGGCGTTCCCTGGGCTGCGCGTGGTCGCTCGCCGAACTGACGGGTGCCCCGCTTGCCCGCGGTCTCGCCGACCTCGGGCAGTCCTTCCGGGATCATGCGGCAGCCGAGCGCGACGTCGAGCTCGCGCTCGCCGGCCCGAGTAGCGCCGCGCGCCTCGTCATGGGCCTGCCCGCCGTGGGGGTGATGCTCGGCCTCGCGCTCGGCTTCGACAGTCTCGCCATGCTCTTCGGGACCCCCATCGGCCGCGCCTGCCTCGTCGGCGGCCTCGCGCTCATGGCGACCGCGCACCTCTGGAACCGCGCCCTCATCGCGGCAGCCTCAAGACGAGACCCGGTGCCCGGCCTTGCGCTCGACCTGACGGCGCTCGGAATGCTCGGCGGGGCATCCGCCAGTACCGTTCTCCACCAGGTCGAACGTGTCCTCGAAGACGCCGATCTGGCCCACGGCCGCCGGTCGAGTCGAGAAGCCTCGCGTTCGGACGGTCGCATCGAGCGCGTCCTCGATCTCGCCAGAGACGCCGGAGTGCCTGCCGCCGAGCTCCTCCGGAGCGAGGCCGCGCTCGAGCGACGTGATGCCAGAGCCGCATCGAGCCGGAACGCCGCGCAGCTCGGAGTGCGCCTCATGCTGCCGCTCGGCCTGTGCGTGCTCCCCGCGTTCCTGCTGCTCGGTGTGGCGCCGCTCATCCTCGCGGTGCTCACCCAGACGATCTCGCGGCTGTGAGGCCCGCCGCGAAGGCGTGGCGCGCCGTCGCCGCCCCCCACTCCTTCGGCCGCCCAGACGCCCGCCCCTCGACGCTCGTGCCGACTCCGAACTGACAACCAATAAGAGAGGTACAACCTTGCCCACCAACGACCGCCTCAGCGCAGGCCCACGCGCGATCCTCACGAGAGTCCGAACTCGTCTCCGCGACGAGGAGGGTGCAGCGACCGCCGAATACGCGATCGCCACCATGGCCGCCGTCGCCTTCGCGGGACTCCTCGTCGTCATCATGCAGAGCGACGAGGTCCGTGAACTGCTCGAGAACATCATCCGCACCGCACTCACACTGGACGAATGATGCGCCGGGTGCTGCGGTGGCGACAGATCGCTTGCTCTTCCCGGGGCTCCGCGACCGCGGAGTTCGCCATCGTCGCACCCGCCGTCGTTCTCCTGCTCGCTCTGTGCCTCGCCGGACTCCAGGGGGTCGTGGTGCAGGTGCGGCTGCAGGATGCGGTTGCCGACGCGGTCCGGCTCATCGCAAGGGGCGACGACGAGTCCATCGCGCGTGCACGAATCCTGGCCCTCGTGCCCGACGCGCACCTCGAGGTCAGCCACGCGGACGGGCTCGTGTGCGCACTCGCATCCACGCCGCTCGAACTCGGCCAGCGGGAGCTGCCCGTCACGGTCGCCGCACGCGCCTGCGCTCTCGGTGGTGGGCGGTGATCGCCGAGAGGCTCGCCGGAGAGCGCGGTGCCGGCGGGGTCGTCGTGCTCGCCGTGGCGCTGCTTGTCCTCTCGATCTCCGTGGGCGCGATCGGCATGCTGGCTGCCTTCCCAGCCCGACAGGCTGCGCAGGCGGCCGCGGACGCCGGAGCGCTCGCGGCGGCCGATGTCGCCTCGGGGTATCTGGACGGAGAACCGTGTGCGGAAGCGGCTCGCGTCGTCGAGGCGAACGGCGCATCGCTGGAGGAGTGCGCGACCGACGGCCGGGAGGCCGTTGTGCGAGTTCGTGTAGAGTCCGGCCCGTTCGTCTTTTCGGAATCGTCGAGGGCAGGACCGCCGCCGGAACGAGAAGACGTGAGGTGGAGCCGCCAGCATTTGGAAGCCTTCCGTTTCAGCCAGCCCGTTCACAGACCAGCCCGTCCATATAATGGGCGCCGACGGGTGGCAACAGCCCCCACATCACTCCGGCCAGCCGGAATCGCCGTGCGAAAGCACGCAGACCCATCCAAGGAACGCTTGTGTCAGGCAGCAACACACTGGTCATCGTCGAGTCGCCGACCAAAGTGAAGAGCATCTCGCAGTATCTCGGTGATGACTACACCGTGCTCGCTTCCGTCGGACACATTCGCGACCTCATCGAGCCCAAGAACCTCCCGCCGGAACTCAAGAAGGGCTCCCTCGGCAAGTTCAGCGTCGACGTCGACAACGGATTCGAGCCCTACTACGTGGTCTCCGAGCAGAAGAAGAAGACCGTCGCCGAGCTCAAGCGAGCTCTGAAGGATGCCGACGAGCTCATCCTCGCAACTGATGAGGACCGCGAAGGAGAGGCCATCGCCTGGCACCTCCTGCAGGTGCTCCAGCCGAAGGTCCCCGTCAAGCGCATGGTGTTCCACGAGATCACCCGCGAGGCGATCGAGGCGGCCAAGGACCGGACCCGCGACATCGACGTGCACCTCGTCGACGCCCAGGAGACCAGGCGCATCCTCGACCGTCTCTACGGCTACGAGGTCTCCCCGGTCCTGTGGCGCAAGGTCGGCCCCGGACTCTCCGCCGGCCGCGTGCAGTCAGCGGCGACACGCCTCATCGTCGACCGCGAGCGCGAGCGCCTCGCCTTCGTCAAGGCCAGCTACTGGGGTGTCGAAGCACGCTTCGCGCCGGAGCCCGGCAAGGACGGTGCAGCCTTCGTCGCCCGCCTCACGAAGCTCGACGGCGAGCGCGTCGCCACCGGACGCGACTTCGACGATCACGGTGTGCTCAAGAACACCAGCGTGATCCTCGGCGAGGCCGAGGCGACCACGCTGACCGTGCAGCTCACCGCGGGCACCGTGCCCCTCACGGTCTCCTCCGTCGAGTCCAAGCCGTACACGCGCCGCCCCGCGGCGCCGTTCACGACCTCGACGCTGCAGCAGGAGGCAGCGCGCAAGCTGCGCTTCACCGCGCGCCAGACGATGAGCGTCGCCCAGTCGCTGTACGAAAACGGGTACATCACCTACATGCGTACCGACTCGTCTTCGCTCTCGTCGCAGGCCCTCAACGCGGCCCGCACGCAGGCGTCCAAGCTCTACGGTGCCGAGACGGTTCCCGCCGCCCCCCGCCTCTACGGCTCCAAGTCGAAGAACGCGCAGGAAGCGCACGAGGCGGTCAGGCCAGCAGGCTCCACCTTCGCGCTCCCCAGCGAGCTGCGCCCCAAGCTGAGCCCGAACGACTTCAAGCTCTACGACCTCATCTGGAAGCGGACCATCGCCTCGCAGATGGCCGACGCCAAGGGGCAGACGGCCACCGTCACGATCGACGCCTCGCCCGTCGACGTGTCCGACGCGCAGGGCACGGTCACCAGCCGCGCCGCGGAGTTCCAGGCATCCGGCACCGTCATCACCTTCCGCGGCTTCCTCGCCGCCTACGAGGAGGGCAAGGACGAAGCGCGCGACGACTCGACGACCGCGGAAGCCAAGCTGCCGCCGCTCGAGAAGGGCCAGAAGCTCGAGACCGAGACGGCAGACGCCAAGAGCCACGAGACGAGCCCACCCCCGCGCTACACGGAGGCCAGCCTCGTCAAGACCCTCGACGAGCTCGGCATCGGCCGTCCGTCCACCTATGCGTCGATCATCTCCACGATCATCGACCGCGGCTACGTCGCACCGCGCGGCAGCGCGCTGGTCCCCAGCTGGACGGCCTTCTCCGTCGTCCGACTCCTGGAGGAGCACTTCCACGACCTCGTCGAATACAACTTCACGGCGCAGATGGAAGGCGACCTGGACCGGATCGCCGCAGGATCCGAGCAGCGCAACGACTGGCTGCGTGGCTTCTACTTCGGAACCGAGGACCACAAGGGCCTGCGCGGCGTCATCGACAACCTCGGTGAGATCGACGCCCGCGAGATCAACTCCACCCCCCTCGCCGACGGCATCGTGCTCCGCATCGGACGCTACGGCCCGTACCTCGAGGTGGCGCCGGAGACGGAAGGCGACACTCCTCGCCGCGTGAATGTGCCTGAGGAGCTGGCGCCGGACGAGCTGACGGCCCAGAAGGCGATCGAGCTCGTCGAGGCGCCGATCCAGACCGACCGCGTGCTCGGCGTCGTCCCCGAGACTGGCAAGCGCATCCTCGTCAAGGACGGCCGCTTCGGCCCCTACGTGACCGAGGGTCCCTCAGAAGCTGAAGAGGCCGCCGCGGAGGCGGACGCGAAGGCCAAGGCACTCGCGGAAGAGGCGGAGGCGAAAGCCGCCGCAGCCGAGGGGCGTCCCGTCAAGAAGCCGCGCGCCAAGAAGGCCGCCGCGGCGGACAAGCCCCGCACCGCATCGCTGTTCAAGTCCATGATCCCCGAGCAGGTCACCTACGAGCAGGCCATCGGGTTGCTCGAGCTGCCCCGGGTCGTCGGTGTCGACGCCGAGACGGGCGCGGAGATCACCGCACAGAACGGGCGCTACGGCCCGTACCTGAAGAAGGGGACCGACACCCGCTCCCTCACGAGCGAGGACGAGATCTTCACGGTCACGCTCGAAGCGGCCCACGAGCTGTTCGCGCAGCCCAAGTACGGTGCTCGCACCACGAAGGCCGCGATCAAGGAGTTCGAAGCCGACCCGGTCAGCGGAAAGCCGATCAAGATCAAGGACGGCCGCTTCGGGCCGTACGTGACCGACGGTGAGACGAACGTGACCGTCACACGCGGCGCGAACCCCGAGGACGTCACCTTCGAAGAGGCCGTGCAGATGCTCGCCGACAAGCGCGCCAAGGGTCCAGTGAAGCGCAAGACAACGGCCGCGAAGAAGCCGGCAGCCAAGAAGCCAGCCGCGAAGAAGCCGGCAGCGAAGTCGACGACGGCGAAGACGACCGCCGCGAAGAAGCCAGCCGCGAAGCGCGCACCCGCCAAGAAGCCGGCGGCCAAGGCCAGCGAAGCAGCAGCCACCGAATGACGGGCCTCTTCATCACGCTCGAGGGCGGCGACGGGGCAGGGAAGTCGACGCACTCGGGCCTGCTCGAGAACTGGCTGAACTCGCTCGGCCGGCAGGTCGTGCGCACCCGCGAACCCGGTGGCACCGACCTCGGCGCCGACATCCGAGAGCTCGTGCTCCACCGCAAGGGACACATGGACGCGCGAGCCGAGGCGCTCCTGTACGCCGCCGACCGTGCACAGCACATCGCGACGGTTGTGAGGCCAGCCCTCGAGCGCGGCGACATCGTCGTGCAGGACCGGTACCTCGACTCCTCGATCGCGTATCAGGGGACCGGTCGCGAGCTCGGCGCCGACGAGGTCAGAGACCTCTCGCTCTGGGCCGCACGTGGCCTCCTCCCCGACCTCACCGTGCTCTTCGACCTCGACCCGGAAGAGGGCCGCCGCCGCATCGGCGAGACCCGCGGCACCTACGATCGGCTCGAAGCAGAGTCCAAGTCGTTCCACGACTCCGTCCGCGCGGCGTTCCTCGCTCTCGCCGCAGCAGACCCCGACAGGTTCCTCGTCATCGATGCGACCCAGCCCCGCGAGCATGTGGCGGAGCTCATCCGCACCCGCGTCGCCGAGCTCCTCGAGCGGCAGCCGGCGGGCGAGTAGCCGTGACCGTCTGGGACGACCTGTCCGGTCAAGACGACGCGATAGCGCTGTTCTCCAACGCGGCGAAAGCCTCGAAGCGGGGAGCCATCGACCCGAGTGGCATGACCAACTCCTGGCTCATCACCGGCCCTCCCGGTTCCGGCCGCAGCAACATGGCCTACGCCTTCGCGGCCGCGCTCCTCTGCCCGGACGGGGGATGCGGGGTGTGCCCGTCGTGCGTGCAGGTGCGCGCCCGCTCACATCCCGACCTCACGGCGGTCGTGACCGAGACCGTGCAGCTGGACATCAAGACCGCTCGAGAGCTCGTCGAACGAGCCTCCATGTCACCCATGACCGGGCGCTACAGGGTCATCATCGTCGAGGACGCCGACCGCATGGTCGCGCGCACCTCCAACACCCTCCTCAAAGCGATCGAGGAGCCGCCGGAATCAACCGTCTGGGTGCTCTGCGCTCCCAGCGAGGCCGACCTGCTGCCGACCATCCGCTCGCGAGTGCGCAGCGTGCGCCTGCGCGTCCCCGCGGTTCGAGACGTCGCGGCTCTGCTGGTCCGGCGCGACGGGATCGAACCGGACACCGCCCTGCGCGCCGCCCGCGAAGCGCAGAGCCACGTCGGCATGGCCAAGCGCCTCGCGACGAGCGAAGACGCCTGGGGGAGGCGCGACGCGTCACTCGACGGCCTGCTCGACATCCGCACCACCGGAGAGGCCGTTCGCAAGGCGGCGCAGCTCGTGACCATCGCCGACGAAGACGCCACCGCCAACGCCGCCGACCGCGACGAGCATGAGCGCGCCGCGGCGTTCCGCTCGCTCGGGCTCACACCGGGGCAGGCGGTGCCACGGCAGTTGCGCGGCCAGATCCGCGAGCTCGAGGAGCACCAGAAGCGCCGGGCCAAGCGAGGGCAGGTCGACGCGATCGATCGCATCCTCACCGACTCCGTCTCTCTGTTGCGCGACCTGCTCATGCTCCAGCTCGAGCTGCCCGTCGAGCTCGTCAACGAGCACCGGAGGAGCGAACTGGAAGCCGCAACGGGCTCCCGCAGCTCCGACGACGTGCTCACCAGCATCGACGCCGTCAGCAAGGCACGAGCACGACTCGCCGCGAACGTGCCCGTTGCGCTCGTACTGGAGGCATTCTTGATCAGCTGGACGCAGAAGCAGCAGGGAGCATCATGACCAGAACGACCACCCGCGCTCGAGCGGCGACGCGGGGCATCGGCGCCTCGCTCCTCGCGGCCGCCGCCATCTTCGCGCTCAGCGGATGCACGCTCATCACGACCCTCGCGGGCCCCGGAACCTCGGGAGGCGGCGGGCCGCAGGAGGACGCGCAGCTTGTGCCCACCGGGCTCGAGCCGAGCATCCAGGCGTACTACGAGCAGGACCTCGACTGGGGCGACTGCGGCAACGGGCGCGAGTGCGCCACCGCCGAAGCTCCCATGAACTGGGGTGACGGGGCGTCCGAGAAGATCGAGCTCGCCATGGTCAAGGTGCCCGCAGCGAGCGGCAATCCCCTCGGCACGATCTTCACGAACCCGGGCGGCCCCGGCGCCTCCGGCATCTCCTTCGTTCGCGACAGCGCCGAGTACGTCTTCACGCCCGAGCTCATGGACGACTTCGACATCGTGGGCTGGGACCCGCGCGGCGTCGGAGAATCGAGCGCCGTCGACTGCCGCGACGACGCTGGCATGGATGAATGGTTCTACGGCGTCGACGAGGAACTGGACGCCGAGACGGCGACCGACCAGCAGATCATCGACGCGGTGACCGCGAACTCCAAGGAGTTCGCCGACGACTGCCTCGAGAACACGGGGGCTCTCCTCGAGTTCGTCGACACGAAGAGCACCGTCAAGGACCTCGACATGATGCGAGCCCTCGTCGGCGACCCGAAGGTCAACTACTTCGGGTTCTCCTACGGCACCGACATCGGTGCGCAGTACATCGACATGTTCCCCGAGACCGTCGGACGCGTCGTGCTCGACGGCGCGACCGACCCCACCCTCTCGACCTTCGAGGTCGTGCTCGCCCAGCAGGGTGCGTTCGGCGAAGCGACCCGCACCTACCTCGAGGACTGCCTGACGACGACCAGCTGCCCCTTCACGGGCAGCGTCGACGACGCGATCGCGAAGATCAACGCCCTCATGGCCGAGGCCGACGACACGCTCCCCAACAACGCCGACGGGCGGAAGCTCACCAGCAGCGTCATCGACACCGCCATCAGCTCGGCCCTCTACAACGACCAGAGCTGGCCGTACCTGAGCGAGGCGTTCGCCGCCTATGAGGCCACCGGCGACCCAGCGGGCTTCTTCGCCCTCAGCGACTCCTACTACGGGCGCGAGCCAGACGGCACCTACGCGGACAACATGTTCGAGGCGTTCACCGCCATCAACTGCCTCGACTACCCGGTCGAGACCGATCCCGCGAAGATCGCCGACTTCAACCGGCAGATCGCAGAGTCGACCCCCATCGGCATCCCCGGCCCGGAAGCGCTCGGCGATACGACCTGCCAGCAGTGGGCGTTCCCATCCACCAACGAGCTCGCGCCCGTCACGGGGGCCGGTGCAGATCCCGTGCTGATCATCGGCACCACGGGTGACCCGGCCACGCCATACGCGTGGGCGGAGGCAGTGACCGAGCAGCTCGAATCGGCCACGCTCGTCACCTTCGAGGGTGAAGGGCACCTCGCCTACACGCAGGGCGACAGCTGCGTCACGGGCGCCGTCGACGCGTACTTCATCGACGGGACGGTGCCCGCCGAGGGCCTCGTCTGCTGACCACGACACCCCGATGTGCACTTGAGCTGAGTGTGCGTTATGCTTTGGTGTCGAGTTCAGCGCCCCAGGGAGTTGAGCTGCAGGCAGGCCGCCTTAGCTCAGTCGGCAGAGCGATTCACTCGTAATGAATAGGTCGCGAGTTCGATTCTCGCAGGCGGCCCCATCGCCCCTCCGCACTTCGGTGCGGAGGGGTTTTTGTCTTCTCCGGCGGCACCGAGTCGGCCGCGCTCCTCAGCACGTCTCCCCTACGCTGATGAGATGCTCGAGCGCCGGCACCGCCAAGACCCCGACCAGCACCCGCCCCTGGCGTTCCCTGGCCTGCGCAGCCCGGTCCATCGCCTCGGCGAGGGGGAGGGGTTCGACTTCTCCCGGCGCGTGGCGGTCATGGCGATCGTGAACCGCACCCCCGACTCGTTCTACGACGATGGGGCGACCTTCGCGCTCGAGAGCGCCGTGGATGCGGTGCTCGCCGCCGAGCGGGCCGGCGCGGACATCGTGGACATCGGCGGTCAGCCCTTCGCACCAGGTGAGGAGCTCTCCGAGCAGGACGAGATCAGCCGAGTGGTGCCCGTGATCCGTGCCGTGCGGGAGCGGACCAGCATCCCCATCTCCGCGGAGACCTACCGTGCACGCGTGGCCGAGGCATGCCTCGAAGCGGGCGCAGGCATCATCAACGACACGAGCGGCCTCCGCGACGAAGACCTCGCGCGGGTCGTCGCGGGGTCGGGTGCTCAGCTCGTCATCACGCACAGCGTCGCGGCGCCGAGGGCGGAGCTCGCCCGGCCGCGCTACGACGACGTGGTGGGAGAGGTGCGCTCGTTCCTGCAGGCGCGGGCCGAGCGGGCCATCGAGCTGGGGGTCGAGGACAACCAGCTCATCGTCGACCCGGGGCACGACCTCAACAAGAACACGCTGCACACGCTCGCACTGACACGGCACTTCGATGAGATCTCGTCGCTGGGTTTCCCCTCCCTTGCCGCGGTCTCCAACAAGGACTTCATCGGCGAGACCCTCGACAGGCCGAAGCGGGAGCGGGTAGCCGGATCGCTCGCGGCGGCCGTCGCGTGCATCCTGCTCGGCGCTCGCATCGTCCGCATGCACAACGTGCCTGAGGCGGTCGATGCGACCCGCATGACCGAGGCGATCCTCGGCCTCCGCGCGCCCGCTTACACGCGACACAACGTCTAGGGCACACGCGGTTCGCACTCGACTCACCACTGCCGTCCACGTCTGCGTGGCATGCTCTCAGCATGAACGCTCCATCCCCGGCGATCCGCTCGCTGCTCGGCCCTGAAGGGGCCCGTGAGCAGCTTGACGACGAGCAACTGCTCGCCCACTACGCCTACCCCGCCAACGGGGCGTTCCGGCTGAACTTCGTGGCAAGCGTCGACGGGGCCGCCATGGGCGGCGACGGCAGGTCGGGGAGCCTCGGCACCGCCGCGGACCATCGCGTGTTCGAGCTGCTGCGCCGCCTCGCGGATCTTGTGCTGGTGGGGGCGGGCACCCTCCGCGACGAAGGCTACGTGGGCCTTCGAGTGTCCGAGCCCTCCGTCGCCTGGCGTGAAGAGCGGGGGCGACCCCCGCATCCGACGCTCGGCATCGTCTCGAGCCGGCTCGCGCTCGACCCGAAGCACGAGATGTTCGCGGATGCGCCGGTACCGCCGATCGTGGTGACTCCCGTTTCTGACCCCGAACGGCTCGCGCCGTTTCGGGAGGTCGCGACCGTGCTCACCGTGCCGGAGCATCCGGAGCGCCCTGGAACTCTCGACGTCACCGAGCTCCGCGCAATGCTGCGCGAGCTGGGTCACACGGAGGTGCTCTGCGAGGGCGGACCGTCGCTGTTCGGCGAGGTCAACGCTCAGGGCGCGTTCGACGAGCTCTGCCTGACGATCTCGCCGGCGTCGGTGGGTGGGCAGGGCGGACGCATCACGCACTCGGAGACGCTCGCGCAGCACCCGCTCGCCCTCGCCGGCGTCCTGGAGTGCGACGACACACTGCTGCTCCACTACCTCCGCTCTGCCGGCCTGAGCTGAGGGCTCGAGTCTCCTGCCCTCCCCGCCGCGCCGAGCGGTCCAGTGGGCAGGAGGCATCCCCGATTCCCTGGTCAGCACGGCGCCTGCGTCGCTTGGCTAGACTTGCAGCTTGCCGTGGCGTCGAACGACGACGCGGCTCCTCGTTCCGCCGGGAGGTGACATGGCCAGCTCAGGAAAGTCCCCGCGCTCACTCGCCAGTCGCCTCGTCGGCTTCGCGCTCGTGGGCGTCCTCGCGCTCGGAGGGGGCTTCGCCGCCGGCGCGGCCGGGTTCGCAGCAGCGGCACCGGCCTTCGCCGGCACGTCAGAGGTCCTCCCCGCCAAGTCGCTCGGCGCAGTTCGCGAGGCACCCGCCGAAGCCACCGCCGCCGAGCCGATGCGCACCTGCTCCATCGAAGACGTAGCGAGCGCCGAAGGAGCCCTCGACTTCCACGGCGTGGTCGTCGACTCGCAGAGCGGGGAAGCGATCTACGAGCGCAAGGCGGCGGACGCGGTGCCGACGGCCTCCGTCATGAAGCTCCTCACCACGACCGCGGCCATGCAGGTGCTCGGCCCGGACTTCCGCATCCCCACGCGCGTCTACGCAGGCAGCGAGCCGGGCTCGGTGGTCATCGTGGGAGGTGGAGACGTGACCCTCGCCTCCACCGACACCGGCGCGGGCAGCTACTACTCCGGCGCGACCGCGACGCTCGCCGACCTCGCCGGCCAGACCCGGACAGCCTGGGCGAACGACCCGAACCTCTCCGGCACAGCCCTCACCCAGGTGCTCGTCGACAAGTCGGCGTTCAGCGGGCCGGAATGGCAGCCGTCGTGGTTGCAGGCGGACCGCACCGACGGCTACATCAGCCCGATCTCGGCGCTCATGGTCGACGGCGGACGCCAGAACCCGGCGAGCCTCGTCTCGCCTCGCACGGACGACCCGAGCGGCGCCGCCGCAAGCGCGTTCGCCACGAGGCTCGGAGCCGCGACGGCAGGCGCAAGCGCCACCGTCCCGGCGGGCGCGACGCTGCTCGCAGAGGTCTGGTCGCAGCCGGTCTCCGAACTCGTGCACTATGCCCTGATCGACAGCGACAACAACGTCGCCGAGATGCTCTCGCGGCTCGTCGCGATCGAGCAGGGCGCCGGCACCGACTTCGCCGCCATCCAAGCCTCGACCAGCCAGGCACTGTCGACCCTCGGCCTCGACACAGTCGGCCTCGTCCTCGCTGACGGCTCCGGTCTGTCCGCCGACAACCGAGTTCCGCCCGAACTCGTCGCCGAGCTGCTGCAAGCCATCTCGCAGCCGGACATCGCCGCGTCCCAGATGCTCGACGACCTGCCCGCATCCGGCCAGAGCGGCACCCTCCAGACGAGGCTCACCTCCCTGGGCGTCCCCCCAGGCGCCATCACGGCCAAGACGGGATGGATCAACGAGGTCTACGGCCTCGCCGGCTACATGACCGCCGCGGACGGCAGCAGGCTGACCTTCGCCTTCTTCGTCGTGGGAGCCGTCACGCCCGCCAACCGTGACGCCCTCGACACCATCGCCGCCCGCACCTACTCGTGCGGCGCATCCCTCGCCAACTGGTGAGCGACGAGCCGAGCGGGCGCGGATGCGCCTGGCTCATCCAGGAGCCCTGCGGCAGACTGGGGGCATGAGCCGCGCACTGCTGATCGTCGACGTCCAGAACGACTTCACCGAGGGCGGGGCCCTCGAGACAGCCGGTGGTGCAGCCGTGGCAGCCGGCATCACCGAGCACCTCGCGGACAACGGCGAGGACTACGCGGTCATCGTCGCCTCGCGCGACTGGCATGACGCCGACAGTGACAACGGTGGGCACTTCCACCCGCAGCCCGACTTCGTCGACAGCTGGCCGGAGCACTGCGTGGCCGGCACACCAGGCGCCGACTACCACCCCGCGCTCGACACGAAGCTCGTCGACCTCCACGTCTTCAAGGGCCAGGGCTCGCCGTCCTACTCGGCCTTCGACGGGGCAACCGCTGAGGGCGAGACGCTCGCCGAGGCGCTGCGCGCTCGCGGCGTCGACCACCTCGACGTCGTGGGCATCGCGACCGACCACTGCGTGCGCGCATCCGCGCTCGACGCCCACCGGGAGGGGTTCACGGTGCGTGTCATCGACGGCCTCACCTCAGCCGTGGCCCCGGAATCCAGAGCGACGGCTCTTGAGGAGCTCCGCGCAGTCGGCGTCACCGTCGAGTAGGGTCGCCCCCGCGCCTGCCGCCGGCCCCGCGTCCTGCCTCGCGTCCCGTCCCGAGTCCCGTCCCGCCCGGTCTCGTGATGGAAACCTCACTTCGTGCTGGGAAGCTTCCCACCTAACAGGGACTTCCCCATCCCGAGACTGCGGATGCGGCGCGTGGATCGCCCGGCTCAGGTCGGCCCATGGAGCTCGGCCCGGTTTGGGCGCTCGGGAATACTGCTGGCCCGTCGCGCCCGGTCTCGGGATGGAAACCTCACTTCGTGCTGGGAAGCTTCCCACCTAACAGGGACTTCTCCATCCCGAGACTGTGGGTGCGGGGCGGCACGACTCGGCATGGCGGCACGATGCGGCATGGCAACCCGGGCTGCTTAGCAGCGCGGCGCGGTCCGGCCTGGCTGACTCAGCGGGGGAGGAGCAGCTGGTGCTGCGCGAGCTCCCGGTACAGGGGGACCGTGTCGACGAGCTCGTGGTGCTTGCCGCGGCCGAGCACCTGACCATGCTCGAGGACCACGATCTGGTCGCTGTCCACGACCGTCGACAGGCGGTGGGCGATGACGATGACGCTTCGTCCTTCCGAGACCTTGTCGAGGGCGTCCCGCATGAGCCGCTCGTTGGCGCCGTCGAGGGCCGACGTCGACTCGTCGAGCAGCAGGATCGGCGGGGCCGAGAGCAACGCGCGCGCGATGGCGAGGCGCTGGCGCTCGCCGCCGGAGAGCATGACGCCGGACTCGCCGACCTGGGTGTCGAGCCGGTCGTCGCTGCGGTCCAGGACGTCCCCGAGGTTCACCTCGCGGAGCACCTCCTCGCAGGCGACATCGTCGGCGTCCGGCCGTCCGAGGAGGAGGTTCTCGCGCAGGCTGCCGGCGAGCACGGGCGCGTCCTGCTGCACGTAGCCGAGCTGTGCGCGCAGCTGCTGCCGGTCGATGGAGCGAAGGTCCACACCACCGAGACGGATGCTGCCACCCGTGGGGTCGTAGAAGCGCTCGAGCAGGGCAAGGGCCGTCGATTTGCCCGAGCCGGATGGGCCGACGAGGGCGAGGCGCTCGCCGCGGCGCAGCGCGAAGCTGACACCGTCGAGCACCAGCGGCGCCTCGACGCGCGCCTGAGCTCCGTCCTCAGCGAAGAGTCGAGCGTCGGGGTCCGAAGCAGCCCCCGTCATGGCGGCTGCCATTCCGCCGCGGGACGACTCGCGGCGGATCGTCTCGAGCCGCGCAGCTGCTCGCTCGCGAGCGGCCCGCGCACGCACGACGTCCTCCGGGTAGTGGAAGGTGACGTCCTCGAACTCGACGGCGGGCGCATCCGGTTCCCCGCGCTCGTTGGCGGGCCCCTCGAGGACGACCAGCGCCGCCTCATCGCGGTCGCCTGCCCCCTCTTCGGGGATCGCGATGATCTCCTCGATGCGCCCGAGCGCGCCGAGGGCGGTGTTCACGGCGGTGAGGGCCCCGAAGAAGAGGCCGAGCGGCATGATCATCATGAACAGGAACATGATGAAGGCGATGAGGTTGGCGATGCTCAGGTCGCCTGCCGCCACGCGCAGGCCGCCGACGCCGAGCACTGCGATGAGCGCGCCCTGCATGGCGAAGCCCGCAACAGGCACGATGAACGCGGAGATGCGGGCCACATCGAGGCCACGTTGGTAGGCGCCAACCGCGTCGGTGTCGACGAGGCGCTCCTCGCGTTCGGTCGCGCCGAAGGCCCGCACGGTCCTGACCGAGGAGATGGCGCGTTCGACGGAGGCGGTGAGGTCGCCCACCTTCTGCTGGGCCGCCGCGCTGGCCTCGCGGATGCGCATCGACATGCCGACGACGAGCAGCAGGGCCACGACGACCACGGCGAAGGTGATGAGGAACAGGACGCCGTCGAGCACGATCATCGCGACGACGGCGCCGATGAAGGTGAGGGCGCCGCCGATGGCTTCGACGAGTCCCTGCGTGAGCACGGCCCGGAGCATGGTGGTGTCGCTGCCCACGCGGGAGACGAGGTCGCCCGTCCTGCGGGCGTCGAACTCGGCGACGGGGAGCCGCAGGAGCTTCGCGACGAGGCGGCGTCGCGTGTTGAGCACGATCGACTCGCCCGTGCGCTGCAGGAGGAAGTGCTGGACCCCGTTGGCGATGGCGCCGATGACCACGGCGCCGACGAGCACCCACACGACCCAGGCGGCGATGGTGCCGACCTCGACCTGGCCGATGAGCACGTTCACGAGCAGTGGCTGGGCGAGGCTCAACGCGGAGCTGAGCACGCTGATGGCGATGATGCCCGCCAGCAGTGGCTTGTTGACGAGCAGGTGGGGGAGGAGCTGCTTGAAGGTCGCCCTCGGTGCGCCCGACGCCTCGCGAACCGGTCGCCCGGGGAAGCCCCTGCGCTTCTTCTGCGCCGTCTCCCCGCTGCCAACTGCTCCTGCATCCACTGGCTTGTCGCCCAAACTCCTGGCCTTTCGCCCGCAGCGCGCCGAGATGCGCGCACGCCGATGGCGCGCAGTCGTGTGCGCGCACCCGCCAAGGGTACCCGCCCCGACCTGGAGCATCCGCCCTCCGGTGCGCTGGGCGGGCAGACGAGAGGGGCCGTGCATCCGCAGTGGATGCACGGCCCCCGTCGATGAGGCGCGGTGACTACTTCGTGTTCGTCACGTACGCGATGTCGCGGGTCTCCTTGGAGATCAGCAGTGCCACGAAGGTGAGGATCGCGGCACCGGCGAGGTACACGCCGACCCAGAACGGGCTGCCGTCGCCGAACGCCCAGAGAGCGATGAAGACGGTCGGCGCGAAGCCGGCGCCGAAGACGCTCGAGAGGTTGTAGGCGATGGCGCTTCCCGTGTAGCGCACGTTGGCGGGGAAGAGCTCCGGGAGGACGGCGCTCATGGGGCCGAAGGTGAGGCCCATGAGCGTCATGCCGATGACGAGCATTCCCTGCGTGCCGATGAAGCCGCCGGCGAGCAGCGGCGTCATGGCGAAGCCGAAGATGAAGATCGCGCCGGTGGTCCAGAGCAGCATCTTGCGGCGGCCGTACTTCTCGGCGAGCGGGCCGGAGACGAGCGTGAAGATGCCGAAGAAGACGACGGAGACGATGAGCATGATGAGGAACTGCTCGCGCATGTAGCCGAGGCCTGGCACCCAGGCGGCCGGGTCGAACGCCTCGCCGGCTGCTTCGGCCTTCGCGGCAGCCTGCTCGGTCGTGGCCTTCGTGCCGAAGGACAGCGTGAACGCAGTCATCATGTAGAAGAGCACGTAGGTGGCGAGCATGATGAACGTGCCCAGGATGATCTGGCGCCAGCTGGTCTTGAACGCTGCGAACAGCGGAACCTTGGAGACCTCGCCTGCGGCGACGACCTTCTCGAACGCGGGCGTCTCGAGGAGGCTGATGCGCACCCAGAGGCCGACGATGACGAGGATGGCGCTGAGGAGGAACGGCACTCGCCAGCCCCAGGCGAAGAACGTCTCGTCGCTCATGAAGTGGGAGAGCAGCACGAACAGCAGGTTGCCGAGGATGAAGCCGATGGGGGCGCCGAGCTGCGGGAAGGTGCCGTAGATGGCGCGCTTGTTCGCCGGGGCGTTCTCCGTGGCGAGGAGGGCAGCGCCGCTCCACTCGCCGCCGAGGCCGAGGCCCTGGCAGAAGCGCATGATGACGAGGAGCGTCGGTGCGAGGATCTCCCAGCCGGGAGTGAGCGCCGTCGGGAGGAGCCCGATCGCGAAGGTGGCGATACCCATGGTGAGGAGCGTCGCGACGAGGGTGCCCTTGCGTCCGATGCGGTCGCCGAAGTGGCCGAAGAGGATCGACCCGATTGGGCGAGCGATGAAGGCGACACCGAAGACGGCGAACGAGGCGAGGAGCGCCGTCGTCTCGTTGTCGTTCGGGAAGAAGAGGGCCGGGAAGACGAGGCTCGCGGCGGTCGCGTAGATGTAGAAGTCGTAGAACTCGATCGAGGTTCCGACGAGGCTCGCGGTGAGGACCTTGCCGCGGGAGTTCTTGACCTCGAACTCCTCGACGGACGCTCCGGTCTTGGTCTTGCTGGGGGATGACACGTTGCTCCTGAGACAGCTGGCTCGCTGGTGAGACGCGGTTTCGGTGCGGGTCGCGCGGTGCTTGAGCTCAGAGCAGCGGTGGGTGGAACGCGTCGGACCGTGCGGATGCGAGGCCGATTGACGCGTGCTCGGTCGGATGCTTGTGGCTTCCGGCCGAGACGAGGTTACACGTCATTCGTCACTTTCGCTGGCCCACTACCCAATCGTGGGCCGCATGAGGTATGCGGTTCCGGCCGTGCTCAGCTGGCGGCGTCGTCGTTCGGCAGCTGCGGAAGCTCGCTCATGATGTGACCCATGCGCTGGACCTTGGTGGTCAGGTAGGCGAGGTTCGCGTCTTCGCGCCCGACCTCGAGGGGCACACGCTCCTCGACCGTGATGCCGTGCTCTTCGAGAGCCTCGGCCTTGGCGGGGTTGTTGGTGAGCAGGCGGATGCGGGAGATCTGAAGGTCGTCGAGCATCTGGGCGGCTGCCCTGTAGGCGCGGCTGTCGGCGGGCAGGCCGAGCGCGAGGTTCGCATCCACCGTGTCGAGCCCCTGTTCCTGCAGGGCGTAGGCGCGGAGCTTGTTGAGGAGTCCGATGCCGCGGCCTTCATGGCCGCGGAGGTAGAGCACGATGCCGCCGTCGCGGCCGATCGCCTCGAGGGAGGCGTCGAGCTGCGGCCCGCACTCGCACTTCAGCGAGCCGAAGGCTTCGCCGGTGAGGCACTCGGAGTGCACGCGCACGATGGCGCCGTTCTCGGGCTCACCGGAGACGATCGCGAGGTGCAGCTGCCCGTCGGCATCGTCGGTGTACGCGCGGAAGCGCAGCACCCCGTGGCGCGTGGGGATCGAGGTCTCGGCCTCGAAGGTGACGGAGGGGGTGGGTGCGTCGCTCATGGAATCGCCTTCGCTCAACGACCGGTCAGGCGCGAGAGTGCGCCGAGTCGGTAGCCGAGGCCCCAGGCGAACACTCGCCAGACGGCCTCGACGATGATGTCGCTCGACATCTTGGATGCGCCTTCCTGGCGTTCGACGAACGTGATGGGCACTTCGCTCACGCGAATGCCGGAGCGTTCGAAGAGCCAGGCCATCTCGATCTGGAAGCAGTAGCCGGCACTCTTGATGCGGCTGAGGTCGAAACCCTGGAGGAGGTCGACGCGGTAGCCGCGGTAGCCGGCGGTGATGTCGCGGATCTTGCTCTGCAGCAGCACGCGGGCGTAGATGGACGCGCCGCGGGAGAGGATCTGGCGCTGGAGGGGCCAGTTCTCGGTGCGCCCGCCGGGCATCCAGCGGGTTCCGATGACCAGGCCTGCGCCCGCATCGAGCGCGTCGATCATCTCGGGCAGTCGCTCGGGTGGGTGCGAGCCGTCGGCGTCGAACTCGAAGACGTAGGTGTAGCCGCGCTCGGCGGCGAGCGCGAAGCCCTCGAGGTAGGCCGTGCCGAGCCCGAGTTTGCCGGCTCGGTGCAGCACGCTGACGCGCTCGTCTGCCGCGGCCATCTCGTCGGCCATGTCGCCGGTGCCATCTGGGCTGTTGTCGTCGACGACCAGCACGTGGATACGCGAATCCGCCCCGAGAACACGGTCCACGATGGAGCGGACGTTTTCGCGTTCGTTGTAGGTGGGGATGATGACGAGCGTTTCGGGCATTGCGTCATCCTAGCGCGGAGATTCGGCAGAAACGGTGCGATCAGCTGGGGTGTGGGAAGTGCCCAGCTCGCCCCTCAGGGGAGGGGCGAGGTCAGCGTCTCGGCTTGGGGAAGCCGACGCGAGCGTAGACCTCGTCGAGCGTCGTGAGGGCGAGTTCGCTTGCCCGCTCTGCGCCGCGCTCCAGGATGCGGTCGAGCTCGGCGGGGTCGGCCAGGAGCTCGTTGGTGCGTTCGCGGATGGGGGCGAACGTCGACTCGACGAGCTCGGCGAGGCCCTTCTTGAGGTCGCCGTAGCCGCCGCCCGCATACTGTGCCGTGATCTCGTCGATCGACGACCCCGAGAGCACGGACGCGATGGTGAGGAGGTTCGACACTCCTGGCTTGGACTCGCGGTCGAAGCGGATCTCGCCGTCGGCGTCGGTCACCGCGCGCATGATCTTCTTGCGTGTGACCTTCTCGTCGTCGAGCAGGCGGAGGAGGCCAGCGTCCGACTCCGCCGATTTCGACATCTTGGCGGTTGGGTTCTGCAGGTCGTAGACCTTCGCGGTCTCTTTCATGATGTGCGGTTCCGGCACCACGAAGGTGTCACCGAAGCGCGAGTTGAACCGCTCGGCGAGGTTGCGGGTGAGCTCGATGTGCTGGCGCTGGTCTTCGCCGACGGGCACGGACGCGGCCTGGTAGAGCAGGATGTCTGCGGCCATGAGCACGGGGTACGTGAAGAGGCCGACGGTGGTCGTGTCGGCGCCGTACCGCTGCGACTTGTCCTTGAACTGCGTCATGCGGCTGGCCTCGCCGAAACCGGTGATGGTGGAGAGCACCCACTGCAGCTGCGCGTGCGCGGGCACGGCCGACTGCACGAAGAGGATCGACTTCTCGGGGTCGATGCCTGCCGCGATGTACTGCGCCGCCGTCACCCGGGTGCGCTCGCGCAGCGAGCTCGGTTCGAAGGGCACGGTGATGGCGTGCTGGTCGACGACGCAGTAGATGGCCGTGAAGTCCTCCTGCATGGGCACCCAGTTGCTGAGCGCGCCGATGAAGTTGCCGAGGTGGAGCGAGTCGGCGGAGGGCTGCATGCCGGAGAAGAGCACGGGCTTGGTCATCAGGAGATCCTCGAGGTCGTGCGGTTGGTCGTGCGAGTGGGGTAGTGGGGTGGGCCGCTGCGGGCGGATGCGGGGCGACGGCCCCGGAGATCAGAACGTGTAGTCGACGACGACGGGCGCGTGATCGGACCAGCGGGTGTCGTAGCTGGCGGCGCGGTCGACGGCGTAGGAGACGGCACGCTTGGCGAGGTCGGGGGTCGCGACCTGGTAGTCGATGCGCCATCCGGTGTCGTTGTCGAAGGCCTGGCCACGCTGTGACCACCACGTGTATGGGCCTTCGACCTCGCCGGTGAGCGCGCGGCCCACGTCGACGTAGCCGAGTCCGGTGCCAGCGCTGCCGTCTGCGCCTTCGATGCTCGCGCCGCGCTCGCCGAAGATGCGGTCGAAGTAGGCGCGCTCGCGGGGCAGGAAGCCGGCACGCTTCACGTTGCCCTTCCAGTTCTTGATGTCGAGCTTCGTGTGGCCGACGTTGAGGTCGCCGACGATCAGCGAGTGGGCGCTGTGCGCCTGCAGCTCGGGGAGCCTCGCGCTCATGGCGTCGAGGAACTTCCACTTCTCGTCCTGCTTCGGAGTGTCTGCCTCGCCGGAGTTGACGTAGCAGCTCACGACCGTGAGCGGGACGCCGTCGATGTCGAAGTCGGCTTCGAGCCAGCGGCCGGCCGAGTCGAAGTCGTCGGGCCCGAGCTCGGTGCGGACGGCGCTGATCGGGATGCGGGAGGCGATGGCGACGCCGGCACGGCCCTTCGCGGTCGCCAGGTGGTCGTGCAAGTCCCAATCGGACGTGTCGATGAGCTTGTGCAGCTCTTCCGTGGGTGCGCGAACCTCCTGCAGCGCCAGGATGTCGACCTCGCGTTCGGCGAGCCACTCGCCCATGCCCTTCTTGTAGGCGGCACGGACTCCGTTGACGTTCACTGACGCGATGCGAATGGTTCTTGGCATGCGCTCGAGTCTAGACGGGACCACCGACACGGGCTCTCGGCGTCGCCGGTCGCTCGTCCCCTGGCGCCTCTCGTCTGCGGCGCGTCGTCTAGACGCGTCCGCCTTGGAAGCGGCGTCGCTGCGCCTCGGCTTCGATCCTGCGCTGCTCGCGCAGGAGCGCGCGGTATTCGGCCATGGCCTTCCACCGGAAGAACCGAGGCGCAGCGTTGAGCCGCTCTCGGGACTCGATCACCTGGGTCGCGATCTTCTCCCGCTCGGCACGGAGGATCGTGTCGGACGATTCCTCGCGGGCCTCCTTGGCAGTGAGGAGCCTCGGGGAGGCACCGATGTCATCCATCGTCACCTTGACCCACGCCGCGGTGAGCAGGAGCACGGTGCAGAGCAGGTTGAGGAAGATCATGAGGCCGAGGAGCACGGCGAAGGAGGCGACGAGCGGATTGCTCGTGGCGCCGCCGATGAGTGCCGTCGAGACCTGCTTCAGGATGCCGATGATGATCGCCCCGAGGAAGGCGGCGAAGAACAGCGAGCGTGTGGGGATGCGCAGGCCGGCCAGGATGCGCAGGATGCCGGCCAGGACGACGGTGTCGAACGCGAGGAGGATGAGGATCGTCACGATGCGGATGACGACAAGCGCGAATCCGCTCGACTCGTCGATGCCGACCGTCTCGAGCAGCGACGAGAGGAAGGTCGAGGAGAGCACCGTGAGCGCGGTCGAGATGGCCAGGGCCACGGCGAATGCGAGGAGGAAGCCGAGGTCGATGAGCTTCTGGACGACGAAGCTCCGCTTGGTGGCGACGGGGACGTCGAAGATCGTGCGGATGCCCGTGCGCGCCTGCCCGAGCCAGCCGAGTGCGGTGCCGAGGGTACCGATGAGGGCGATGGCGCTCGCCCAGCCGAAGGCGCCCGTGCTCTCAAGGAGGCTCGGGTCGATCGCGCCCTGCTCGCCGATGAGGCCGGGCAGGGATGAGTTGAGCACTCCGATGAGCCCGTCGCGAAGTTCGGTGTTCGTCGCGAGGAAGATGCCAGCGACAGAAAAGAGTAGCCAGATGCCCGCGAAGATGGAGAAGATAGCCGAGTAGGCCATGCCGCCGGCCAGGACCGAAGCACTTCTCGCCCCGAAATGGGCGAAGACTCGGGCGGGGCGAGTAGCTTGGGCCCAGGCGATCAGTGCTTGCATGCGCTCGCCGAACGGCGCCTCCGGGGGGAACTTCGGAAACGGCGGCGCGAAAGTGGAACTGCGCGAACTCTTGGTTGAGTCTTGCTCGGTCACGGTCGAAGCCTACGTTGCTGTGCCGATACGCTGTCTGAGTTACCAGCACGAAGGAGTTGCTATGAAATACACGGGGTTTGGCGTCGGGACCGGCGTCGCTTTCGGTGAAGTCCTGCGCATGCCTGATCCGCTCCCCGAACCGGCCGACGAGCGCGCCACCGGCGACGCCGCGACCGAGTACGAGCGCGCGATCGCCGCACTCCGTGAGACCGGCGAGGCGCTGACCGCTCGCGCAGCGACCGTCGACGGCGCCGCGAAGAACGTGCTGGAGTCGCAGGCCATGATGGCTGCCGACCCGTCGCTCGCCGACAGCATCAAGGCGGCCACCGAGGGTGGCAAGACCGCCGAGCGTGCCGTCTTCGAGTCCTTCTCCTCGTTCGCCGAGATGCTCAAGAGCCTCGGCGGCTACCTGGCGGAGCGCGCGACCGACCTTGGCGACGTCTCGCAGCGCGTCATCGCCCTGCTCCGCGGCGTTCCTGCCCCCGAGGTGCCGTCGAGCGACACCCCGTTCATCCTGGTCGCCCACGACCTCGCACCAGCCGACACGGCCAAGCTCGACCTGTCGAAGGTGCTCGCGCTGGTCACCCGTGACGGCAGCCCCAAGGCGCACACCGGCATCCTGGCGGCCGAGAAGGGTCTCCCCGCGGTTGTTGCGGTCAAGGAAGCCGACAGCCTCCGCGACGGCGAGACGATCGTCGTCGACGCGGCCAAGGGCCAGGTCATCACCGAGCCGTCCGCCGAGCGCATCGCGGAGGCCCAGGCCGAGATCGACCGCGTCGCGGCGATGAAGGCCGCTCCGATCGAGCCGGGTGAGCTCGCCGACGGCACGCCCGTGCAGATCCTCGCGAACATCGGCAAGCCCGTGGATGCGGAGCGCGCGGCAGCCCTCGGCGCCGAGGGCGTCGGCCTGTTCCGCACCGAGTTCCTCTTCCTCGACAGCGACACGGCTCCGTCGGTGGAGAAGCAGACCGCCGACTATACGGCGGCCCTCGCCCACTTCCCCGGCAAGAAGGTCGTCGTGCGCGTGCTCGACGCCGGCGCCGACAAGCCCCTCGCTTTCCTCACCGAGGCCGACGAGCCCAACCCGGCCCTAGGCCTTCGCGGCATCCGCGTCCTCATGAAGAAGGAGCAGATCCTCCGCGACCAGCTCCAGGCGCTCGCCAACGCGCAGGCCGCGACCGAGGCGAAGGTCTGGGTCATGGCTCCGATGGTCTCCGACGCGCACGAGAGCGAGCACTTCACGGCGCTGGCTCGCGAGTACGGCCTCATGACGGCCGGAAGCATGATCGAGGTTCCCTCGGCTGCGCTCTTGGCCGAGCAGATCCTCGAGACGAGCGACTTCGTCTCCGTGGGTACCAACGACCTCACGCAGTACACGCTCGCGGCCGACCGTCTCCTCGGCAGCGTCGCGGCGTTCCAGGACCCGTGGCACCCCGCCGTGCTGCGCCTCATCGAGCGTATCGGCGAGGCAGGCGAGCACCACCAGAAGAACGTGGGTGTGTGCGGCGAGGCCGCGGCCGACCCGAACCTGGCGATCGTGCTCGTGGGTCTCGGCGTCCGCTCGCTCTCCATGGCGCCTCCCGCGTTCGTCGAGGTCCGCGCCGCGCTCAAGCGCGTCACGCTCGAGCAGGCGAAGGAGATCGCTCATCTCGCGATCTTCGCGAAGTCGGCCGAGGGTGCGAAGGGTCGCGTGGTCGACGCGCTCGCGACGCGCGGTGTCATCACGACGGCAGTGCCGGTCGTCGAGGCGTAGGGCCCTTCTGCAGGCGCTGCCGGTTCGCTGGCGGGCGCCGCAGGTGTCGAGCGGGGCGCGTCCGGATTCTTCCGGATGCGCCCCGCTTCTGCGTGCGCGGGGTTCCGCATCCGACGGCTCGACGCTATAGTTGCACAGTATCTAACAACGACGGAGCGTGCATGCCTGATCCCGGCCCCGTGGCCGCCCTCGAACGCGTCACGGTGCGATACGGGGCGGGTGTGCCAGCGCTCGACGGCATCGACCTGGAGATCCGGCGCGGCGAGATCCTCGGCATCGTGGGGGAGTCCGGCGCCGGGAAGTCGACGCTGCTGCGACTCCTCGACGCCGACGAGACGCCGAGCGAGGGGAGAGTGCTCATCGAGGGCGCCGACCCGTCTGCGATGCGCGAGCGCGAGCGTCGTGGCCTGCGCCGCCGCATCGGCATGGTCTTCCAGAGCTTCAACCTGCTCGCGAACCGGACGGCGCGGCAGAACGTCGAGCTTCCGCTGCGGCTGCAGCGGCGCAAGGATCCGGCGTTCGTCGACGAGCTGCTGGACTACGTGGGCCTCGGCGATCGGGGCGGCGACTACCCGGCTCAGCTCTCGGGCGGGCAGAAGCAGCGCGTGGCCATCGCGCGTGCGCTCGTGACGCGGCCGCCGCTGCTGCTCTGCGACGAGCCGACCTCGGCGCTCGACGAGCGAACGACCAGCGACATCCTGCGGCTGCTCGCCTCGACGCGCGAGGACTTCGGCACGACCATCGCGCTCGTCACCCACGAGCTCGCCGCAGTCAAGGCCATCTGCGACCGGGCCGCGATCCTCGACCGGGGTCGGCTGCAGGGCATCGTCTCGGTCGAGCACAGCGCGCGCGACGACCGCGGCTCCTACGTCGAGCACGCGAAGCGGATGCTCGAGTCGTGATGGAGCTCATCGACAGCATCGTCTCCTCCCTCACCGGCAACGCCGACGCGATCGGCCAGGCACTCGCCGAGACCGGATACATGCTCGTGTTCTCGCTCGCAGCAGCGGTCGTGCTCGGGCTTCCGCTCGGCGTCCTCATCTACCTGACGCGGCCGGGTGGGGTGCGCGAGCATCGTGGTCTGTGGCGGGTCGCCAACCTCTACGTCACCGTCGTCCGGTCGTTCCCCTTCCTGCTGTTCGTGGTGTTCCTCATCCCGCTCACGCGCCTCGTGTTCGGCACGACGTTCGGCACGCAGGCGGCGACGTTCCCGCTGTGCTTCGTGGGCGTCGCGATCTACGCGCGCCTCGTCGAGCAGATCCTGCTGGAGGTGCCCTCCGGCGTGATCCACGCCGCCAGGTCCATGGGCGCCGATACGGGGCAGATCATCACCCGCTTCCTGTTCGTGGAGGCGCGCAGCGGGCTCGTCTACGCGCTCACCTCGGCCGCCATCAGCCTGCTCTCGTACTCGACGGTGCTCGGTGTCGTCGGGGGCGGTGGGCTCGGCGACTTCGCCCTGCGCTACGGGTATCAGGAGTACGACTACCCGCTCATGTACACGACCATCGTCATCGTCATCGTCTGCGTGCAGCTCCTCCAGACCGGGGGCCACAGGCTCTCCGTGGCGCTCGACCGCCGCTGACTCTCCGTCGGACGACGTCCATCCGCCTCCCGCACGACCCGAAAAGGAACCAACCGCCATGAGACTCCGCCTCCGCTCGATCGGCGCCGCACTGGCTGTCGGCTCCCTCGCCCTCCTGACCGCAGGGTGCGCTCCGTCCGCCGGGGAGGCGGGTGGCGACGTCGTCACGATCAAGGTCGCCGCGACGGTGACGCCCATGACGGATGTCGTCGAGGCGGCGGCCGAGGTCATCGAGGAGGGCTACGAGATCGAGCTGGTGCCCGTCTCGGACTACGTGCAACCGAACGTGCTCGTCGAGAACGGCGAGATCGATGCGAACTTCGTGCAGTTCGTGCCCTTCATGGAGGAGTTCAACACGAAGAACGACGCGTCGCTCGCCGGTGTGAAGCCGATCTACTCGACGGTCGTGGCGTTCTATTCGAAGACCCTGGCCTCACTCGACGAGCTGCCGCAGGGTGGCAGCGTCGTCATCCCGAATGACAGCGCGAACGCGGCCCGTGCCCTGCAGCTGCTCGCCGACCAGGGCGTCATCACGCTCGACCCGAGCGTCGAGCGGTTCACCGCGAAGGTCGCCGACATCACGGAGAACCCACGCGAGCTGACGATCACGCAGGTCGACCTGCTGCAGCTCAACACGGCGTACGAAGAGGCGGATGCGGTCTTCAACCTGCCCTCGTTCGCGCGCCAGCTGGGGCTGACGCCGGTCGACAACGGTCTGGCCGTGGAGCAGGATCCTCAGTTCGCCGTGACGCTCGTCACGCGCGAGGACAAGCTCGGGACGCCCGAGATCGCGGCGCTCGAGAAGGCGTTCACGAGCGACCACGTGCGGGAGACGCTCGAGTCGCTTGACGTGCCGCCCGCGTTCTAGGTGTCCAGCTAGCGGGATGTCGGCGCGAACTCACGCAGCAGGAGCGAGGCGTTGTGCCCTCCGAAGCCGAAGGAGTTCGAGAGCACGGTGCGGATGCGCGCGGGGCGGGCCTCGTGCGCCACGACGTCCAGCTCTGGGAACTCGGGGTCGTCGAGGTTGAGGGTCGGCGGAATCAGGGAGTCGCGCGTCGTCAGCAGCGAGATGACGGCCTCGAGCGCGCCCGCGGCGCCCAGGAGATGCCCGGTCGCGGACTTGTTGGCCGTGACGGGCACCTCGCCGAGGCGGGAGCCGAGCAGCTCGCGCAGGGCGGCAGTCTCCATGGCGTCGTTCAGCGGCGTGCTCGTGCCGTGCGCGTTGACGTGGTCGAGCTGGTCGGTGCTGAGCTTCGCGTCGTCGAGGGCGGAGCGCATGGCGGCGATCGCGCCGCTCCCGTCCGGCCTCGGCGCCGTCGGATGGTAGGCGTCCGACGTCGCACCGTATCCGGCGATCTCGCCCAGGATCTCCGCGCCCCGCGCGAGTGCGCTCGTCTCGGACTCGACGAGGAGGGCGGCTGCTCCGGCCGACATGACGAAGCCGTGGCGTCCGCGGTCGAAGGGCCTGCTGGCGGTCTCGGGCGCATCCTCGTGGCCGAGCGCGAGGGCCCCGAGCGTGGCGTTCACGGCCAGGTTGACGCGGTTGAGGCAGTCGTCGGCTGCGACCACGAGCACCGCGTCGGCGTAGCCGTGTCTGATCGTGCGCATCGCCTCGCCGAGCGCGACGGTGCCGCTGGCGCACGTCGCCGAGAGCCCGGCGCTCGCCCCGCGCGCGCCGTAGCGTTCGCTGAGGTATGCGGCTGCGGCGTCGAGGCCGCCGTACACGACGACGCCAGGCGGCACGCGGCGAGGGCCCGAGGCGTCCAGGACGCGCGCGGCATCCTGGGTGAGCGAGACGGGTCCAGAGCCGGTTGCGATGGTGACGGCGAATCGGCTGGCGTCGAACGGCAGGGCGCCAGGGGTGATGCCCGTGGCGCGCATCGCCTCGTCCGCCGCCGCGACGGCGTAGTGCGCGTGCCGGTCGAGTCTCGCGATGTCCCGCTTGGGGAGGTGGGAGGCGGCGTCGAAGCCGCGCACCTCTCCGGCGACGCGCACGGCGAGGTCGGAGACGTCGACGCCGGCGATGAGGCCGATGCCGCTCCTGCCGGAGACCAGCGACGACCAGGTGCTCGCCACGTCGAGCCCGTTCGGCGTGACGGCTCCCACGGCGGTGACGACGGCGCGGTTCATAGCCGGTCCACGTCGCCCGAGCCGACGAGCTCGAGCACGGCGGTGCGGCGGATCTTCCCGCCGGCGGTCCTCGGCAGGGCGAGCGCACGGTAGAGGCGGTGGGGGACGAACTGCGGCGCGAGGTGGGCACGCAGGTGCGCGAGCATCCGCGCCTTGGCGGGCAGCGATTCCGCCTCGCCCTCGACGACGACCGCCACGATCGAGCCGAGCGTGGCGTCTGGGAGGGCGACGGCACAGCACTGCTCGCAGCCCGGCAGGGATGCGAGCGCACGCTCGACTTGGGGCAGGGACACCTTGTGGCCGCCGGAGACCGCGACGTCACCAGCGCGGCCGAGCAGCTGGATGCGCCCGCCCGCGAACGAGGCGAGGTCGCCGACGCTGGCCCAGCCGTCGGCATCCGTGATGCGCTCTGCGCTCGTCGCGGCGAGGTAGCGCTCGACCGCTGAGCCGACCCTGATGTTGAGCGTGCCCGTCTCGCCGGTGGGCACCTCCGCACCGGACTCGTCGCGCACGCTCACCTCGACGCCGCCGAAGGGCGTGAGGCTCGTGCCGTCGCCCGCGTCGCTGTAGCCGATGAAGCCGATCTCGGAGGCGCCGTAGTAGCTGCGCAGGTGCGCCGTCGGGAGGGTCTCCTCGAAGCTGCGGCGGATGTGCTCCGGCTGGTTCGCGCCGCCAGTGATGACCTCGAGCAGGGAGTCGAGCGGTTGCTCGGCGCGACGTGCGGCCTGCAGGATCGCGAGCAGCATCGCGGGCACGCCGACGAGGCGCTCGACGCGGTCGGTCGCGATGGTTCGCGCGGTGGCCTGCGCGTCGAAGCGGCTCTGCAGGAAGAGGGAGCCGCCGGTCGCGAGGACCTCGACGAGCGCGTAGAGGGTGAGGCTGTAGGAGAGCGGGCCCGGGGCGATCGTCGAGCGGCCGTCCTCGACGCCGAGGTACCTGCGGCTGATGTCCACGTTGTGGTCCCAGCTGCCCCGGGTGCGCAGGAAGCCCTTGGGGAGGTCGGTTGTGCCCGAGGTGAAGAGCAGCAGGAACGGCTCGTCGCGGGGCCGGACCTCGGGGCCCGGCGCCGAATCGTCTCGCCGAGCGAGAGCATCCGCCGCCGCCAAGTCGAACGCAGCGAGGGAGACGACGGTTCCGGCGAAGGAGGACGCCCGGAGGTGGTCTTCGAAGTCGGCATCGTCGGTGATGACAAGTGCCGGTTCGACGCGCTGCAGGATCTCGAGGCGGTGTTCGAGCGGCCACAGCGGGTCGAGGACGGCTGCGACGGCCCGGAAGCTGATGGCGCCGGTGAGGAGCCGCGCCGCGTCGATCGCGCGCGACAAGGAGACGGCCACGATCGGCACGCCGCGCGTTTCGGCCGACGAGGCCCCGAGCGCGACGGGTTGGGACGAGCCGAGGAGGGTCTCCACCCCCGCTCGCACCGCTGCGCACGAGCGGAGGAGCTGACGGTAGGTGAGCCGCTCGCCGTCGCCGGCGAGCGCGATGCGGTCGGGCCTGCGGGCGGCGACGTCGATGAGCGTGCGAGTGAGAGGCACCTGTCGAGTCTAGGACGTGCCCCTGGCCGGCTGCGGGGCAAGTCAGCCAGGGGCGCGTCGATCGGGTGGCTAGTCGAGCCCGCCGCGGAAGCGAGTGATGTACGCGGCGTGGTCGGCGAGCTCCTGGGTGACCCGCTCTGCCGACCAGCCGGCCGCATCCGCTGCCACGGCCGCCGACTCCTCGGCGACGGAGACGGCGAGGTCGGCCTCGAGGCCGACCATCGTGCGTCGATGCAGGATGTCGCTGAGGTGCACGGCGCTCTCCTGCTCGATGGCGAACACGATCTCGGCGGCGACGATGGCGGAGGGGCCGTCGCCGATGACCTTCGCGAGCTGTGGTCTCTCCGCGGCCAGGGCGGCGATGTCGAGGGCGCGGGCACCGTAGACGCGGACGAGGCGGTCGGAGATCGCCTCGTCCCACGGCAGCTCGCGTCTGAGGTTCGCGCGCCGCAGGGACGTGCTCGGCCACTTGCTCCAGGATGCGCCGGGCAGGGCGGCCTTGGCCGCGCCGGAGGCGGGCAGCTTCCGACCGAGGAGCTTGCTGGCGATGAGGTCGACGGTCTCCTTCGCGAGGCTGAGGTGCGGGGTGAGCTTGCCGCCGACGATGCTCACGAGGCCCAGACGATCGTCGTGGGCGGTGATGATGTGGCTGCGCGAGATGGCACCGGTCTTGGCGGCGTCGACGAAGGGCAGGGGGCGGACTCCGGTGTAGCTGTAGAGCACGTCGGCCTTGGTGAGCTTCGCCTGCGGGATGACGAGGTTCGTCTCCTTGAGGATGTACTCGACTTCCGCAGCGGTGCCGCGCGCCTTGCCCGGGTCGCCTTCGAAGCGGTCGTCGGTCGTGCCGATGAGGTACTTGCCGTTCCAGGGGATGACGAGGATCGCGCGGTTGTCGGTGAACGCCTCGTAGTAGATGGTGGCGGTCGGGGCGCCCGGGAACTCGTCGACGACGAGGTGCGTGCCGGTGGTGCCGCCGATCTGTCGCTTCACTCCCGCGGGCAAGGAGAGCTCGTCGAGCCAGGGGCCCGCCGCGTTGACGACGGTGTGGCCGCGCACCGTGAAACGCTCGCCGCTTGTCACGTCGGTGGCCTCCACCCCGGTCACAGCGGTGCCGTCGCGGACGAGGCGCTCCACGCTCGTGTAGTTCGCAACGCGCGCGCCGGCCTCGCTTGCGCTCAGGATCGTCTCGAGCACAAGTCGCTCCGGGTACGCGATCTGCGCGTCGTAGTAGTGGAGTCCTCCGCCGAGGCCTCTTCGGCGCAGGCCTGGGAACTCGGTGGCGAGCTCTTTCACGCCGAGGTGCCGGTGCGATGGCAGCGATTTCTGGAGGGAGAGCACGTCGTAGAGGATCATCCCGATCCGGAACATCCAGCCGGGGAGGTGATTGTGCTTGTAGAGCGGCACGATGAAGGGCATGGGCTCGATGAGGTGCGGTGCGATGTGGAGGAGGGCCTCCCGGTCGTGGAGTGACTCGTAGACGAGGGGGATCTCTCCGTGCTCGAGGTAGCGGAGGCCACCGTGGATGAGGCGGGAGTTCCAGGCGGAGGTGCCTTCGCCGAAGTCGCTGCGTTCGAGGAGGGCGACGCTCAGGCCGCGTAGGGCGGCTTCGCGGGCGACGGCGGCGCCGTTGATGCCGGCGCCGACGACGATGACGTCGAAGGTGCGGCTCGCGAGTTCGCCTGCGCTCGCCCGCGGGAGTCCGCCGCGGAGGGATGTGTTTGGCGTCGTTGCCATGGTGCTCCTGACCCGGTCGTGCGGCCAGGCCGCGAAACGAAGTTGTACGTACATGTTCGCACAGGATTAGACTTGCGGCGAGTGCGCTGCTGAGAGTGTGCTCGACAACTCTGAACGCCACGACTACGGAGGAACAGCGATGACGCTGCCAGCCATGATGATCGGTCACAGCTCGAAGTCCTACGCGACCCTCGCCGACACGCGAGCCTGGGTCGCCGAGGTCGTGGGCGAGCTGAGGGGGAGTCCCCGCGGCGGTGACGGCATCTTCCTCTGCACGCCCGATCCGGTCATCTCGATCGCAGGCAACGGGCTCGACGAGATCGGAGCGCAGGTCGGGGCACAGGATGTCTCGCCCTTCGGTCTCGGGGCCTTCACCGGCGAGACGGCGGCCGAGGTGCTGTCGGAGGTCGGTGCGACGCTGGTCATGGTCGGGCACCCCGAGCGCGCGAAGCTCCTCGGTGAGACGCTCGCCGACGTGCGAGAGAAATGCCGTGCCGCATCCGACGCGGGAGTGGTCCCCATCCTGATCGCCGGCGAGCCGGAGCGGGGTGAGGCGGCCAGGTCGATCATCGACCGGCAGTTGATCGAGGCGTTCGCGGATGTACCCGGCGACCGGCCGATCGTCGTCGCCTACGAGCCGAGCTGGGCGATCGGGCAACCCGAGCCGGCCCCCGGCGACTACGTGGCGGCCACCATCGCGCATATCCGCGGGCAGCTCGCCGCTCGCTCGGGGGACGTGCGCATCCTCTACGGCGGCAGCGCGGGGCCGGGGACGTTCGCCGCCATCTGGGACGCCGCGGAAGAGCTCGGCGCGGGCCACCCCGATGGCGTCTTCCTCGGACGCTTCGGCCTCCGGGCAGCGGGCTTCCTGGAGACCGTTCGCGAAGTGCGGGCGGTGCAGGACCAGCTGGTGGGCGATGCGCCGCGCATCGAGCGCAGGTAGGGTGCTGGTCATGTCGAGTCCCGAGTCAGACAGGTCAGGGGCTGCCGGTCACACCGCCAGCCCCGCGAACCGCTAGTCGTACCGCCCCGCAAGCTGCGGGCGTGAGTCCGCTCTCTCGGGCAGCTGGCCGTGGTGACAGGAGTTCCCCTCTCTTGATCGCTCACCTCGGAGTCCTCGATGCCTTTTGCCCTCTACCTGCTTGCCCTGGCCGTCTTCGTCATGGGCACATCTGAATTCATGCTCGCGGGTCTGCTTCCCGCGATAGCCGCCGACCTCGACGTCTCGGTCGGCACCGCGGGTCTGCTGACCTCGGCCTTCGCGATCGGCATGGTCGTCGGTGCGCCCGCTATGGCGGCGTTCGCTCGACGCTGGCCACCGCGGCTGACGCTCATCGTCTGTCTCTGCGTGTTCGCGGCATGCCACGTCGTCGGCGCGATGGCGACGTCGTTCCCGCCTCTGCTCGTCACGCGGGTGCTCGGTGCGCTCGCGAACGCGGGGTTCCTCGCGGTAGCCCTCGGCGTCGCCACCACACTCGTTCCGCCTGACCGGAAGGGTCGTGCGCTGTCGATCCTGCTGTCCGGCACGACGATCGCCACCGTCGCTGGCGTGCCCGCGGGCGCTCTGCTCGGCACCGCGCTGGGGTGGCGCGCGACGTTCTGGGGGATCGCGATCCTCTGTGTCCCCGCCCTCATCGGGATCGTCCGGGGCATCCCTCAGAGGAACGCTCGGGACGGGGCGAGCGGCGTCGCGCCGAGTCTGCGCGCCGAGCTCGCTCAGCTGGCGTCGCCGAGACTCGTGCGGGCGATGGTGCTCGGCGCGCTCATCAACGGCGGCACCTTCGCGGCGTTCACGTTCCTGGCGCCGGTGGTGACCGACACTGCAGGGCTCGACGAAGGGTGGGTTCCCGTCGCACTGGTGCTGTTCGGCGTCGGCTCGTTCCTCGGCGTCACGATCGCGGGTCGGATGTCGGATCAGCGACCCGGACTTGCCCTCGCCGTCGGCGGCCCCCTGCTGCTGGCCGGATGGATCACGATGGCCTGCGGTGCCGCCCACCCTGCGGTGCTCCTCACCCTGGTCTTCGTGCTCGGGGTGCTCTCGTTCGGAGTCGGCAGCACGCTCATCGCGCGAGTCCTGTACGAGGCCTCCGCAGCGCCCACGATGGCCGGCTCCTACGCGACCGCCGCCCTCAACATCGGGGCGGCAGCCGGACCGGTACTCGGAGCGCTCGGGCTCGCACTGGGGGTGGGGGCGCTCGCGCCAGTCTGGGTAGCCTCGGCGCTCACCGCGGTCGCGCTCCTCGTCATGATGCTCTCGCGAGACTGGACGCCGCGGGCGAGCACGGCGTAAGCCGCCGTGACGGCGTCCGCCTCGGTCGCCTGGTGCTCCGAGAAGGCGCCTAGATCCAGGGTTTGGCGGGCGGCGCGGTGTCGAGTGGCCGGCCCTGGAAGTCTGCGGCCGCAACTCCCGACAGCGACCGACCAGTTGCCCATGCGAGCAGGTCGGAGAGCGTGCCGGAGACCCGCAGGTCCGTGTCTCGGACCCCTGGCCCGCATTCGGCCGAGGCCCACGGGTGGAACGCGCTCCGGTCATCCGTCGCCACGGCACTGACGAAGTGGTCGTGACGAGCCCAGGTGTCCAGGACCTCCTGCAGGATGCGTCGCTGGAGGACGGCGGGGACGTCGCTCGGGGTGACTCCGGCGTCGAGGTCGATGAGGTGCATCCACAGCTCGCGGGTTCTCAGCTCCAGCGTGTCCCTCACCGCGAGTGGCGACCCCCGTCCGTCCCGGACCTGGTAGTCCCAGCGGTCCTCGGGGAGCGCGGACCAGGCGGCCTCGAAGCTCCGCGCCTCCGCCGCCGAGAGTCGTGCCAGCTGCGCGGCGGTCAGCTGAGACCCGGCCTCGATCTCTGCATCGCGTGCCGCTCGGGATTCGTACATGGGGTTCCGAGACCCAGTCGCCGCCCAGTCCACGAGGCGAGCCAGCGCGCGTGCGTTGTAGGCCACGTGCGCGATGACATGGGCGCGCGTCCAACCGGGGAGGAGCGAGGCGTCCCGCAGATCCCCGGCGTCCAGGTGAGAGAGGGCTTCGTCGAAGCGTGCTTGCGCATGGAGGACTTCTCGCAGACCCTCCGCTGTCTCGCCAGGAGTGCCGGGAGCTTGCCTGCCCCCGGTCGGGGGTGTGCTCTGGGCGGTCGCATCGGACACGTTCATCTTGCTCCTGCTCTCTTGTCTCTGATCGTCGTGGGAATCGGAGCCGGGCCGCCAACGGCGGAGCTCCGCGAGTCGTAGCTGAGCTCTCCGCCCAGTACTGTCGCGACGACCTCGATCGCCGAGATATCCGTCGCCGAGATCGGCGAGGACGCGAGCACGGTCATGTCGGCGAGCTTGCCGACCTCGAGGGTGCCCTTGTCTCGCAGCTGCCCCGTTGCCTTCGCGGCCCACTCCGTGTGCGTCCGCAGTGCTTCTTCCGGCGTGATTCCCTCGCGCGTCCCGAGGATCTCGCCGCCCGCGGTGAGGCGGTCCACGGCTGACTGCATGCCTCTCCTGAGATTGTTGTCTGCCACTGGCAGATCCGACGAGCCGGTGAGGATCCCCCCGGCATCGATGATCGACCGCCCACGGTAGAGCCAGTCGCGGCGTCCTGCCCCGACCCGCTTGAGGATCTGGTCGCCGAGGGGCCCGATGAACCCTGCTTGAGGGGTCACGGCGATTCGCAGGCGCCCGGCGCGTGTGACCTGGTCTGGTCGGGCGATCCCGAAATGCTCGATCCTGCACGGCGCCGGGAGGGGGCCGTAGAGCGAGTGCGCTTCCTCGATCAGGTCCAGAGCGAGGTCGATGGCGGCGTCGCCGATGGCGTGCAGCGCAAGCGGCCAGCCCGAGCGGTAGATGGCGAGCGCCTGCTCTCGGTAGTGCGCAGGCTCATCGAGCAGGTACCCGCGATTGTGGTCGTGCCCGCAGAAGTCCTCGGTCACGGCTGCCGTCGCGCCGAGCAGTGACCCGTCCAGGAACACCTTGACGTGCCCGAACCGCACCTCGTCGGTCCCGAAGCCGAAGCGCACGCCCAGATCGAGGCCCCTCCCCTCGCCATGGCCGTGGAAGTCGGCTGGGTGCGCGTGGAGCGGACGGAGGGCGTCTGCGGCCGGCATGAGCTGAGCGCGAGCGTGCAATGAGCCTCGCTCGGCCGCGGCCTGGTAGGCGGCCACCTCGACAGGGCTGTGCCCGATCCAGCCGCCGCCGACGCCGGCCTCGGAGAAGCTGGTGATGCCCTCGGCGGCGTACCTGGCGGTTGCAGCTTCGATCGCGTCCACGAGCACATCCTGCGAATAGGGCATGAGCAGTGCCTGGACAAGGCCTTGCGCTGCCTCTTCGAGCACACCGGTCGGTGCACCGCTCTCGTCCAGGAGGACAGCTCCGCCTGCTGGCGGTTCGAAGCCGTCCCGGAAGACGCCGATCCTTCGAAGCGTCTCGGTGTTGACGATGGAGGCGTGTCCAGACGTGTGGCGCATGGAGAGCGGGTGATCACCGGTGATCTCGTCGAGCCGCTCGAGGCTGGGGTACCTGCCGTCATAGCGAGCCTGATTGAAGCCCGTCACGTGGATCCAGGCGCCAGGCTCGTCGTCGACCGCAGCGACAGCTGCCTCTATCGCGCCGTACAGGGATGCGTAGGTGGGGCTGTCGCCGGCGTCGACCGCCCCGAGGCTGAGCCCCCACCATGCTGTGTGGCAGTGCGCGTCGATGAATCCCGGGGTGATGCAGGCGTCGCCGAAGTCGATCTCCTCGCGAGCACTGATGCCGGTGAGGTCCTGGTCGAACCCGACGATGCGTCCGTTGAGGATTCCGACGCAGCTCGCCTTCGGTCGCGCCCGGTCCATGGTGAGGATCTCGTGGGCTCGGATCTTCACGTCGATGTGCATGGTGCTCTCTCTTCCCTGTTGCTCGTTGCTCGCCCTGATCCGCGCGACGAGGTGCTAGTGCTTGAACCCCGGAAGGCTGACGCTGAAGCGCGGCGCGATGGCACCGCAGACGGCAGTGATGATCGAGATGAGTGCCAGCATGAGGGCGGCGGGCCACCAGGAGTCATTGGCCGTCGCGACCAGTCCCGTGACGATGAGCGGGACGAAGCCGGCCACCATGGCGGCCGTGTTGTTCGCCACCGCCACGCCCGTGTACCGGGTTCTCGCGGGGAAGAGTCCGGTCAAGACGGCTCCCGTACCGGCGTAGGGGAACGACAGGGTCGACACGGCAAGCACCATCGCGAGGATGACCAGGGTCGGGATACCTGAGGTGAGCAGCATGAAGGCGGGAATCGCCACGATCGCGGACGCGATTCCGCCCCAGAAGATGACGCGGCTGGAGCCGAACCGCGCCCCGAGCCTCCCGGCCCAGACGATCACGAAGATCTCCGCCGTGGCGGCGGCGATCGTCCCGAGAAGCATCAGCCACGGTTCATAGCCGAGCACGTTGACGCCGTACCAGACGCAGAAGGTGGTGACCAGGTAGAAGCCGCCCATGCCGAGGAGCGAGGCACCCAGTCCGACGAGGATCTGGCGCCAGCTGTGCTTGAACGTCGTCCGGACCGGCGTCGGCGCTGTCTCGCCGGCCGCCTCGAGCTGGCGGAAGACCGGTGATTCTTCGAGTCGGCTGCGGATGTAGATGGCGATGAGCAGCAGCGGAAGGGAGAGCAGGAATGGGATCCGCCAGGCCCACGAGTCGAAGTTCTCCTGCGTGAAGAAGAACGTGATGAGGAAGAACCCGCCTGATGACAGGATCGTTCCGATCGGAGAGCCGATGAGGGGGATGACCGCGTAGCGCGCCCGCAGGTGCAGGGGAGCGTTCTCGACGACGAGCGTGAGCGCTCCCGACCATTCACCTCCCACGAAGAGCCCCTGGACGACGCGGAGGAGCACGAGCAGAATCGGGGCTGCGATGCCGATCGCCGCGTAGGTGGGCAGGATGCCGATGAGCCCGGTGATGAGGCCGATGCCGATGATGGTGATCATCAGCGTCTTGCGTCTCCCGATCCGGTCGCCCATCGCCCCGAAGATGATGCCGCCGAGCGGGCGGGCGGCGACGCCCACACCGAACGTGGCGAACGAGGCGAGCGCTGCTGCGCTCGCGTTCTCGTTGGTGAAGTACTGCACGTTGAAGACGAGCGCTGCGGCTGCGCTGAAGAGGAAGAAGTCGTAGTACTCGAGTGCGGTGCCGACAAGTGCGCCGATGGCGACCTTGTTGGCGTCTCTTGAGCTCAGCTCTTGTACTGCGCTGTACTCGATCGTTGCTGTCGGTGCGTGGTGGCTCATGATGATCTCCAGTGAGGATCTGGCCGGCAACCGCCGTATGCGGGGGCCCACAGGAAGCCTCCCAGGAGGTTCGTCATCATTTCAGGGGCATCGGCTCCCATCTTGCTCCCCAAATCAGTGCATCTGCACATAATGTGGAGGTCATGACCTCACCCTCCCCTTCGGGGATCTCCCGACATCCCCGAACGGAGGACCGCGAGCGCTGGCTCGCGATCATCGACCTGATCGAGGTGCCGCAGCTTGTCGAAGCGTTCATGGACCTGATCTTCACCATTCCCGGCTACGCCTCGTCATTGGTGCCGCGATCCGAGATTCGCAGGACGGCGACCCAGGCGTTCGATGCGATGATCGACGGGCTCAGGGAGGGTGGCCTGCCGGACGTGGTCGAGGTGGCCAATCGTGTCGGTGTCTCACGCGCCCGTGCGGACGTTCCGCTCAGTTCCCTGATGTCGGCCATCCACGCCGATTTCCAGGTGCTCTGGGAGGCCGTGACTCGGACCGCGTCCCCCTCGGACGCGGGCCTCATCGTGCGGCACACGGCCGTCGTCATCCGAACCGTCGACGAGTACGCCCACCGGGCGCAGCGCGCGTACGTCGCCGAGCGTGAACGCATGCAGGGCGAGGCCTCGGCGGTGCTGCAAGGCCACATCGCAAGTCTCTTCGAAGGGGCTCCGGCGAACGATCGGCTCCAGGCTGTCGCCGCGCATCTCGGTGTGCAGGTCTCGGCGCCTCTGCTCGTGTGCGCCGCCGTGGGGTCGGACACGGAGGCGCTGCGTCTGCTGCTCGCGGACTTCGATCGGGTCGGCACGCGATTCTTCACGCATACGGTCGCCGACGGGATCATCGCCTTCGCGCCACGGAGTCCGTGGGGTGACCGGACTGCTGCATCCGCCGCCCAGCTCCAACGCCTGCGGGAGCAGCGGGTTGGCCTGGTGGAGGCTCGTCGCGGGCTCCCCGAGCTCGGTCAGACTGCTCAAGTCGCTCTGTCTCTCGCTCGTCTGCTCGGCCCAGACGAGGTCGATGCTCTGACGTGGGAGCGGGGGTGGGCGCGTTTCGCGAAGCGCGCAGTCGTCGATGCGGGGGTGCCGCTCCTGGCGGATGTCGATGCGGCGCTCGCTCGCTGCGGCCCCTCTGAGCAGACTCGTCTACGGGAAGCGGTCGTGAGCTATCTGCGGACCGGGAACATCAGCGGGTCGGCGGCAGAGCTCTTCTGCCACCGGAATACGCTCGGCAATCGCCTGCGGCGGTTCGCCGAGGTCACGGGCCTGGACCCGATGCTGCCCGGCGATGCCGCACGACTCGTCGTGGCCTGGAGCTAGGACTTCGTGCGAGAGACCTTGTCCGGAGCCGAAGATGCCGGGCGATCAGCTCTGAGGCACGCCTAGTCGAGGGTGCCCCAGGCTGCGATGGCCGCGTCGAGCTCCGGTGTCTGCCCGTCGGAGTCGCGGACGTCGCGGCCCGCGAGCGCCGCGTCGATGGCCTGGTGCATGGCGAGGCCTCCCGACGCGGGTCCGCCCGGGTGCCCCTGGATGGCGCCGCCGACGCCCAGCACGATGTCGTTGCCGAGATCGCCGACGTACGTCGCCACGGTGCCCGGGTGCACGCCGCCGCCGATGATGGGCGCCGTGCTGCGGAGGCCAGGGCGGGGCACCTTGAGCTGCTGCGCGGTCTGCAGGTACTGCAGCCGCGTGATCGGGTACCCGCCGTACGGAGTGTTCACGAGCGCGAGGTCGGCGCCCGCGAGGCGGGGGAGCAGGCCGCTCGCGATGGGCGAGGTCATGCCTGTCGTGGCGTTCTCGAAGTAGGGGGCTGAGCCGGCGAAGTGCCCGAGGATGGGAACGTCGACCGCGTCGGCGAGCGCCTCGACCGAGCCGTAGCCCACGTTGGCGTAGCAGACCATGACGGCGCGAGCTCCCGCATCCACGGCTCGTCTGGCGGTGTCGAGCATGCGGTCCGGCCGGTCGGAGACGTTCGGGATGTACATGGTGCGCCGGCCGGTGACCTGCGCGGCGCGGTCGAGTGCCTCGTTGTAGGCGATGACGCGGTCGACGACGGGCGAGAAGGCGGTGTTGCCGAGCAGCTCGTCGTCTTTGATCATGTCGATGCCGCCGAGTGCCGTCTCGTACGCGATCGCGGCGCCCTCGTCGGGGGTCAGGCCCGTGCATGGCTTCAGCATGTTGAGCAGCAGGGGGCGCGACTCGACGTCGAGCACCTGCCGGAGTCCCTCGATGCCGAAGCGGGGGCCAGCGAACGCGTCGAGGCGCGCTCGCGGGAACTCGAGGTCGACGAGCTTCGCCTCGAGCGACGTGGAGGCGTCGTTGCCGATGAGGGTCGTGAGCAGCTGCGGGATCGAATCCCCGATGTTCACTGCCGGCACGCCGATCGTGGCGAAGTACCAGCTCGCGTCGTCTGGCGCCGAGGTCGTCGTGTCGGCGGCCGGGATGGGCTGGATGCGCACGATGCGCGCCTCGTGCCTGTCGCGCAGCTCGCGCGTGAGGCCGGGGACGGGAAGCCAGGTGCCGGTGGTCTGGCCGACTGCGAAGCGCTGGACGACGGCGTGCGCGTCCTGGCTCGCCGGCAGCGTGAAGACGTAGCTCGCGAGGATCAGGTCGCGCTCGAGGGCGAGGTCGGCGGGGACGAATTCGATGTCCATCAGTGCTCCTCCTGCTGTTCGGCGGGCTCCTGCCGCGGGGCGGCCGGTGCTGGCGCATCGGCGCCGATGCTCCTGGCCAGCTCCTCGAGGATCTCGGCGGCGCCGTCGTGGGCGTGGTGGCCGACGACGCCGATCGCGATGTCCTTGACCTCCTGGCGGGCGTTCTCCATCGCGAAGGGGAAGCCGATCTGAGTGAGCCAGGCGAGGTCGTTGCCGCCGTCGCCGAGGCCGAGGGTATGCGCTGGGTCGACACCGTGCTCCTCGAGCATGGTCTCGAGCGCGTGCCACTTCGTCGCATCCGGCGCCACGAACTCGAAGAAGCAGTACATGGAGCGGGTGCCGGACGGCGCGGCGTCGAAGATGCGGTCGGCGACCTCGTCGAGTTCCGCCTCGCTGCCGAAGAGCATCACCTTGGTGATGTCGTCGGGCAGCTCGTCGGGATCGCCGATGATGATGTCCCGCTCGTTGAGCTCCCGCAGCATCCGCGAGCACTCGCCGTCCCGGTCGACGTAGATGTCGGTGACCGACCACCAGGTGCGTTCGAGGCCGAGGCGCGCGCCGAGGTCCAGGATGCGTCTGGCCTCGGCGTGCGTCATCGGCGTGATCGTCGTGTTGGTGTCCTCCACCGGGTCGAAGATGACCGCCCCGTTGTTGCTTGCGACCGTGTTCCGGATGCCCGCCTCGCGTGCCAGCTCGAGCACGTTCTGTCTCGCCCGTCCGGTGAGGAGGATCACCGGGATTCCGTGCTCGACGAGCGAGCGGAGGGCTGCTGTCGTGCGCGGGGTGAGCTGGTGGTCGGCTCCGGCGATGGTCCCGTCGACGTCGAGCGCGACTGCGCGCACGGTGTCGAGGTTCACGGATGCTGGCACGAGGGGGTACTCCTTCGGGTCGGGGTCAGGCGGTCGGGCGTCGAACGGCTGCGTGGTGCGGTGGGTGCTCGGAGTCGGTCATCAACCCGCGGCTCCGATGACGGCGCCGAGGCCGAGCACGATCGTCGTCGCCGGCCAGATGGCTGCTGCCGGCGGGTCGATGTGCGTGTCGCCGTGAGACTGCCACAGGCGGGCGAAGAGTTCCCCGAACCAGGCTCCCAGTACGCCGGCCGCGGCGCCGATGATGATCGCGAGGGCGGCGTTCTCGCCGACCAGGGGGTAGAAGGTCGCGGCCGCGATGGAGGCTGGCAGCGTGATGTGGTGCGTGACCGGCACCGGCTGGCCTGCGGAGAGGAGGATGAGGGAGAGCGCGGAGATGCCGAATACGAAGGTCGACGCGTTGGCGGCTTCCGGGAAGGCCTGCAGCAGCGTGATGGAGATGAAGGAGGCGAAGAGCCCGGCTCCGACGCCCAGTGCCGTGTTGATGCCGAAGCTCTCCTGGGCGCGGATCCAGGAGCCGGCGTCGTTGGGCTCGAAGGAGTCGAAGCCGCTCTTGCCTGAGTTGTTTCGGGCGAAGACCTTGGTGCGCCCGAAGAGGACGCGGGCGAGGATGGCGCTGATGACGACGGTCAGGGCGACGGAGTCGGTGATGGCGCCGAAGCCGGGGATGATCGCGATGAGCTTCTGCACGAAGTAGCCGAAGAGCCCGAAGACGGCTCCGACGGCGAGCACGTCCGGCTTGGCGAGTGCGGCGAGGGGCAGGACGATGTCCTTGCCGTTGTCCATGTAGCCGCGGCGTGCCGCGTACGCGGTCGCGGCGACGCCGCCAGCGAACGCGATGTGGGGGCCGAATGCGGGACCGAACGCGAGGCTGCTGATGATGGGTGCATCCGGAACCGCGACTTGTGCGACGAACCCGACGATGACGAGCACACCGGTGAAGACGAAGGCGTGCAGACTTCCGATCGCTGCTCCGAAGAAGCCACCTGCCAGTGCGGCGAGGATGGAGAACAGGTCGATTTCCATGGGCGAGGCCTTTCTCGACACGCGTCACCGTTGACGCGAACTCCCATGAGCATATACAAGTCTATACATGCATGTGCAAGCATTGACATGTTCGTACACCAATCGTACGCTCGGCTCTGGCGGAACACCGCCCCGTGATCACAAAGAAGTGGGACGAAATGGCAAAGTACATTCTCGGCATCGACGAGGGCACGACAAGTGCCCGTGCGTTCATCATCGATGAGGACTGCAACGTCGTGGGCTTCGCCCAGGCGGAGCTCACGCAGCTCTACCCTCGACCCGGCCTCATCGAGCACAACCCTCGAGAGATCCTCAACACCCAGCTCGAGGTGATTCGCGCCGCTCTGCGTGACGCGAACCTCGAGCCGAGCGACCTCAGCGCGGTGGGCATGACCAACCAGCGCGAGACCGGCGTGGTGTGGGACAAGGAGACGGGCGCGCCGATCTACAACGCCATCGTGTGGGCGTCCAGGCACTCCGTGGAAGTCGTCGAAGGCTGGGTCGAGCAGGGGATCGGCCCGCTCATCCAGGAGCGCACGGGCCTGATCCCGGATGCGTACTACACGGCCTCCAAGATCCGCTGGATCCTCGACCAGGTGCCGGGCGCCCAGGCCAGAGCTGAGGCCGGCGAGCTGCTCGCCGGAACGATCGACACGTGGCTCATCTGGAACCTGACGGGCCGGAAGGCCTTCGTGACTGATACCTCCAACGCCTCCCGCACCATGATGATGAACCTCGAGACGCTCCAGTGGGATGAGGAGCTGCTCGGCCATTACGGGATCCCCCGCAAGATGCTCGCCGACATCGTGCCGAGCGGCGAGATCGTCGGCGACCTCAGCGCGACGTTCGGGGCCCCCGTGCCGATCGGTGGCAACCTGGGCGACCAGCAGGCGGGCCTCTTCGGGCAGGCCGCATTCCGGAAGGGGCTGAGCAAGATGACGTACGGCACCGCTGGCGTGCTCAACATCAACTCCGGTGACAAGCCGCAGCGCATCGAGGGGCTCACCCCGAGCGTGGCCTGGACTGTCGAGGGCAAGACCTCGTACGAGATCGAGGGCGTGCTCTTCGCCATGGGCAAGACCATGCAATGGCTGCGCGACGACCTGCAGCTCATCCACGCCGCCCCCGACAGCGAGTGGTACGCCGGTCAGGTGGCCAGCACCGAAGGCGTGTACCTGATTCCCGCCTTCACCGGTCTCGCGGCGCCGACCTGGGACCCCCACGCCCGCGCAGCCATCATCGGCATGAGCAACGCGACCACCAGGCTGCACATCATCCGCGCCGCCGTGGAGTCGATGGTGTTCCAGACCCGCGACGTCGTCGAGGCCGCGACGCAGAGCGGCGAGATCTCCATCTCGGAGCTGCGCGTCGATGGTGGCGCCGTCAAGAACAACCTGCTCTGTCAGCTCCAGGCTGATGTGCTCGGCATCCCAGTCGTGCGTCCCAAGATCGCGGAGGCCACCATCTTCGGTGCCATGCTGCTCGGCGGCATGTCAGCCGGCATCTTCGCCGACCTCGAGGAGGTCGAGAGCAAGTGGAAGGTCGACCGGGTCTTCGAGCCGCAGCGCTCGCGGGATGAGGCCGACTCGATGTACGCCGGCTGGCGCGCTGCTCGGGAGCTCACCATGGGGTGGGCCAAGAAGGTGGCGTAGCGCGGAGCCCCCCTCCCTAGCCACCCGTTCGAAGGTGCCCTCCGAGTGAATCGGAGGGCACCTTTGTGCTCAGGTGGAGAGGTTTTGGCACCACTCGCCCAGCTTCGTGCCATCCAAATCCCAGTCAAGTCCGAATAGTCTGCTGGTTGGCAGTGTCGGGCACGTGCGCCTCTCAGGCGCAGTGGTGGTCATTTGGACAAGTTGTCCCGGTTCTCGACGAGACGCCCTACTGCGGAAGGACGCAGGGAGTTCCAGCCCGCACCCCACCCTGGGCGGCGCTGAACCCTGAACCTCTTTCAGTGTCCGCACGTCGCCACGCCCGTCTTTGAAAGCGTTCCACCCTTGCCTGCATCGAATACCGGCCCTCGCGCCGGGGAAGAACTGCCCCCGAAGCTCCGACGAGCCCTGCAGCGCACGCCCTCTTCGTCGACGTCGCCCGTCAGCCTGGTGTCCTGGCGTCGCTACCGTGTCGGCGCGCCCGTTGGCAAGGTCCTCACCTCCACGTCCAACGGTCCGCTCGATCTCGAGTTCGACGCCACAACCGACTCCAGCGTCGGTGTTCAGCAACGGGCGACGATCACCGCGCTGAAGGGGCTCGGGCGGCATCTTGCTGTGCCGCCGGCTCGGGGGAGCAGGGCGACGCGGTTGAGCATCGCCTTCAGCCGAGCGGTGCAGGGCGTCTCGTTCTCCCTGCTGAAGATCCCGGGCGTCGATGACGAGGATGCGCGGATCGTCGTCACCTCCTCCGGTCTGACCTTCGAGCGTGAACGCGGGCTCGGGGGTGATGGCTCGGAAGCCGACCCGTTCCACAACCTGGGGTCGCGCCAGCGCAGTCTCCGCCTCTCCTGGAGGGGGCCCGTGTCGAGGCTCGTGGTGCAGCTCGTCCACGGCCAGCAGGACGATGATGCCCGTGTGCTCCTCCGGCTGAGCGACCTCGTGCTGCTCGACGCCGTCGCCTCGGAACCGGACCCGGACCCGGACTCGGCGCCTAGGCCGACGGGATGGGGAAAGGGCGAGGACTGAACTCCTCGTCGAGTTCGGGCCCTCGGCGGCAAGCTCGCTGAGGGCCCGAATCTGTCGAGGTGAGTCGAATCAGGTCCCGCTGCAGAGGACGAGCGTCGAGTTGACGGCGCCGCTCGGCTTCGCCGTGGACCCTGCGGTGAAGCCGGTCGGGAGTGTGGCGGTCGCGGCGAGGTTGAACGCAACGGAGATCGACAGCGTGGTGCGCAGCTCGAGCGTCGCGTTCGCGGGCAGTGCCGCCGTGAGTGTGATCCGGCGAGTGTTTCCGCTGAGGACATTCACATTGGCGGTGCCACCTGTGACGGAGAAGAGGCCGATGTTGGCGATACCCGAGCCGACGATGTCGATCTGGGTGCCGATCGGCAGCGGCTGCGCACCCGCCGTCACCTCGAATCCGGGGCCGAGGAGGGCGAGGACTCCACAGTCGCCGACCACACGGAAGTTGCCGACGTTGACGAGCTGGGACGAGGAGGCGAAGGGTGCGGCGGTCGCCAGCGCGATGACGGGCACCGACCAGGCGGCACCCTTCACGAGGTTGCGGCGATCGATGGTCTTCGGTGAATTGGGGGAAGCTGCGGTCATGGGGGGAGACCTCTCGCGAGTGACGACGTTGTTCGAGCAAGTGCTCCCCGCTATTGAATGAAGAATCGCTTTCTTGCACGGAATGAGCGCTTATCCCGTCGCGTTCTGCCGGATAGACGGCGCAAATCGTTCATCCTCGCCGGGTCGAAGGCGAGTGTGTGCGGAATGCAGCGAGAAGGACTACGCGCTTTGAGGCGAAGCGGATACTGCGTTGAATTGATACCGCTTCAGAACGCGGTGCATGACTTGCGACGAAGAGAATCCGGAGAGCTCCGCGAGCTGGGTGACCGGCACCTGCGCGTAGCGCTCGTCGTTGAGCAGCTGGTGCGCCAGTTCGGCTCGAGCGCGTCGCAGCGCGGAGGCCGGAGCGTCCCCGTGCGTGTGAAACTCCCTCTGGAGCTGCCGGAGGGAGACGCTCAGGTCCCGGGCGATGGTCGCGGGTGAGACGTCGGGGTCCGCACGTCGCACGATCATGAGCTCCAGCGCGCGAGGGTAGAGGCCCTGGGTGCTGACCTGCACGTCTGCGTGGAAGCCCTCGCTGCTCAGCAGGAGCGCACCCGACTGCTCGTGGAGCAGCTGCTGGAGGAAGTAGGAGGACAGGACCGTCGGATCTTCGTCCAGCCGTGCGAGCACCTCGAGAAACGAGGTCACAGGGCGTGCGAGCGCCGTATCGGAGCGCAGTACGCCGCTGTGGTTCGAGACCCGCACGCCGAGGTCGGCCGCGACCTGGGCGGGGACCGACACGAGGATCACGGCGGAGGCTTCCTCGAATCTCATCGAGGACTGCGCTCCCGGACCCAGGAAGAAGCCCCCGCTGGTCGTGACCGTGTGCGACGCGCCCGCGGGGTCGATGGTGAGCCGTCCTTGTCTGACCAGTCCGAGGATGATGCGCTGGCGGGCTGCGTCATTCTCGATCCGCACCGGTCCCGTGCGGACCTCAGCCCGGAACACACAGCCGTTCTCGAAGACCACGCCGGCGGCAGACAGGTGCCAGTTGCGGTCGTCGCTGGAGAACCTTCCAACCCCCGTGTCGACGTCCGCGCTCGCTGAGACCCCGTCCACGACAGAACGTTGCGAGCTCAGGATCAGCGAGGACCGGTGAGCGCCGGGGGGAGCGGCCATATCGCTAGTGTTCTGAATTCAGTTGTTTATTGCAAGACGGGGCACCCTTGGTGGCGTGTCGCGGGCTTCATAATGAGACTTTTTTGCGGGTGATTGCAGCTTGCAAAGGTTGCAATTCAATTGTCCGAATTCCCCGGGTCGATAGTTGGAGAATTCCCCATGCCTGGTGAATGGCGTTCACTTAGTCGTGGATGCGGAAGACGACCTTGACGCCTCTCGCGACGAGGTCCATCCCTTCTTGCCAGTCCTCCAGGGCGAGCTCGCGCCCGATGACGGCTTCCGTGTCGACGCGACCCTGTCCCATCAGTCGCAGTGCTGTGCGGTAGCTCGACGGACGCTTCCCCCGTGATCCCTTGAGGGTCAGCTCTCGGTTCACGACGGCGTCGATGTCGAAGTCCGGGTTGCGCTTGTAGAACGCCACCATGACGAGCTCGCCGCCCTTCGCGAGTAGCTCGAGTGCGCTCTCTGCGACCTCCGCGCTGCCGGAGCATTCGAACACGGCCGCCGCGCCGAGTCCGCCCGTGAGCGACTTCACGAGCTCGGCGACCGATTCGCTCTCGCTGTTCACGACGTGCGGAATCCCCATCTCCAGTGCGCGGTCGAGCGTCTCCCGGTGCCGGCTGCGCCCCACGAGGATCGGCGTCGCGCCGACCGCCAGGGCCGCGAGTGCTGTCAACTGGCCGACTGCTCCCGGTCCCGTCACGACGACGACCTCGCCGGCGAGCGGCGCGGAGCGCTCGACGACGGCGTGGACGGAGACGGCGAGGGGTTCCGTCAGCGCGGCCGCTCGCAGGCTCACCCCCGGTGGCAGCGCGTGCACTGCGCGTTCGGGCATCGCGATGCGATCCGCCAGCGCACCGTCGGTCGTCGTGCCGATGCCCTTGCGCTTCGCGCAGCGGTTGTACTGCTCGGACCTGCAGTAGGTGCACTGCATGCAGAGCACGGCATCCGTCTCGAAGGTGACCTGAGTGCCGATCTGCAGGTCTGCACGCACGACCCCGTCGCCGAGTGCGACGATGGTGCCGGATGCTTCATGGCCCAGGATGCGCGGGGTGTGCTGGTCGCCTGCGCTGTCGATCGCGTGACGGTCGGTGCCGCAGACTGCGCCGTAGGCCACGTCGATGAGCACGGCATCATCGGCGATGCTCGGCTCCTTCACGTCGCGCAGTTCAACAGCCCCGGCGGCTGGGGAGAACTTGAGGAGAGCTTTCATGCTCTGATCCTGGCAAGGACCGACGGAAAGTACAAGCATGTACAAGACTGTGCATGGCTAGACAAGTTCGGTCAGGTGTATTACTGTCACGAGCGACAGGCCAGCACTGGCACCTCAATGGAGAGGAATACCCCCAATGACCTCGTACCTTCTCGGCATCGACGCGGGAACATCCGTCATCAAGGCCGCCGTCTTCGACGAACGCGGCACGGAGCTCAGCAGAGGCGCCGCGAACGTGCCCATCTCGAACCCGAAGTCCTACGAGGCCGAAGAGGACATGGAGACCGTCTGGATCGCCGCCACCACGGCCATCCGCGACGCCATCACCGGCAGTGCGGTCCGGCCCCGCGAGATCATCGCGATCTCCGTCACCGGCCAAGGCGACGGCAGCTGGCTCATCGACAAGAACGGCAAGCCGGCAGGTCCCGCCATCCTCTGGACCGACGGCCGCACCGGCAGCATCATCGACGACTGGTACGCCGACGGCACCGTCACGAAGCAGTTCGACATCAGCGGCACCGGCCCCTATGCCGGCACGGCGTCCGCCATCCTCCGCTGGCGCCGCGACAACCAGCGCGAACTCCTCGAAGGCGCCACGCAGCTGTGGTGCAAGGACTGGATCGAGTACCGCCTCACCGGCGACATCTCCACCGATGCCTCCGACGCCAGCCTCTCCGGCATCGACGCACGCACTCGCCAATGGTCCGACGAGGTCCTCCGGACGTGGGGCATCGAGGACATCAAGCACGTCCTGCCCAAGATCAAGTCCTCCACCGACCTCGCAGGCGAGATCACCGAAGAGGCGGCCGGTGTCACCGGACTCATCGCGGGTACTCCTGTCTACAAGGGGCAGATGGACATCACGGCGTCCTCGCTCGGCGTCGGCGTCGCCCGCCCAGGCGACTGCATGGCCGTGATCGGCACCGCCGGCATCGTCACCGTCGCGACCGACACCCTCGAGCACGGCTTCGAGCCGGCAGACTCCGGCTGGGTCATCCCGCACAGCCCGGACACGTGGATCCGTGCCATGGGCATGAACTTCTGCACGCCCAACCTCGACTGGTTCCTCGCCGAGCTCGGCGCGGCCTTCTCGCTCGAGGCTCGCGGCAAGAACATCGACATCTTCGACTACCTCGACGAGGTCGTCACCGAGACCCCCGTCGGCGCCGATGGGGTTCTGTACCACGGCTACCTCGCGCCGGGCGGCGAGCGCGCCCCCTTCGTGAAGCCCAGCGCCCGCGGCTCCTTCAACGGCATCACCGGCTCCCACACGCGCCGCCACATGCTGCGCGCCGTCTACGAGGGTGTCGCCTACGGCATCCGCGACTGCCTCGACTCCATCCCGACCGAGGTCAAGACCGTCCGCATGGCCGGGGGTGGCGCGAACAGCGCCGTCTGGTGCCAGATCTTCGCGGACGTGCTCGGGCGGACGATCATCGTCCCGGCGGGCACTGAGTTCGGTGCCAAGGGTGCCGCCATCGTCGCGGGCGTCGGAGCCGGCGTCTTCGCGTCCTATGCGGAGGGCGCCGACGCGACCGTCAACATCGTCCGCACGTACGAGCCCAACCGCGACAACACGAAGATCTACGACCGCTTCTTCCCCGTCTACCGCAGCATCCGCACCGCGATGCTGCCCATCTGGGACGAGCTGCAGGCGGCGACCAGGGCCGACGAGCAGTGAGAGCCGACGTCCCAGACGCGTACCTCTTCGACCTCGACGGCACGATCTACCTCGGCGGCGGTCTCCTCCCCGGGGCGAGAGACACCGTCATCGGGCTCCGGGAAGCGGGAGCCACGGTGCTGTTCTGCAGCAACAACCCCACCAAGACGCCGGGGGACTACGCAGAGAAGCTCACCGCCCTCGGCATCCCCACCGACGAGCGCGACGTATACACGAGCCTCGTGGCGACCATCGAGTGGATCACCCGTCACCGGCCGGGCGCGACGGTGTTCCCCATCGGCGAGCAGCCGCTCCTTGGCGCGCTCATAGCTGCGGGCATCACCGTGAGCGAGGACCCGGAGGCGATCGACCTCGTCGTCGCCTCCTACGACCGCCACTTCGACTATCGAAAGCTGCAGATCGCGTTCGATGCCATCTGGATGCACAAGCGTGCCGAGCTCGTCGCCACCAACCCCGACCGGTACTGCCCGTTCCCGGGCGGCAGGGGGGAGCCGGATGCGGCCTGCGTGACGGCGGCCATCGAGGCAGGCACGGGCACCCGCTGCGTCGCGGTCTTCGGCAAGCCGAGCGTCGACTTCTTCGACGTCATCGCGGGCGCCCGCGGGCTCGACCCGCAGCGCACCGTGATGGTCGGCGACCGGCTCGCGACCGACATGGCGTTCGGGAGGGCCTGGGGTGCCGGCACGGCGCTGGTGCTCACGGGCGAGGCGCAGCCCGGCGATGCCGAGCTCGCACCGAACGCCGAGCGGCCGCACGTGGTGCTGTCTGGCATCGGCCAACTCGTGGACCTGCACCATTCAGGGGCCTGGAGCAGGCTCGAACGCGACCTGGCCACAACTGAACAGGAGGCCGCGGCATGACGGCAGCACTGCAGGCATACGCACTCGAGGCCTCCGGCGGAGACCTCCGGGTGCTCCGCTACGAAGCGGATGTACGCCTCGCGGTCGGCCGCGTGCTGCGAGATCTCGGCCTGCCGGACGGCGCCGACGTCGCGCTGCTCGCGGACGCCGCGCAGAAGCTCACCTCGACGGGCGAGCTCGGCGAGGAGGTCACGGCTGCGCTCGCCGCGGCGGGATACCTCGTGAGGCGCCCGGTCCTGGAGATCGGCGGGCACGGGCTGGTCCTCGACGAGGCTACCGTCGCGAGCGCTGCATCCGCGGTGAGTGGCGCACGGGCGGTGGTCACCGTCGGCTCCGGAACCGTCACCGATCTCGGCAAGGCGGTCGCGCCGGCGGGGGTGCTGCTCGTCGCGGTGCAGAGCGCGCCCTCCGTCAACGGCTTCGCCGACTCGCTCAGCGTGCTCGTGCGCGGCGGGGCGAAGTCCACGACGCCCACGCGGTGGCCGGACGCGCTCCTCATCGATGCGGATGCCCTCGACCGTTCACCGGCCCGCCTCGTGGCTGCCGGTGTCGGCGACGCGGTTGCCATCGGCTGCTCCGGCGCCGACTGGCTGCTCGCGTCCGCCCTGCAGGGCACGCAGGCCGACGCGGCTGCGCTCGTGCCGATCCGTGACGCCGTCGCTCGCCTCGCCGCTGGGGCGCACGCCCCCGGTGCCATGCCCGCGCTGGTTGACGCGCTCACCGTCGGAGGCCTCATCATCGGCGCACTCGGCACGACCGCGCCGCTCTCGGGCAACGAGCATCTCCTCAGCCACATCCTCGACATGTCCGCCATGGCACAGGACCAGCCGCACGACCTGCACGGCGCGCAGGTCGGGGTGGCGACGGTGCTCAGCGCGGCGCTGTGGGATGTCGCGCTCAGCGACGGGCTCGTGCGCCTCGCACCCGGCTCCGCGTATCCCGACGACCTCGAGGAGCGGGTCAGCGAGGTCTGGTCGCGGGTCGATGCGAGCGGCCACCTGGGCGCCACGTGCGCCGCCAACGTCGAGCGCAAGCGTGCGCTCTGGCAGGGCGGCGACGGGCTCGCACCAGGCGTGCTCGCCGAGGTGAGGGCGCAGCTCGTCACGCCGGAGACGATCGTCGGCACGCTGCGCGCATGGGGTGCGCCGACTCGCCTCCGCGAGCTGACGCCGGCCGTCGACGCCGAGACGGCGAGGTGGGCGCTGTCCGCGCTGCCGTTCATGCGCGATCGGCTGACGCTGGCAGACCTCCTCGTGGTCGGCGGAGCCTGGACTGACGAGTTCCTGGACAAGGTCATCGCCAGGGCAGAATCGGCTGGCGGCGGGCTGTAGAGACTCCGCGCCGACTTTCTCGAGGGAAAGGGCCACGCGGCGCGCAGGGACGAAGGGCCGGACATTCCACGGTGTCCGGCCCTTCTTCGCGCCCGGGCCGCACCCGTCGCCCACGAGGGTGCGCGCACAGCAGGAGGGGCGGACACCGATCGGTGTCCGCCCCTCCTGTTCGGCCGGTTCCCTGGCGGGGTGTGGCCTCGCGCGGGGAAAGAGCCCCGGGCTAGATGAGGAGACCCAGTGGCTTCTCGATCAGCTCGCGGAGTCTGGCGAGCCACCTGGCGGCGATGATGCCGTCGACCGGCCTGTGGTCGACCGACAGCGTCACGGTGACGACGGTGCCGACTCCGAGCGTGTCGTCGTCGAGCACAACCGGCACCTTGCGCGCCGCGCCGACGGCGAGGATCGCGGAGTGCGGCGGATTGATGATGGCCGAGAATGCGTCGACGCCGAACATGCCGAGGTTGGTCACCGAGATGGCGCCACCCTGCAGCTCGCTCTGCTGGAGCCGACCCTCGTTGGCACGCGCCACCGCGTCCTTCACCTTCGCCGCGAGGGCGCCGATGCTGAGCGCCCCGGCGTTCGCGATGACGGGCGTCACGAGTCCGCGCTCGCTGGCCACCGCGACCGCCACATCCTGGGTCGCGAAGGACACCACGGCGTCCGGGGTCCAGATCACATTGAGCTCAGGCACGTCCCGGAGCGCCAGGGCGGCGGCCTTCACGAAGAGGTCGTTGACGGAGATGCGGACCTCGCTCGCCTCGTTGAGCTGTGTGCGCAGGGCAAGCAGCTCGTCGACGCGCAGCGTCGCCTCGAGGTAGAAGTGAGGGGCGTCGCGCTTCGAGGTCTGGAGGCGGTTCGCGATGAGCCTGCGCAGCTTGCTGTGCGGCGTCGCCTCCCCTCCCTCTGGGAGCTCGATGTCGGCAGCTGGCGTGGGTGCCGGCTGTGCGGCGGCGGGCTGAGGCACAGCGGTCGGTGCGGCCGGGGCCGCGGCGGATGCGCGTGCCCGTTCGACATCGTCGCGCACGATCCGCCCGTTCGGTCCCGTGCCGTCGAGGTTCTCGATCGACAGCCCGTACTCCTTCGCGAGGCGACGAGCGAGGGGGCTCGCGAAGATGCGCCCGCCCTTCGGCTCCGGGGCGCAGGATCTGCCGGTCGAGCCGGTCGAGCACGATGCGTCGGCGGCGGAGCCCGTGGATGCGTCGTCCTGCGCCGCATCGGCCGACACCGGGGCCGGGTTCACGGGGGCGGCCTCGTCCTCGGCGACCGACGCAGACGCGGCGGTCGCCGCTGGCGCGCTCGGCACGACCTCGACGGTGGCCGGGGCGCCGCTGAGCTGGGCGGCGAGCTCGGCGGCTGCCGAGGGGTCCTCGCCGACGGCGAGGACGATCGCGATGGGGTCCCCGACGGGAACCATGTCGCCGACCTCGGCGAGGAGCGTGTGCACGACGCCGTCGAGCTCTGCGACGATGTCGACGACCGCCTTCTCTGTCTCAACTGCGGCGACGGCTTCGCCCTTCTTGACCGAAGCGCCGGCTGCGACGAGCCAGTTCTCGAGTGCGGCTTCATCGGAGTCGGCGGAGACTCCGGGCATCCTGAGGAATGTTGCCATGTCAGGTTCTCTCTCTCGCTCAGAAGGCCTTGAGGGCCGCGACGATGTCGGCCGTCGTGGCGTTCGCGGCCTCTTCGAGCGCCTTGGAAATGCTCGGGGATGCCTCGCCGCCGTGGACTCGCGCGACGGGGGCGTCGAGCCAGTCGAAGAGGCGCTGCTGGATGGCGTCTGCGAGCCAGGCACCGTAGGAGGTGCCCTGTGCGCCCTGCTCGACGATGACGACGCGGTTCGTCTTCCTGATGGAGGCCTCGAGCGTGTCCCAGTCGATGCTGGCGCGGTCGAGCCAGCGGAGGTCGATGACCTCGCCGTCGATGCCGGACTCCTCGACGGCGTCCAGTGCGCGCTTCACCATCGAGAGGTACGAGATGACTGTCACACCGGATCCCTCGCGCCGCACAGCGGCCTTGCCGAGGGGGAGCTCGTAGTCGAGATCCTTCGGCGCGAGGCCCTCTGTCTTGTACAGGTCGGCGTCGTGCTCGAGCACGGCGACCGGGTCCTTCGTGCGCATGGCCGTGTTCAGGAGGCCGACGTAGTCGATGGCCGTCGACGGGGCGATGATGCGCCAGCCGACGGAGGTGGCGAGGATGCCGGCCGGGTCCATGGAGTGCTGCGAGCCGTATCCGGTCGACGTGCCGATCTTGATGCGCAGGATGAGCGGCATGTCGTGCTCGCCGCCGAACATGTGGCGGGCCTTGCCGATCTGGTTGAAGAGCTGGTCAGCGGCCACCCAGAGGAAGTCGGCGTACATGAGCTCGATGACCGGGTAGTAGCGGCCGTCGAGCGCGATGCCCCCGCCGAGGCCCGTGAACGCGGCCTCGCTGATCGGGGTGCCGAGCACGCGGCCCGGGTACTTCTCCGCGAGTCCCTTGGTGGCGCCGCGGGAACCGCCGCTGAGCTTGTGCACGTCTTCGCCGAGCACGATGACGCTGTCGTCCGTCTCCATGCGGCGGTCCATGACGGCCGCGACGACGTCGACGAACTTGCGCTTCTCGAGCTCGTCCTCGGCGAAGTCGCCCCATTCCTTCACATCGCCCGTGAACTCCGGAGCCTCGCCGCGGATGCCGATGTCGATGAAGTCCGTCGATGGCCACAGGCTCTGCTTGATCTGCAGCTTGCCCGGGCGACCGGAGGCGTCGGGCTCGACGATGCGAGAGCCAACCTCGGTCATGACCTCCTTGATGCGGCCGGCCAGGCTGTCGAGCTGCTCACGCGTCGCGATGCCCCGCCGTTCGAGGTGCGCCTCGACGAGTGCGATGGGGTCGCGGTCACGCCAGCCCTGCTCCTCGTCTTTCGAGCGGTAGCCGAACGCGCTGCCCGGGAATGGGCCGTTCTGGTGGAAGTAGCGGTAGGTGTCCGCTTCGATGATCGCGGGCCCCTCGCCTGCTCGCATGTGCTCGAGGGCCTGCTGCGTGGCGAGGTAGACGGCGAGTGTGTCCTGTCCGTCGACGCGCCAGCTGCGGATGCCGAAGCCCTGGCCGCGGCCGGAGAGTCGGGATTCGCCTGTCGCTTCCTCGACGGTCGTCGAGACCGCGTACTGGTTGTTCTCGATGAAGAAGAGCGTCGGCAGCTTCCAGGCGGCGGCGAGGTTGAACGCCTCGAGCACGGAGCCGATGTTCGCGGCGCCGTCGCCGAAGTACGTGACGGCGGCGGCATCGGTACCGGCGTGCTTGTCGGCCCACGCGAAGCCGGTCGCGAATGGCACCGCGCCGCCGACGATGGCGTTTGTGCCCATGGCGCCGGCTTCCTTCCACTGCAGGTGCATGGAGCCGCCGCGGCCCTTGCAGTAGCCGTCCTTGAGGCCGGCGATCTCCGCGAGGCTGCGGTAGAGAACGTCGACCACTTCGGGGCTCAGCTCGTCGTCAACGGAGAAGCCCGTCGGCTGCACGTATCCGAAGACTTTGGCGAGGAACTGGTGGTGGCCTCGGTGCGAGCCGTTGACCTGGTCGGCCGGGGTCAGGGGGACGCAGGAGCCGACGGCGCCGCCTTCCTGGCCGATCGAGGAGTGGGCAGGGCCGTTGATGAGCTTCTGGCCGGCGAGGTTGAGGACTTCCTCCTCGAAGGCTCGCACGAGGTGCAGCTGTACTGCGAAGTTCTGCAGGAGTTCCGGGGGTGCGTCGTCCCAGTCCTCCTGGGTGGTCTCCAGCTGGACCCAACTCACGTTCGGCTTGAGGTTCTTGATGGTAGACATCGAGTGTGTGATCCTCCGCTCGTGAGCTCCCTGGCGGGGAGCTCATCTGTCTGGGCGACAGCGCTGCACTGCGCTTCCCAGTTGTCTGTACATGCACGGTCCTGGCTTCACATAGGATTGGCCGGGCGAGCCATGAACAGGACCTACTGTACATGGCTAGACATGTATATGCATCTAAGGGACGTTGGTGAAACCGTGGCCGATCAAGGACTCAGCGGAGAGACGCTCGACAGAAATGCGGCAGTCCCGCTCTACGTGCAGCTCGCTGACGTGCTGCGCTCGAAGATCCAGAGCGGAGAATGGAAGCCTGATCAGCGCATTCCCTCCGAGAATGAGCTGAACCAGATCTACGGCATCAGCCGGATGACCGCGCGGAACGTGCTCTCCAAGCTGGTCGACGAGGGACTCCTGTTCAGGGTCCACGGCAAGGGCACGTTCGTGGCACATCAGAAGATCAGCACGAAGTCGCCGTCCTATCAGGGCATCCGCGAGCAGCTCGAGCAGCAGGGCTTCGCGACCCGCACCGAGATGCTCGAGCTCGAGCGAATCGATGGGGGAGGCCGCATCGGACAGATCCTCGGCATCGGTGAGACCGAGAGCCTCTTCATGGTGCGCAGGCTCCGCTACGCGGAAGACGAGCCCATCAGCATCCACGAGTCGTACGTGCCAGAGCGACTCGCACCCAAGCTGCTCGAAGCCGACCTCGTCACGCGCCAGCTCTGCACGGTGCTGGAGGAAAACCATCAGCTGCGGATGGCGAACGTCATCGAGACGCTCGAATCGTCGGTGCCGTCGAAGTCCACGCTCACGACGCTCAAGGCGCGAACCGGCACCCCTGTGCTGCTGCTCGAGCAGCGCATCTCGAACGACGACGGAACGCCCTTCGAGTTCACCCGCATCCTGTTCCGCGGCGACAAGGTTCGGCTGGAGTTCTCCTACTCGCTCTGACTCAGCGGATGCGGCAGCCGCACGCGACACGAACGGGCCCCGACGGGGAGGAGCATCCATCCTCGGTCGGGGCCCGTTCTTCTTCGTGCGGGGTCTCTGCGGGCACCGCCTGTCGGAGAGTCAGGTCTCGTGCACCTCGCACGGCATCACGCCGCCAGTGCTGCCTCCAGCGAGGCGACGGTGATGGTTCCGTCGGCGCGCGTGAGGTCAGCGCCGCGCAGTGTGGTCGACGGGGCGCCGGCCTCGCCGAGGTCGGAGACGACGCTCGTCGCGGCGGGGAAGTCGTCGTCCGCCGTGAAGTGGCTGACCGTGACGATGTGCGCCAGGCCCGCCGCGGCGGCGGCCTGTGCGCCGCCCCACGAATCCTCGATGACCACCGCCTCGTCCTTCGCGAGCCCGAGCGTGTCGAGCGTGAGGAGGTAGATGTCCGGGGCCGGCTTCTTCGCGGGAACGACGTCTCCGGCGAAGACCCCGGCAAGACGTGACCGCAGGTCTGCGCCGATCACGGTATCGAGCACGGCCTCCACGCTGCCGAGTGCAGAGGTGGACGCCACCGCGACGACCCAGCCTGCATCCAGCGCCTCCGCGATGAGGCGGCGCACGCCGGGGCGGCCGGGCACGCTGCCTGACCCCATGATCTCCACGTACGCCGCCGACTTTCGCCGGTGCACATCCGCGACGAGTGCATCCAGCTCGGCCGAGTCGGCGGGGGTGAACTCGGGGTGCTCACCCAGGTAGGCCTTGAAGCGCTCCTTGCCACCGCCCACTCGCAGCAGCTCGCCGTACTCGTCGGCGCTCCACTGGAAGCCGAGCCCGAGCTCGTCGAAGACCCGGTTGAAGGCGACGAGGTGACCGTTGAGCTCCGTGTCGGCGAGGACCCCATCGCAGTCGAGGATCAGCGCGCGCGTCATGCCGCTGCCCCGTTCGCCTTATCGCGGCTGCCGAAGAGGTCGATGTGCTCGGTGACGGTCGCCGTGACCGCCTCGACCTGATCTGCGAAGAGCTTCACCGGCTCCCACTTCCCGCTCGCCTCGGCGGCGACGAGGTGGCGGTGCGCCGAGTGCAGGTAGGCGAGCTTGAGTGCAGTGGAGATGTTGATCTTCGAGGTGCCCGAGGCGATGAAGCGAGCGAAATCGTCGGCCGAGAGGCCGGTGCCGCCGTGCAGCACGATCGGGATGTCGGTGCGGCTCGCGAACTCGGACGCCCGCTCGAAGAGCAGCGTCGGGTTGGCGGTGTAGAGGCCGTGGGCCGTGCCCAGCTGCGGGGCCAGCAGGTCCGTGCCCGTGTCGTTCGCCACCTCGAGCAGCGTGTCGACCGAGTAGGCGTGCGTCGCCTCGTCAGAGCCGACGCCGTCTTCCACGCCGACGATGTTCTCGATCTCCGACTCGACGTCGACGCCTGCGGCGTGCGCCTCCTGGACGACCTCGCGGGTCTCTGCCCACGCCTGGTCGAGACCGCGGTCGGAGGCGTCGAAGAGCACGGAGCTCCAGCCCTGCGCGATCGCCTCGGTGATGACGGCGCGGTCGGGGCAGTGGTCGAGGTGCAGCGCGACCGGCACGTCGACGCCGTCAGCGGCGATGCGCGCGGCGGCGGCGAGCTGCGCGGCGCCGACGACCTTGAGTGTCTTGACGGACGTCTGCAGGATGATCGGCGAGTTCGCGGCCTGCGCCGCGGCCACCGTGGCCTGCAGCGAGAGCTGGTCGACGATGTTGACGGCGGGAATCGCATACCCGCCAGCCCGGGCGGCGGCAGCGAGCCGTCGCGTGCTTGCGAAGGTCATGGTGTTCTCCTACGTGGTTGGGTCGGCGCGTGAGGCCGCTGGGTTCGGTCGTGGAGCGAATGGGTTCCGAGGGTCACGGGTGACGGCCCTGAGCTGGTCCGTCACCGGTCAGCTCCGGGACGCCGCCGTGCTGGCGGCGGTCGCGAGGATGATCGCCGTGGACTGGGCGCCGGGGTCTCGGTGCCCTCGCGAGCGCTCGCCCAGGTAGCTGGCACGCCCCTTCGTCGCGATGAGTGGCTCCGTGGCGACGGCACCTGCGGCAGCGGCCCGTGCCGCGGCCGACAGGGTCTCCGCCGGACCCGCTCCGGCGGCGGCGGCCGCCCTCGCCGCCTCGACCGCCGGGGTCCAGGCATCCACCATCGTCTTCTCGCCGGCATGCGCCTTGCCGCGTTTCATGAGGCTCTCGAGCGCGCTCTCGAGCATCGTCGCGACGCCAGTGCCGTCGAGTGGGAGCGTCGCGCACTTCGCCGCTCCGATGAAGACCGAGCCATACAGTGGGCCGGATGCGCCGCCGACGGTCGACATGAGCGTCTTGGCGGTGACGGCGAACACCTCCTTGACACTGATGGGGGTGCCGTCACCCACGGCGGTCGCTGCGGCCGCGAGGCCTCGACTCAGATTCTCTCCGTGGTCGCCGTCGCCGATGGCCCTGTCGAGCTCGATGAGCTCAGTGCGAGCCGTCATGACGTCGGCTGCCGCAGCCTGCACCCAGGCGATCGCCCAGCCCGTGTCGAGCTCGTCGGTCCCGGTCATGCGCCCGCTCGCCATCCGCTCGTGTGCACGGGGGCATCGAACAGCTCGGTGAGCTCGTCGTCGAGGCGCAGGAGGGTGATGGATGCGCCCTTCATCTCGAGCGAGGTGAAGTAGTTGCCCACGAGGCTGCGCTCGATGGTCACCCCGAGGCTGTCGAGGACATCGGCGGCGTGGTTGAAGAGGATGAACTGCTCGGAGAGGGGGGTCCCGCCAAGGCCGTTCACGAACAGCAGGACCCGGTCTCCGGAGGTGATCTCGAGGTCGCTGATCACACGCTCGAGGAGGATGTCGGTGATCTCGTCGGCCGTCGTCATCTCGCCGCGTCGAACCCCGGGCTCACCGTGCACGCCGATGCCGATCTCGATCTCGTTGGGTCCGAGATCGAACGATGGCCTGCCGACGGTGGGGACGGTGCACGCTTCGAGCGCGAGGCCCATCGTGCCCATGTTCGTGTTGGCCTTCTTGGCGATGCGGACCACATCGGCGAGGTCGTCGCCGCGTTCGGCTGCGGCCCCGGCCAGCTTCATCGTGACGATCGTGCCTGCGACGCCGCGGCGGCCTGCCGTGTAGGTCGAGTCCTCGACCGCGACGTCGTCGTCGAGCACGACCGTCTCGACCTCGATGCCCTCGAGGTCGGCGAGCTCTGCGGCGGCCTCGAAGTTGAGGATGTCACCCGTGTAGTTGAGGACGAGGTGGACGACACCGCGGCCCTGATCGGCGGAGCTCGTCGCCGCGAGGATCTGGTCGGGGGTGGGGGAGCTGAAGAACGCTCCCGGGGCGGCCGCGTCGAGCATCCCCGGGCCGACGTAGCCTCCTCCGAGCGGCTCATGACCGGAACCGCCGCCAGAGATGACGCCGACCTTGGGTGAGGAGGCGGGCACCGCCCTCGAGAAGTGCACGGGATCGGTGTGCAGGCTGACGAGCGACGAGTTCGCACGCGCGAATCCGCGCATGAATTCGTCGAGGACGGTCGCGGGTGCGTTGATCAGTTTCTTCACCGAATGCTCCTTTGCATCGTGGCGTACAGCTCGATCGTGACTACAAGTACATACAAGCATATTCAAGTATGTACATGTTGGCGGTCTTGCCGAATCCATAGGTCAGCATACATGTCTATACAAGTATGTCCAACTTGGATCGCGATGCACGCGCACACGGTGCGCAGGAGGGCGGCGACTATTCTGCGCGATGCCTCAGCTCGCGCCCCTTCACGATGTCCTTCTCGATCTGCTCGAGGCGCTTGGCGCTGGCCTTCGTGTCACGTGGCGGCAGCTGGATGCTCTGCTCCGCCGCGATGCCGCCCCGCAGCTGCCGGACACGCTCGATCTCGGCGTCGCACTGCGCACCGAAGAGCAGGGCGAGGTTCACGATCCACAACCAGAGGAGCCCCACGATGACACCGGCGACGCTGCCGTAGAGGCGCTCGTAGCTGCTGAAATTCGCCACGTAGAAGAAGAAGCCGGCGCTCGCGACACCCGTCACGAAGAGCGCGATGAACGCGCCGAGCGTCATCCACTTGAACTTCGGCAGCTTGACGTTGGGCGTGCCGTAGAACAGGACGGCGATCATCACGATCACGACGAGCAGCACGATCGGCCACCTCGCGAAGCTCCACACGGTGAGCGACGCGTCGCCGAGACCGATGATGCCCCCGATCGCCGAGGCCACGGGTCCAGAGAGGGCGAGGATGGCGAAGATCACCAGCATGAGGAGCAAGAGGACGACCGTCCACAGCATCATGGTCGGGCGCAGCTTCCAGAACGGCCTGCCCTCGTCGATCTCGTACACCGTGTTCATGGCGTGCGAGAAGCAGTTCACGTACCCCGACGCCGACCACAGAGCGCCGAGCAGACCGACGATGAACGCGGTGCCCGCGCCCTGCGACTCGCCCAGCTGCAGGACCGTGCTGCGCAGCGTCTCCGCGAACGTCGGGTCGGCGAGGTGGGTCGACATCTCGTCGATGAAGGACACTGCCGTGTCGGTCAGCCCGAAGAGGCCGATGACCGACATCAGCGCCAGGAGTGCGGGGAAGAGGCCGAGCAGCATGTAGAAGGTCAGCGCCGCGGCCAGTACCGTGCAGCGGTCACGGAGGAACTCCCGGATAGCGCGCATGAGGACGTACCGCCAGGCCGGGCCGACCACGTTCTTCAGCCCGTCTGGCTTGCGGGGGTCTCGCGCATCCGGAGCCGTCCGTTCCTTGACGACGCTGGTCTCATGGGCTGCCCCGGGGGTAGTCATAGAGGCAGGCTAGGCGCGAGCGGTGCCCGCGGCAGGGAGGGCGCGCGCTCGGCCACCACCTCGACGCGAGAAAGGGAGCAGCCGAATTCGGCTGCTCCCTTTCGCTGATGCTGACGTCGTGGCTACACGCGACCCTTCAGCATTGCCTGCTTGACCTCGGCGATCGCCTTCGTCACCTGGATGCCACGCGGGCAGGCCTCGGTGCAGTTGAAGGTCGTGCGGCAGCGCCAGACTCCCTCGCGGTCGTTGAGGATGTCGAGGCGGACCTTCGCGTCCTCGTCACGGGAGTCGAAGATGAAGCGGTGCGCGTTCACGATGGCGGCCGGGCCGAAGTACTGGCCGTCGGTCCAGAACACGGGGCACGACGTGGTGCATGCGGCGCACAGGATGCACTTGGTGGTGTCGTCGAAGCGCTCGCGGTCGGCAATCGACTGGAAGCGCTCCTTGCCCTTCTCCGGCTCAGCCTGAGCCTTCAGGAAGGGCTGCACCTCGCGGTACGCCTCGAAGAACGGCTCCATGTCGACGATGAGGTCCTTCTCGAGGGGGAGCCCCTTGATGGCCTCGACGTAGATGGGCTTCGAGATGTCGAGGTCCTTGACCAGCGTCTTGCACGCGAGGCGGTTGCGGCCGTTGATGCGCATCGCATCGGAGCCGCAGATGCCGTGTGCGCAGGAGCGACGGAACGCGAGCGAGCCGTCCTGGTCCCACTTGATGCGGTGCAGGGCGTCGAGGATGCGGTCGGTCGGGTACATCTCGACATCGAACGCCTCCCAGTACGGCTCGGTGTCCGTCTCAGGGCTGTAGCGGCGTACGTTGAGCGTCACCGTGAACGGCTTGGGAGCCTCGATGGGCGCCTCGGGTGCTTCAGTCGTTGCAGCAGTCATTCTGTGAAGCCCTTCCTAGTACTTGCGCTCGGTCGGCTCGTAGCGCGTCACGCGCACGGGCTTCTTGTCGAGACGGATGTGGTCTGCGGGGTCGGGAGACTTCCGGTCGCCCGTCAGGTACGCCATGGTGTGGTGCATCCAGTTGACGTCGTCGCGCTTCGGGAAGTCGTCGCGCATGTGGCCGCCGCGGCTCTCCTCGCGGTTGAGGGCGCAGTACACGAGCACCTCGGCGAGGTCGAGCAGGAAGCCGAGCTCGATGCCCTCGAGCAGCTCCGTGTTGTAGCGCTTGCCCTTGTCGAAGACCGAGATCTCGGTGTACCGCTCGCGGAGGGAGTGGATGACCTTCGTCGCCTCGGTCAGCGTCTCCGAGGTGCGGAAGACCTGGGCGTTCTTGTCCATCGTCTCCTGCAGCTCACGACGCAGGCCGGCAACCGACTCGGTGCCGGTCGATGCCTGCAGGTCGTCGACCATGCCCTTGACGAACGCCGCTGCGTCGTCGGGCAGGGGAGCGAACTCGGCGGTCTTGACGTACTCGACGGCGTTGCGGCCGCTGCGCTTTCCGAAGACGTTGATGTCGAGCAGCGAGTTGGTGCCGAGACGGTTCGAGCCGTGCACCGAGACGCAGGCGCACTCGCCGGCCGCGTAGAGGCCGGGGATGACGGTCTCGTTGTCGGAGAGCACCTCTCCGGCGTTGTTCGTCGGGATGCCGCCCATCGCGTAGTGCGCGGTGGGGTACACGGGCACCGGCTCGGTGACGGGGTCGACGCCGAGGTAGGTGCGCGCGAACTCGGTGATGTCGGGCAGCTTCGTCTCGAGCACCTCAGCACCGAGGTGGGTGCAGTCGAGGTACACGTAGTCCTTGTGCGGGCCGGCGCCGCGGCCGTCGAGCACTTCCTGCACCATGGAGCGAGCCACGATGTCGCGGGGCGCGAGGTCCTTGATGGTCGGTGCGTAACGCTCCATGAAGCGCTCGCCCGAGGCGTTGCGGAGGATGGCGCCCTCGCCGCGCGCGCCCTCGGTGAGGAGGATGCCGAGGCCGGCCAGTCCGGTGGGGTGGAACTGGTAGAACTCCATGTCCTCGAGGGGGAGGCCACGGCGCCAGACGATGCCCATGCCGTCACCCGTGAGGGTGTGCGCGTTCGAGGTCGTCTTGAAGACCTTGCCGAAGCCGCCCGTCGCGAAGATGAAGGCCTTGCCCTGGAAGACGTGCAGCTCGCCCGTCTTGAGCTCCAGCGCGACGATGGCCGCGGGGACCTCCTGGCCGTCGACCTCGGTCATCACGATGTCGAGCGCGTAGAACTCGTTGAAGAACTTGACGTTGTGCTTGACGCAGTTCTGGTACAGCGTCTGGAGGATCATGTGACCTGTGCGGTCAGCCGCGTAGCAGGCGCGGCGAACCGGCGCCTTGCCGTGGTCGCGCGTGTGGCCACCGAAGCGACGCTGGTCGATCTTGCCCTCCGGCGTGCGGTTGAAGGGCAGGCCCATGTTCTCGAGGTCGATGACCGCCTCGATGGCCTCCTTCGCGAGGATCTCCGCAGAGTCCTGGTCGACGATGTAGTCGCCGCCCTTGACGGTGTCGTACGTGTGCCACTCCCAGTTGTCGTCCTCGACGTTCGCGAGAGCCGCCGCCATGCCTCCCTGTGCCGCACCGGTGTGCGAGCGAGTCGGGTAGAGCTTCGTGACGACAGCCGTGTCAGCGCCCTGCGCGGCCTCGATGGCCGCGCGCATCCCGGCGCCGCCAGCGCCCACGATGACGATCTCGTGCTGGTGGTAGTGGACGCCGTCGACGGTGCGCGTCGGAGCGAGCTTCTCTGCCATATGTCTGTGGCTCTTCTTTCTGAGGTGGTGGAAGTCGTGTGGCCGAGCGGGGTCGGCTAGGCCGGGCAGAAGCTCGGCAGGTTCTCGGCTGCGCCGTTCGCGGGGCACGGGTCGAACGTGTAGATCACGAGGAGGCCGAGGACGATGAGCACCGTCGTGACGAGGAACAGCGTGACCTGCAGTGCGCGACGCGTGCTCGCCTTCGACACGTAGTCGTTGATGATCGTGCGCATGCCGTTGGCGCCGTGGATGAACGCGAGGACCAGCATGAGCGTGTCCCAGACCACCCAGAAGGGGTCTGCCATCTTGCCGGCGACGAACGCGAAGTCGATGGCGGCGACGCCCTGTCCGACCATGAGGTTCGTGAAGAGGTGGCCGAAGATGAGGATGACGAGCAGCACGCCGGAGACGCGCATGAACGCCCAGCCGATTCGCTCCCAGTTGGTGCTGTTCTTGGCGGCAGCTGCTGAACGGGGGTACTCGATGGTTTCGATAGTCATGGCAGCTCCCTCCTAGTGGCTGAACACGTTGATGAGGTGGCGGGGCGTGAAGCCGATCATCGTGACGACGCAGAGGCCGATGACGATCCAGAACATGAGCTTCTGGTACTTCGCGCCGCCGGGCAGGAAGTCGATGAGGATGATGCGGATTCCGTTGAACGCGTGGTAGCAGATGGCTGCCACGAGTCCGACCTCGCCGATGCCCATGATGGGCGTCTGGTAGGTGTGGATGGCCGCGTTGTAGGCCTCAGGGCTGACCCGCACGAGCGACGTGTCGAGCACGTGCACAATGAGGAAGAAGAAGATGGAGACGCCGGTGATGCGGTGGAGGACCCAGGACCACATGCCCTCGTTCCCCCGGTACAGCGTGCCGCCGCGTCGCGGCTTCTTCGCTGTGTTCTTCGGGGCTGTCGAGCCCGCCGGAGCTGGTGTCTGTACGGCTGACACGGGATTGCCCTTCTGTCGCGTTGCGTTCTTCCGCTCAGGACTCTTGCGCCGAGAAGGTGAAGACTGAGCGGCAGCTCCCAACTACACTGCGTTGGGCATGTTGATACCCGCCTAGACTACGCCTCCCGCCGTTTCCGGCTGGCAAGGTTAACCTTCCTTGGCGGCGTTGTCTGCGCGAGGCTGAGGCATGGACCGGGCCGTTCAGGCGAGCGGCAGCGTGACGGGGCGGCGCGCCCCCGCCAACACGTCGGCGTAGTGGCCGAGCAGTTCGTCGCAGACGCTCTCCCACGAGCGCGAGAGCACTCGGCGGCGACCAGCCTCACCCATCCTGGCACGCAGCTCGGGAGCCTCGACGAGCTTCTCGAGCATGACCCGCAGATCGAGGTCGCCTGCTCGGTCGGGATCGAAGTGGAATCCGTCGACGCCGTGCTCGATGAGGTCGATGGGCCCGCCCGCGTAGGGGGCGACGACGGGCAGGCCACTGGCGTGGGCCTCCTGGATCGTCTGCCCGAAGGTCTCCTCCGTGCCCGTGTGCACGAAGACATCGAAGCTCGCGTATGCCATGGCCAGGTCTTGGCCGCCGAGTCGCCCGGCGAAATGCACTGGGACCCCCTTGAGGGCCTTCCGGATGCTCGGCTCCGACGGCCCATCGCCGACGACGACCAGCTGCACGTCGTCGAGCCCCCTGAGCGAGGCGAGGCGCTCGACCTGCTTCTCGGGCGCGAGCCTGCCCACGTAGCCGATGATGGTGCGCGAGTCGGCGCCCAGGCGCTTGCGACTACTGCGCACGCTCTGCTCGTGCTTGTTGCGCGGATGGTAGGTCTCGAGGTCGACCCCTCGGCCCCAGCGGGTGGCGTTCGTGATCTTGGCGCGCCGCAGGTCGCCGAGCGCAGCACTGGACGGCGCCAGCGTCAGGTCCGCGTTGTTGTGCAGCCAGCGGATGAACCACCAGGCGAAGCCCTCCATGGCGCTCAGCTTGTTGCGCTTCGTGTACCCCGCGACGTCGGTCTGGAAGACGGCCACGCTCGGGATGCCGCGTCGCTTCGCGGCCGCGATCGCCTGCGAGCCAAGGAAGAGCGGGCTCGCCGCGTGCACGATGTCTGGCGCGAACTCGGCGAGGAGTCGATCGACCCTCGGGGAGGGGAGGCCGACGGGGAACTGTCGGTAGTCGAGAGCCGGCACCTCGACGACGCGGAACCCCTTGTAGTCCTTCGGCGAGCCGGCGGCTGGGGTGATGACGATGGCCTCGTGTCCGCGCAGCGCGAGGTGGTCGAGCACCTTGCAGACGCTGTTCGTCACGCCGTTGACGGTGGGGAGGAAGCTCTCGGTGACGACCGCGATGCGCATAGGGCGAACGTAGGTGCTGGGAGTGGCACGGAGGTGAACTCGCGGCGACGCCGGAACGACGTCTTCTCCACAGCTTCGTCCTGCCGAAACCAGCGCGTGACAGTGTTCCCCTAGGGTGTTGCGCATGGCAGATGCGATCGATCGGTTCTATGGCGTGATTCCAGCGGGAGGCGTCGGCTCCCGACTGTGGCCCCTCTCGCGGGCCGAAGCCCCGAAATTCCTCCACGACGTCGTCGGGAACGGCTCGACCCTCCTGCGGGCGACCTGGGACCGCCTCGCGCCGCTGTGCGCGGAGGACCGGCTCCTCGTGGTGACGGGAGAGGCGCACGCCAAGGAGGTGCGCGCGCAGCTCCCAGAGCTCATCGAGGAGAACATCGTCCTCGAGAGCGAAGGGCGCGAGTCGACGGCGGCCATCGGCCTCGCCGCGGCCATCCTGCAGCGGCGTGTGCCCGACGCCATCATCGGCTCGTTCGCCGCCGACCACCTCATCGGTGCGACCGACCGCTTCGCAGCGGCAGTGCGCGAGGCCGTCGAGGCAGCAGACGCCGGTGCCATCGTCACGATCGGCATCCAGCCCATCGAGCCGTCCACCGCGTTCGGCTACATCCGAGCGGGCAAGCCGCTGAAGATCCCCGCCGCCCCGAGTGCGCGGAAGGTCGACGCGTTCGTCGAGAAGCCCAAGGAGGCGACCGCTCGCCGCTACCTCGCCTCCGGGGAGTACCTCTGGAATGCGGGCATGTTCTTCGCCCGCGTCGACCGGCTCATGGAGGCGCTGGCTGAGTCGAACCCGACCCTGGCCGCCGGCATCAACGAGATCGCGGATGCCTGGGGCACCGATCAGCAGGCGGAGGTCACCGCTCGCGTCTGGCCGAACCTCGAGAAGATCGCCATCGACTACACCGTCGCCGAGCCGGCGGCCGCCCGCGGCGAGCTGGCCGTCATCCCCGGCTACTTCCAGTGGGACGACGTGGGAGACTTCGCGGCCGTGAGCCGGCTCCGCAAGAGCACCAACGGCAACGGCGTGACCGTGCACGGCAACGAGAGCAACGTCGTCGTCGTCGACGGCTCCGGCCTCATCATCAATCACACCGACCGCGTCGTCGCGATCGCCGGCATCAAGGACATCGTCGTGGTCGACACCCCGGATGCGCTGCTCGTCACAACCGCGGCGAACGCGCAGAAGGTCAAGCAGCTGGTCGCCGAGATCAAGGCGTCGAAGCGACCGGAAGTCCTCTAGGTCGCCTCCCAGTCCTCCGCGCGCGTGCACGGTCACAACGATCCGTGCACGCGCGTAGCGGTCTGCGCCCGGGTCCCACTACTCTTCCGGCATGTCACGCTCTCGCATTCCAGGCGCCATCGGTGCGCTCGCCGTCGCAACCCTCGCTCTCACGGCCTGCCAGGCACCTCCAGAGGCGCCCGGATCGACTGGCACGGCGGCTGCGGGCAGCGACTACCTGGCGTGCATGGTCGCGAACAGCGGCAACATCCAGGACCGCTCGTTCAACCAGGCCGTCTTCGAGTCGCTCGAGGCGGCCCAGGCGGAGTACGGCGTCGACATGCGCGAGACGGTCTCGCAGTCGCAGGCTGACTACGAGACGAACCTCGAGACCATGGTCGGCGAGGGCTGCGACTACATCGTCACGGTCGGCTGGGAGCTGGCCGACGCGACCCGCGCTTCCGCGGAGGCGAACCCGGACATCACGTACTCGATCGTCGACGAGGTCGTCGACGGTCCGAACGTCGCGTCCATCGTGCACGACACGGCCCAGGCCGCCTTCCTCGCGGGCTACCTGGCGGCGGGAGTCAGCGAGACCGGAGTCGTCGGAACGTTCGGCGGCGGCAACCAGCCTCCCGTGACGGTCTTTATGGACGGCTTCGCCGCCGGGGTCGAGCAGTACAACACGACGAAGGGCGCGTCCGTGCGGGTCGTCGGCTGGGACCCGCAGACGCAGCAGGGATCCTTCACCGACGACTTCACCAACACGAACGCCGCGCAGACCACGGCGCAGGGGCTCATCTCGCAGGGCGCCGACATCATCATGCCCGTCGCGGCTCAGGCGGGTGAGGGCGCAGCGGCAGCGGCGCTGGCCGCGGGCGACGTTGGCATCATCTGGGTCGACTCCGACGGGTACGAGCTCCTGGGCGAGGAGTACCGGCCGCTCCTGGTCACGACGGTCGAGAAGCGGATGGAACCGGCCATCCTCGGCGTCATCGGTTCCGACATCTCCGGGACCTTCGAGGCCGGCAACAACGTCGGCACGCTCGAGAACGACGGCGTCGGACTGTCCTCCTTCCACGACTGGGACGCGAAGATCCCCGCCGAGCTGAAGATGGAGGTCGAGGCGCTCAAGGCGAAGATCATCTCCGGCGAGATCGTCGTCGAGTCGCCGTCATCGCCGACGGGAGCGAACTGACCGAGGGCTGGAGCGGGCATCCACGGCTCCGCACCGACCGATCGGCCTGCGACGCTCCGGTGTCGTGAGCATCGCCGGGCGACGCGCCGAGAAACACGCTCGTAACTGTGCAACGGTCGGGTTTCGATTCCGATTTCGGCCGAATTGTGACGCAGCGCTACGGCTATGCTCGGGCAATCACCAGCTTCGTCGTGTTCGCGTTCTGCGGCCCGACGGACATCCAACTCAGGAGGATCGAGAGTGGCTATCTCTTCGAAGCAGCGTTTCGCTGCACTTGGCACGGTGGGCGTTGCAGCCCTCGTGCTCGCCGGTTGTGCCCCCGCGCCAGAAGCAGGCGATGGGGCCGCTGAAGGCGCATCCGACTTCACCGCGTGCATGGTGTCTGACGAGGGCGGGTTCGACGACCGCTCCTTCAACCAGCTTGCGCACACGGGGCTCGAGAACGCGGAGTCCGAGCTCGGAGTCAACGTGCTCGAGGCGGAGTCGGCAACACCGGACGACTACGCGGCGAACCTGACGACCATGGTCGACCAGGGCTGCAAGATCATCGTTCCCGTCGGCTTCAAGCTGGCAGACGCGACGGCCGCAGCGGCCGAGGCGAACCCAGATGTCGACTTCGCGATCGTCGACGTCGAGGGCCTCGGCATCGCCAACGTGCTCGAGCTCAACTACGACACGGCCCAGGCCGCGTTCCTGGCGGGCTACGCCTCAGCTGCGTACTCCAAGACGGGCACCGTCGCCACCTACGGCGGCGCCGCCATCCCGACCGTCACGATCTTCATGGACGGCTTCGCCAACGGCGTCAAGCACTTCAACGAGGTCAAGGGCAAGGACGTCAAGGTCATCGGCTGGGACGTCGACTCGCAGCAGGGCTCGTTCGTGGACGACTTCACGAACGTCTCCCGCGCCAAGGAGATCTCCACCGGCTTCCTCAGCCAGGGTGCAGACGTCATCCTCCCCGTCGGCGGACCCCTCTACCAGGGTGCAGCTGAGGCGATCCGCGAAGGCGGCCAGGACGCCGTCATCCTCGGCGTCGACTCCGACCTCGCGGTCGCAGACGAGCAGTACGCGGACATCATCCTCGTGTCGATCATGAAGGGCCTCGACGTCACGGTTCTCGACGCGATCTCCCAGAGCGTCGACGGCACGTTCGAGGGTGGCACCACCTACACGGGTGTCCTCGAGAACGAGGGCGTCGGCCTCTCCGGCTTCGGCGCCTTCGAGTCGGAGCTGCCCTCCGGCACGCTCGACGAGATCGACACCCTGAAGCAGGAAGTCATCGACGGCAAGTACCCAGAACTGTCGCCTTCCTCACCCAAGGTCTGATCCTCTGCCGTCCAGATTGACGTCTGGGCACAACATGATGCGGGGCCGTCGCGCAAACTCGCGGCGGCCCCGTAGCATGCCTACGCATGCATCTCGAGCTGGCGGCGGTCACCACCGCGACCGGCTCGCGTATCACCGGCCCACCAGGCCGTATTCCGCACTACTGCACAGCGAAGTGGACCGCTATGAAACTCGAGCTTCGAGGCATCACCAAGCGATTTGGTGCCTTCACGGCCAACGACAACATCAACCTCACGATCGAGGAGGGCGAGATCCATGCGCTCCTCGGCGAGAACGGTGCTGGCAAATCGACCCTGATGAACGTGCTCTACGGTCTCTACCAGGCCGATGAGGGCGAGATCCTGCTGGACGACGACGTCCGGCACTTCTCCGGTCCTGGCGATGCCATGGCCGCCGGCATCGGAATGGTCCACCAGCACTTCATGCTCATCCCCGTCTTCACCGTGGCGGAGAACCTCATGCTCGGGCACGAGCCGGCCAGTGGGCTCGGCGTGCTCGACATCGACAGCGCGCGCCAGAAGGTGCGCGACCTGTCGGCGCAGTTCGGCTTCAACATCGACCCCGATGCGCTGGTCGAGCACCTGCCCGTCGGCGCGCAGCAGCGCGTCGAGATCATCAAGGCCCTCTCGCGCGACGCGAAGATCCTGGTCCTGGACGAGCCCACCGCCGTGCTCACGCCCCAGGAGACCGACGAGCTCATCGTCATCATGGATCAGCTGCGCAAGGCCGGCACCTCCATCGTCTTCATCACGCACAAGCTGCGAGAGGTCCGCAAGGTGGCGGACCGCATCACGGTCATCCGGCGAGGCAAGGTCGTCGGCACGGCGCTCCCGAGCGAGTCCAACGAAGAGATCGCGGCGAAGATGGTGGGCCGAGCGGTCGACCTCGACGTCGACAAGGAGGCCCCGAAGCTGGGGGAGACGACGTTCGTCGTCTCCGAGCTGACGGTCTTCGACGAAGTCGGCGCCAAGCAGGTCGACGAGCTGAGCTTCGAGGTGCGCGAGGGCGAGATCCTCGTGATCGCCGGCGTGCAGGGCAACGGGCAGACCGAGCTGACGGAGGCCATCCTCGGCCTCCACAAGAAGGCGCTCGGCTCGATCAGCCTCGACGGCAACGAGCTCATCGGGCAGTCGGTCAAGAAGACGCTGGATGCTGGACTCGGCTTCGTGCCGGAAGACCGCACCGAAGACGGCATCGTCGGCGACTTCACGATCGCGGAGAACCTCGTGCTCGACCGCGCGGACCGCCCGCCATTCTCGAACGGCATCGCGCTCAACCTGCGGGAGATCACCGCCTTCGCGGAGAAGAACGTCAAGGACTTCGACGTCAGGGCGCCGTCTATCGAGACGGCCGTGGGTCGCCTCTCCGGCGGAAACCAGCAGAAGGTCGTCCTCGCGCGCGAGCTCGGCCGCGACCTGCGGATGTTCATCGCCTCGCAGCCGACGCGAGGTCTCGACGTCGGGTCGATCGAGTTCGTGCACGAGCAGATCGTGCGCGTCCGCGACTCGGGCATCCCGGTCATCATCGTGTCGACGGAGCTCGACGAAGTAGTCCAGCTGGCAGATCGGATCATGGTCATGTACCAGGGCAAGAGCATGGGAATCGTTGGACCGGAGACGTCGCGAGACGTGCTCGGCCAGATGATGGCGGGGGTAGAGGTATGAGCCAGCTGCAGAACGTGACGGCGGAGACCCCGCCGCCACCCGGCACCCAGGTGCCGGCCGCCGCGAGCGAGCAGTCGCCGTGGCACGGCCTCTGGCGCGACATCCTCGGCGGAGGGCCGCTGCGCTCGATCCTCGCGATCGTGCTCGCGCTCCTCATCGGCTCGCTCCTCGTCGTCTTCACGAGCGATGACGTGCTCGAGACCACCGGCTACTTCTTCTCGCGGCCGATGGACCTCTTCGCGGCGGCGGGCGGCGTCATCGCCGGCGCGTTCCGCGCGCTGTGGGAAGGCGCGATCTACTCGCCCCGCAACGGCTTCGTGCCGCTGACCAACACGCTCATGTGGGCGACCCCGCTCATCACGGCTGGCCTCGGCGTCGCGTTCGCGTTCCGCGCCGGCCTCTTCAACATCGGTGGTCAGGGCCAGATCCTCATCGCGGCGCTCTTCACCGGCTTCATCGGCGCGAGCCTGCAGCTGCCGTTCGTCGTGCACGTTCTCGTGGCGGCATTCGCCGGCATCGTCGGCGGGTCGCTCTGGGCCGGCATCGCTGGCTGGCTGAAGGCACAGACCGGCGCCCACGAGGTGATCGTCACGATCATGCTCAACTGGATTGCCTTCTGGGGCATCACGTACCTGCTGAAGACCCCGGTCTTCCAGGCTGAGGGTGCTGGCGGCAACGCCAAGGCCAAGCCCATCGTCGAGTCCGCGCAGCTGCCGGATCTCGTCGGTGCCGCCGACTGGGGCTTCATCCTCGCCATCGCCGCCGCATTCGTCTACTGGTGGATCATGGAGCGCACCACGGTCGGCTTCAAGGTGCGCGCGGTCGGCCTCAACCCGAGCGCCGCACGAACGGCTGGCATCAACGTCGCCTTCATCACCTTCCTCACGATGGCCATCGCCGGCGCCTTCATCGGCCTCGCCGGTGCCACGCAGGTGCTCGGTCGCGCGACAGCGGGCTACGACCCCGGAGTGCACGCGGGTATCGGCTTCGATGCCATCACCGTCGCACTGCTCGGTGCCGGCCACCCGGTCGGCATCATCCTCGCGGGCCTCCTCTTCGGAGCGCTCAAGGCTGGCTCCTTCCCCATGCAGGTCGTCGAGGGCATCCCCATCGACATCGTCGCCGTCATCCAGGGCCTCATCGTGCTCTTCATCGCAGCGCCGCCGCTCATCCGGGCGATCTTCCGCCTCCCGCGGCCGTCCGGCATCCGCCTCCTCGACCGCATCCGCGCGTCGCGCGAGGGCCGGGGAGACAGCAGCGACAAGGGCAGCAACGGCAAGAAGAACGAGGTGAACGCATGACCGCAGTGACGCCGAGCACCGAGGAGCAGATCCCGGTAGGGGCAAGCACCAAGGCCGAGGTCCGCTCGACCCGCAGCTGGAAGGCGCCGATCGCGTACGCGTTCTTCAGCGCGCTCGTCCTCATCGTCTTCGGGCTGCTCGCACCTGCAGGAGCCTCGAGCACGATCGACCTGAACTCGGATGGCGTCCCCATCAAGTTCGCCCCCCTGGTCCTGCCGACCATGATGACGAACCTCATCATCGGCGTGATCCTCGCGGGAATCACCGTCGTCGCCTTCCTCCGCACAGCGGCGGGCGAGAAGCTGCCCATGTGGGTCATGGTCGTCTTCGGCATCCTCTGGGTGTGGGCGCTCATCGTCTTCATCGGCGCCAACGCCAACGTCCCGCTCACCTGGCTCCTCACCGGAACGCTCGCCATCTCGACCCCGCTGATCTTCGGATCCATGGCGGGACTCGTCTCAGAGCGCGTCGGTGTGGTGAACATCGCCATCGAGGGCCAGCTCCTCGCCGGTGCGTTCACCTCGGCGCTCATCGGCTCCATGACGGGCAACCCGTTCCTCGGCCTCCTCGCAGCGATCCTCGCGGGCATGCTCGTCTCGCTCATCCTCGCGGTCTTCTCGATCCGCTACCTCGTCGAGCAGGTGGTCGTCGGCGTGGTCATCAACATGCTGGTGATCGGCCTGACGAACTTCCTCTACTCGGGTGTCATGACCCGCGACAGCGGGTTCCTCAACACGATCGCGCAGAACGAGAAGTACCCGCGCTTCGCGATCCCACTGCTGAGCGACATCCCCGTCATCGGGCCGCTGCTCTTCGACAACACGTTCATCGTGTACCTCATGTTCCTCACGGTTCCCGCGCTCACCTTCGCGCTCTTCAAGACCCGATGGGGCCTGCGCCTCCGTGCCGTCGGAGAGCACCCGAAGGCTGCCGACACGGTTGGCATCAAGGTCAACAAGACGCGGTTCTGGAACGTCCTGCTCTCGGGCGCCATCGCCGGCGCCGGCGGAAGCTTCTTCACGCTCGGCAGCGTCGGCTCGTTCAGCCAGGAGATGACAAGCGGACAGGGCTACATCGCCCTCGCCGCACTGATCTTCGGGCGCTGGCACCCCGTCTACGCGACCCTCGCGGCGCTGCTCTTCGGCTTCGCCTCGAACCTGAAGACGCTCGTGAGCCAGGTCGGCGCGAACATCCCACCCGAGTTCATGGCGATGATTCCCTACATCGTCACCATCCTCGCCGTGGCCGGGTTCGTCGGCCAGTCACGAGGACCTGCCGCGGCGGGCAAACCCTACGTGAAGGCATAGCGATGACAACACCAGATACCGAAGTGCTCGCACCCGACTGGGAAGCCCTGCGCCAGGCAGCACGCGACATCATGGCGAAGGCCTACGCGCCGTACTCGAACTACTCGGTCGGCGCCGCCGCGCTCGTCGACGACGGACGCATCGTCGTCGGCTGCAACGTCGAGAACGCCAGCTACGGAGTCGGCCTGTGCGCCGAGTGCGGGCTGGTGTCCGCGCTCCAAGCGAGCGGCGGTGGCAAGCTCGTCGCGTTCTCCTGCTGCAACGGCGCCGGCGACATCATCATGCCGTGCGGCCGCTGCCGTCAGCTGCTGTACGAGTTCTCAGCCCCCGGGATGCTCCTCGACACCGTCTCGGGCATCCGCACCATCGACCAGGTACTGCCGGATGCGTTCGGCCCCAGAGATCTCGAAGGGATCGCATGAGCTCCACCCCCGCACTCTCCGCAATCGAGGCGTTCGACGCCGTCGACCTCATCAAGGCGAAGCGCGACGGGCGATCCCTGTCGACGCCGGAGATCGACTGGCTCATCTCGCGCTACGCGAACGGCTTCGTGGGCGACGAGCAGATGGCAGCGATGGCCATGGCGATCTTCCTCAACGGCATGGAGCGCACCGAGATCCGCGACATGACCCTCGCGATGATCGCATCCGGTGAGCGGATGAACTTCGACGGGCTCGGCAAGGTCACAGTCGACAAGCACTCCACCGGGGGCGTCGGCGACAAGATCACGCTTCCGCTCATGCCGCTCGTCGCCTCCTTCGGCGTGGCGGTGCCGCAGCTCTCCGGCCGCGGACTCGGCCACACGGGGGGAACCCTCGACAAGCTGGAGGCCATCCCCGGCTGGCGGGCCGACCTCAGCAACGAGGAGATGTTCCGGCTCCTCCAGGAGATCGGCGGCGTCATCTGCGCAGCTGGCGCCGGCCTGGCCCCCGCCGACAAGAAGCTGTACGCCCTCCGCGACATCACCGGCACGGTCGAGTGCATCCCGCTCATCGCATCGAGCATCATGTCGAAGAAGATCGCGGAGGGCACCGACTCGCTCGTGCTCGACGTGAAGTTCGGCTCCGGATCCTTCATGGGCGACATCGAGCGCTCCCGCGCCCTCGCCGAGACCATGGTGGCGCTCGGCGAAGACGCCGGCGTGCGCACGTCGGCGCTGCTCACGAACATGAATGTCCCGCTCGGGCTCGCGATCGGCAACGCCAACGAGGTTCGCGAATCGGTCGAGGTGCTCGCGGGCGGGGGTCCCGCCGATGTCGTCGAGCTCACTGTTGAACTCGCCCGCGAGATGCTCCGTCTGGCGGGCAAGCCGGACGCCGACGTCGAAGGTGCGCTGAAGAACGGCGCAGCGATGGACGTGTGGCGGCGCTGGGTCGCTGCGCAGGACGGCGACCCAGACGGCGCGCTGCCCGTGGCGAACGAGACGCACGAGGTCCGGGCAGACCGCGACGGCGTGCTCACCCGCCAGGAGGCGCTGCCCTTCGGCATCGCCGCGTGGCGACTCGGAGCGGGGCGTGCACGCAAGCAGGATCCGGTCATCCACGCGGCTGGGATCGACCTGGCTGTGAAGCCGGGCGACACAGTCAAGAAGGGCGATGTGCTCTTCACGCTCTCTGCCGAGGACGCCGCTCGCTTCCCGCGTGCGCTCGAGGCGCTCGAGGGTGCGTACGAGGTCGGGGACGCCGGGTCGGAGGCTCTCACCGGCGGCCCGCTCATCGCGGGACGCATCGGGGCCGAATAGCGCAGGCGGGCGGTGTCGAGAAGGGAAACCTTCTCCACACCGCCGCGCCGCCTCGCGCGTCGGTTGTCTCCGCCAGATAGAATCAGGGCTCTGGACGGCCGCACTTGTTGGTTCGCGGCCACATTCGAAGGGGAACACCGTGTCTGTGCAGAGCTCCGCGCCATACGACGAGGGCGATTTCACGCTACGAGACGGCACCAGCATCCGAGCGCTGCCGAAGGTCTCGCTGCATGACCACCTCGACGGTGGACTGCGAGCGCAGACCATCATCGAGCTCGCCGACGAAATCGGTCTGGAACTCCCCGCGACGAGCGCACCCGAACTGTCGAACTGGTTCTCCGACCAGTCCGACTCCGGCTCGCTCGTCGAGTACCTCAAGACCTTCGACGTCACAACGGCCGTCATGCAGACCACACACGGTCTGCGGCGCGTTGCCCGCGACTTCGTCAACGACCTCGGCGCCGACGGGGTCGTCTACGGCGAAGTCCGCTGGGCGCCGGAGCAGCACCTCAAGCGTGGCCTGAGCCTCGACGACGCCGTGAACGCGGTCCAGGCCGGCATCGACGAAGGCATCGACGACGTCCGATCCCACGGCAAGCGCATCCGCGTCGGCCAGCTCGTGAGCGCCATGCGCCACACTGGCAACGGACTCGAGATCGCGAAGCTCGCCGTGCGCCACCGCGAGGCAGGCGTCGTCGGCTTCGACATCGCCGGCCCGGAGGACGGGTTCCCGCCCACGAACCTCCAGGAAGCCTTCGACTACCTCATGTCGGAACGGTTCCCCGCCACGGTCCACGCCGGAGAAGCTGCAGGCCTCGACTCCATCGAGAGCGCCCTCTTCGACGCCCACGCGCTGCGCCTCGGCCACGGCGTGCGCATCGCAGAAGACATCGACCTCGAGGGCGAAGACGACGACGGCACCTACGTGTCGCTCGGCCGGCTGGCGCAGTGGGTGCGCGACCGCCGCATCCCGCTCGAGCTCAGCCCATCCTCGAACCTGCAGACCGGCGCCATCGCCGCCTGGGGAGACGCCATCGAAGACCACCCCTTCGATCTGCTCTACCAGCTCGGCTTCACCGTCACCGTCAACACCGACAACCGCCTCATGAGCGCGACGAGCATCTCCCGAGAGCTGACGCTGCTCGCTGACGCCTTCGACTACGACCTCGCCGACCTGGAGACGTTCCAGCTGAACGCCGCCGAGGGCGCGTTCCTGCCGATCGAAGACCGGGAAGAGCTGGCTGAGATCGTGAGCGAAGGGTTCGACGAGGCAGGAGCATGAACGCGCAGGCCACACCTGAGCTTCAGTTCGATGCAAGCAGCGTGCGCCTCGCCGAGCAGGCGCTCGACTGGCGGCAGGCGGTCGGCCAGATGGGCGAGCTGCTCGCCGAGCGCGGCTTCGCAAAGCGCGGCTACACCAGCAACATGGTTCGCGTCATCGAACGCTTCGGGCCGTATGTCGTCGTCGGCCCGGGCGTCGCTCTCGTGCATGCGCGTCCCGGTGAGGAGACGATCGAGAACGGTCTCGCCGTCATCACCTACCCGGAAGGCGTCGGCTTCGGCCATGCTCGCTACGATCCCGTACGCATCGTCGTCGGCATGACGGCGACCAACGCGTCGGAGCACCTCAAGCTCATCGCTGCGTTGGCGAAGACGTTCGACAACGACGCGGTGCTCGGCGAGCTCGTCGCCGCAGCCACGCCGGAGAAGTTCGTCGAGCTCCTCAAGCCGAGGCTCGTCGCAGCTGGGCTGCTCATCGCCTGACCCGGCTTCGGGTCTCGGCGGCGTGACAGAGCTCAGGAGCTCGCTGCCGTTCGACGCCCAGCAGGAGCCGCGGGGCTGGAATCACGCAACCGTCGTGTCCGATTTCCGCGAGCTGTGGCGGGGTGAACCTGCCAGACTCGTCGCATGGCAAGCATCACCCTCACCGGCGACGAGCGTTACCGCGCGATCCTCGCCAAGGATCGACGCTTCGACGGGCAGTTCATCACCGCGGTCGGGTCGACCGGCATCTACTGCAGGCCGAGCTGCCCCGCCCGGACACCCAAGCGAGAGAACGTCACGTTCTATCCGACAAGCGCCGCGGCCCACGAGGCCGGATACCGGGCCTGCAAGCGCTGCCTGCCGGATGCGGCACCCGGTGACCCAGCCTGGAACCTCCGCAGCGACGTCGCCGGCAGGGCCATGCGGCTCATCAGCGATGGGGTCGTGGAACGTGAGGGGGTCCCTGGCCTCGCCGCCCGACTCGGCTACTCGTCCAGGCACCTCGCGAGGGTGCTCACCGCTGAGCTCGGCGCCGGTCCGCTTGCGCTTGCGCGCGCACAGCGGGCACGCACGGCGGCAACGCTCCTCGGCGCGACGGACCTGCCCTTCGCTCAAGTGGCCTTCGCGGCGGGCTTCGCGAGTGTCAGAGCGTTCAACGAGACCGTGCAGGAGGTCTTCCAGCTGACGCCGACCCTCGTCCGAGAACGATCGCGCGGACGAGCCGCCGCGGCCGGGTCGCGAGCCTTGGACGGCGGCCTCGGGAGCTTCGGCACTGGCTTGGCGCTCAGCACCGGAGCCGCCCCACTGACGCTGTCGCTTGCGTATCGGGAGCCGTACGACGCCGCGGGCGTCTTCACCTGGCTCCGGGAGCGCGCCATCGACGGGGTCGAGGTCGCGACCGAGGACAGGTACGAGCGCAGCCTCCTCCTCCCGGGAGGCCCCGCATGGTTCGGCGTGGACGCGGGCGGCCCGCAGCCCGCGTCGCTGCGACTCCGCGCGCGCCTCACCGACCTCAGCGACCTGCAGGCCCTCGTCACGCGTGTGCGCCGGCTCTTCGACCTGGATGCGGACCCGGCGGCCGTCGACGGAGCGCTCTCCGTGCATCCGTCGATCGCGGAGCGCGTGCGCCTGCGTCCGGGCCGCCGCCTGCCCGGGGCCGTGGACCCCGACGAGATGCTGTTTCGCGCCATCATCGGTCAGCAGATCACCGTCTCCGCGGCGCGGACGGCCCTCGGTCGCCTCGCTTCGCGGGCGGGCGCCCCGCTCGAGCAGGACGGCGACAACCAGGAACCCACGGTCGAGCTCGGTGTGAACCGCCTCTTCCCGAGCGCAGCGGCCATCGCGGAGCTCGGCGAGGAGTCCTTCGCCGGCCCGAGGGCGCGATCGGCGACCATCACACGCGTCGCCGAGGCGATCGCGGACGGTCAGCTGAGGCTCTCACCGGGCGACGACATCGCCGAGCAGCACGAAGCGCTGACATCGTTCAAGGGCATCGGCGACTGGACGGCCGGCTACGTGAGCATGCGGGTGCTGGGCAACCCGGATGTGCTGCTCACGGGAGACGTCGCCCTGCGAAGCGGAGCGCGAGCGCTCGGGCTCCCGCCAGAGCCGAGACCCCTCACAGCCGTCGCGGAGCAGTTCAGACCCTGGCGAAGCTACCTGTCCCTCCATCTCTGGGGAGCTGCCCCGCCCAGGTCACGACCCGGCATCAAGACCAACGCCACCCAGCAGACATCGCCCACCACCACCACGGAGACACCAGCATGAGCGCGCAGACCAGCAGTGAAGCTCGGGCCGTCATCGAGACGCTCGACACCCCGGACGGGCCGTTCACGATCATCGCCCGCGACAGTGACGGTGCGGTGCTCTCCTCCGGATGGAGCGACGACGAGCAGCGTGTCCTGGAACGCATCACGGCGCAGGCCAGGCCGACCGCCATCGCGCGGGGTCGCGCTGCTGGCGCATCCGATGCCGTGCGTGCGTACTACGACGGTGATCTCCGCGTCATCGACGACGTGCTGGTCGCCCAGTTCGGCGCGACGTTCCGGATGCAGGGATGGCTCGGTCTGCGGGCCATCGAGGCCGGGCATCCGCTCACCTACACGGAGTTCGCGACGGCTCTCGGCCGGCCGACGGCCGTGCGTGCGGCCGCCAGCATCTGCGCCAGCAACGCGCCTGCGCTCTTCGTGCCGTGCCACCGGGTGCTGCGCTCGGACGGCACGCTCGGCGGATTCGCGTGGGGCGTCGACGTCAAGCGCTCCCTCCTGCAGCGCGAGCTCGCTCACGCCGGCTGACGCCGCGCCCGTCCGCTGGCCGGGTTCTCGGGGTGGAAACATCACTTCGTTGGGGGAATCTTCCCGCAGAAGAGGGAACTTGCCATCCCGAGGTTCTGGGTCAGAGCTGGGGAGGAGTCTGGGGCCGGAGCTGGGGAGGGAGCTTGGTCGGGGCTGGCCAGGGTCTCGGGCTGGGAACATCACTTCATTGGGGGAATGTTCCCGCAGAAGAGGGAACTTGCCATCCCGAGGTTCTGGGTCGGAGCTGGGAGGAGTCTGGGGTCGGAGCCGGGGAGGAGTCGCGGACCGGAGCTGGGGAGAAGGAGGAGCCTTTCGGCTCGAGCCGCGAGTCCGTGCAACAACACGGGAGGGTCTCTCGGATGGAAGTTCTCCAGCCGAGAGGCCCTCCCGTGTTGCCGTGTTCGTGCCTACGCGGTGGTGAGGGTGACCCGCAGGGCCTCGCCGGCGTTGGCCGCCTTCGCCTCGGCGTCGGCCGCACGCTCGGCCGGTGTGCCGTCCTCGCTGGATGCGTCGACGTACACCTTGATCTTCGGCTCCGTGCCCGAGGGGCGGACCATGACGCGCGTGCCGTCGGCGAGCTGGTAGCGCAGCAGGTCGATGGGCACCTCGTCGCCGGACAGGTCGCCGGTCTCGAGCACCGCGACGCCGCCGACCTCGGTGGGCGTGTGGCCGCGCAGGACCGCCATCACGCGGGGGATCTGGGCGATGTCGTCGAAGCGCACCGAGACCTGCGTCGACACGAACGTGCCGAAGCGCTCGGCGAAGGCGTCGTCGTGGTCGATGAGCGTGCGCCCCTCAGACTGGAGTCCCATGATGAGCTCGAGGATCGCGACCGACGCGGAGATGCCGTCCTTATCGTGCACTGTCTCCGGGTTGACGAGGTATCCGAGAGCCTCTTCGTAGCCGTAGAGGATGTTCGGGGCGCGGGAGATCCACTTGAACCCCGTGGGCGTTTCGGCGTAGTCGAGCCCATACTCGTGAGCGATGCGCCCGAGGGCTGGAGCGGAGACGACGGAGGTTGCGAGCGTGCCGTGCACGCCGTCGGCCTTCGCCTGCTCTGCGGCGCGCCAGCCGAGGATCTTCCCGATGTCGTTGCCGCCGAAGCGCCGCCAGCCTGACGCGCCCTTGACGGCGACAGCGAGTCGGTCGGCGTCCGGATCGTGCGCGATGACGAGGTCGATGCCCGCAGCATCCGCGGTCTCGTAGGCGAGGTCGAGTGCGCCCGGCTCCTCGGGGTTCGGGAAATCGAGCGTCGGGAACGCGCCGTCTGGCTCGACCTGCTGTGCGACGACGACCGGCTCGGTGATGCCGAGCTCGGCGACGACAGCGCGGAACGTCTCCCAGCCGACACCGTGCAGGGGTGTGTAGACGAAGCGCACGTCGCTCGGCGTTCCGCGCAGGAGAGCCGCGGTCGCGGACACGTAGTCGCTGACGATGGACTCGTCGGCCGTCGCGTACTCGGCGGATCGCGGGAGCTCCGGCACCTTCCGGCCGGCCGCGACCTTGCCGATCGCCTCGGCGATCTCGGCATCGACGGGTGCCACGATCTGCGAGCCGTCGTCGGCCCCGCCGAGGTACACCTTGTAGCCGTTGTCCCACTTCGGGTTGTGCGAGGCGGTGACCATGACGCCAGCGGATGCGCCGAGCCGGCGGACGGCGAAGGCGAGCACGGGCGTCGGGAGCTGCCTCGGCAGGATCGTGGCGGCGACGCCCGCGGCCTGCATGATCTCCGCAGTGTCCTGCGCGAAGCGCTGCGAGTTGTTGCGGGCGTCGTAGCCGATGACGATCGACGGCGATTCCTCCCGCGCGAGCAGGAAGTCGGCGAAGCCGCGAGCGGCCTGGGCGACGAGGACCCGATTCATGCGGTTCGGACCCGCGCCGAGCCGGCCGCGGAGGCCGGCCGTTCCGAATGCGAGGCGAGCGCAGAAGCGGTCCTGCAGCTCGCGCCAGGCCAGGGCGCGCTCGCTGGTGTCTGCGTCTTCGATGATGGCGAGTTCCGGCGACACGTCGCCAGCGGTTTCGAGCAGTTCCTGCAGCTCGGCGCGCGTCACCTCGTCGGGGTCCTGCTCGAGCCACGACACCGCGTTGTGCCGGAGCGCGACCTGCAGCGACCGTGCGATGCCGCTCATCAGAGCTTGACCACGATCTGGGAGAGCAACTCGGCGAGGTCGGCTTCCGCCGCTTTGCCTGCCTCGAGGACCTCGGTGTGGCTCAGGGGGTTGGGCGAGACGCCTGCCGCGGGGTTCGTGATGAGGGACATGCCGAGCACCTCCATGCCGGCCTCGCGAGCCGCGATGGCTTCGAGCGCCGTCGACATGCCGACGATGTCGCCGCCGATCGTGCGCGCCATCCTGACCTCGGCGGGGGTCTCGTAGTGCGGGCCGCGGAACTGCACGTACACGCCTTCGTCGAGGTCCCGCACCGTGAGCGCCAGCTCGCGCAGGCGTGCCGAGTACAGGTCGGTGAGGTCGATGAACGTCGCACCCTCGAGGGGCGAGTCGGCCGTGAGGTTGATGTGGTCCGAGATCAGCACGGGCGTGCCAGGGCCCCACTCGGGGCGCACGCCGCCAGCGCCGTTGGTGAGGATCATGACCGAGGCGCCGGCCGCTGCGGCGGTGCGCACGGAGTGCACGACCCGGCGCACGCCCTTGCCCTCGTAGTAGTGGGTGCGTGCTGCGATGACCAGCGCGTGCTTGCCGTTCGCGAGGCGAATCGAGCGCAGCGTCCCGGAGTGGCCGGGGATGTCGGACTTCGCGAATCCGGGCACCTCGTCGGCTGGGATGGTCGCGATCGTCTCGCCGAGCAGCTCGGCCGTCTGCCCCCATCCGCTGCCGAGCGTGAGCGCGATGTCATGGCGCTCGACACCCGTCTTCTCGGCGATGACCGCGGCAGCTGCCTGCGCGAACTCGAAGGGTGAGGTGGCTGGATCGTCGATCGACTCTGACTCGTGCGTTGACATGCCCCCAGCGTAGCGACCGGGACGCGACGAGCGTGGAGCACAAGCGCATGATGTCCAGCCCCGTCTCGGAACGGCGCGGAAACCTCTCCGGTTTGGCGGGTTCATGCGGGAGGAGGACAATGGCGGGTATGGCCACGCCCTTTGATCGCAAGCACCGCATCGTCGTCGTCGGCGGGGGGCCAGGCGGGTACGAAGCCGCACTCTCGGCCGCCCGCCTCGGCGCAGACGTCACCCTCATCGAACGCGTCGGCGTCGGCGGCTCCGCCGTGCTCACCGACGTGGTTCCCTCCAAGACCCTCATCGCCAGTGCGGAGGCCGCGACGGCGATCCGCGAGTCCGGCGAGCTCGGCGTGCAGTTCTTCGCGAAGGGCGACACGGGGAAGCCGCTGAAGCCCGAGGTCGCGGTGAACCTCTCGAAGCTGAACAAGCGGCTGCTGCGCCTCGCGCAGAACCAGTCGGACGACATGCAGCGCACGCTCGAGGCTGCCGGTGTCAACGTCATCCAGGGCGAGGGCAAGCTCGACGGCAACTCGGCCGTCACGGTCGGCACCGGATCGGGTGGGCAAGACTTCGACCGGATCGAGTTCGATTCGGCCGTGATCTCTGTCGGTGCTCGTCCTCGCACGCTCGACTCCTGCAAGCCCGACGGGGAGCGCATCCTCACCTGGACCCAGCTCTACAACCTCAAGGAGATGCCGAGCCATCTCATCGTCGTCGGCTCGGGTGTGACCGGGGCCGAGTTCGCGTCGGCCTACTCGGCGCTCGGCTCGAAGGTCACGCTCGTCTCGAGCCGCGACCGCGTGCTCCCGAACGAGGATGCTGACGCGGCGGATGTCATCGAGGATGTGTTCAAGCGCGGCGGCATGACCGTGCTGTCGAAGTCCCGGGCGGCGACCGTGGTGCGCGACGGCAACGAGGTCGTGGCGACGCTCGACGACGGGCGCGAGGTGCGTGGCTCGCACTGCCTCATCGCGGTCGGCTCGATCCCGAACACGTCCGGCATCGGGCTCGAGGAGGCCGGTGTCGAGGTCTCGCCGTCTGGGCACATCCGCGTCAACCGCGTCGCGCGCACCTCGGTGCCGAACATCTACGCGGCCGGCGACTGCACGGAGTTCTTCCCGCTCGCATCCGTCGCCTCCACGCAGGGGCGCACGGCGGTGTTCCACGCGCTCGGCGACGAGGTTCGGCCCATCAACCTGCGCAATGTCGCCTCGAACATCTTCACGTACCCGGAGATCGCGACGGTCGGCTGGCAGCAGCGTTCCATCGAGGACGGCACCCGCGAGGGGCGCGTCTACAAGCTGCCGCTCGGCGAGAATCCACGCGCGAAGATGCAGGGGGTGCGCGACGGCTTCGTCAAGCTCATCGCCGGCAATGACCTGGGCACCGTCATCGGCGGCGTGATCGTCGCGCCTCGCGCCTCGGAGCTCGTGCTGCCGCTCTCGATCGCCATCGAGCAGCGCCTTACGGTCGACCAGGTCGCGCGTGCCTGGGCGGTCTACCCGTCGCTCGCGAGCAGTATCTCGGATGCCGCACGTGCCATGCACATGCCGTACGAGGAGCAGACGAAGGCCTAGCCCGCCTTCGCTGCGCTGGAAACGGCGCCTGGTAGCGATCCCCCTCCCGAGAGGGCGATCAGGTCGCGACGTACTCGTTCCAGATGTCGATGGCGAGCTTGATGAAGAGCACGCTGACGACGATGAGGAAGACCCAGCGGATGAGCTTGCTCCCGCCGCGGATGGCGGTGCGGGCGCCGAGGTAGCCGCCGGCGACGTTGGAGACGGCGAGTGCGGCTCCGAGCCCCCAGAGCACGTAGCCCTGTGGGGCGAAGAAGAGGAGCGCGCCGAGGTTGGTGCCGAGGTTCACGATCTTGGCTTTCGCGCTGGCTTGCAGGAAGGAGTAGCCGAGCAGGGATACGAGGGCGATGACGAGGAACGAGCCGGTTCCTGGCCCGAGGAGGCCGTCGTAGACGCCGATCGCGAAGCCGATGAGGCCAGCGATGACGTGGTGCTTGCGTCCTTCGTATTTGAGTTTGTCGAGTTGCCCGACGCTCGGTTTGAAGGCGGTGAAGATGCCGATGCCGAGGATCGCGATGGCGATGATGGGCTTGAAGGCTGCGGCGGGGATGCTGGAGGCGAGGATCGCGCCGCCGTAGGCGCCGAAGAGCGCGATGGCGGCCATGGGCAGCGCGGTGCGCAGGTCGGGTTTGACGCGTCGGAAGTAGGTGATGGAGCTGGTCGCGGTGCCGGCGATGCTGCCGAACTTGTTGGTCGCGAGTGCTTGCACGGGGGTGACGCCGGGCAGGGTGAGGAGCATCGTGAGCTGGATGAGTCCGCCGCCGCCGACGACCGCGTCCACCCAGCCGGCCGCGAAGCCGCCCACGATGACGAGCGCGAGCAGCCAGCCGTTGAATCCCTCGAGCCCCGTGAACGACTCGAGCCAGCTCGCGTCGTTCGTCGGGATCGCGGCGTCGAGGGGCGACGAGAGCAGCGTGGAGGTCAGGAAGGAGGCGTCGATCACCTACCGAGGCTACTCGGCGTCGGCGAGCTCGAGCAGCTTCGTGCCGCTCGAGACGGTCTCGCCGGCGGCGCCGGTGATGGATGCGACGATGCCGTCGCGGGGAGCCTGGATGGGCTGCTCCATCTTCATGGCCTCGAGGACGACGAGGAGATCGCCCTTGACGACCTTCTGCCCCTCCTCGACGGCGAACTTCACGATCGTCGCCTGCATGGGGGCGACGACGTCACCGCTCGAGTGGGTCTCGACGTTGGTGTGCGAGCGACGCTTCGGGGCGTGTCCCGCCATGGTCCGTCCCGCACCGCCATGGCCGACAGCGGTGGCGGCGAGCAGACGCTCGGGGAGCGACACCTCGAGGCGCTTGTCGTTGACCTCGACGACCACGTTGCGGCGCGCGATCGGCTCGTTGACATCGCCGGCCTCGCCGCCCCACGGCTCGATCGTGTTGCTGTACTCGGTCTCGATCCAGCTCGTGTAGACCCCGAACTCGCCGTTCTCGGCGGTGAAGGCGGGGTCGCGGACGACGGAGCGATGGAAGGGCAGGACGGTCGGCATGCCGTTCAGCTCGAAGTCCTCGAGCGCGCGGCGGGAGCGCTCGAGCGCCTCCTCGCGCGTGGCGCCCGTGACGATGAGCTTCGCGAGGAGGGAGTCGAAGGCGCCGGAGACGATGTCGCCCTCGCGGACACCGGAGTCGACGCGCACGCCGGGGCCTCCGGGAACGCGGAAGGTCGTGATGGTGCCAGGGGCCGGGAAGAATCCGCGGCCCGGGTCCTCGCCGTTGATGCGGAACTCGAACGAATGGCCGGTGACCGTCGGGTCGTCGTAGCCGAGCGCTTCGCCCTGCGCGATGCGGAACTGCTCGCGGACGAGGTCGATGCCGGTGACCTCCTCGGAGACCGGGTGCTCCACCTGGAGGCGCGTGTTGACCTCGAGGAACGCGACGGTGCCGTCGGCGGCGAGCAGGAACTCGCAGGTTCCTGCGCCGACGTAGCCGACCTCCTTGAGGATCGCCTTGGATGCGCGACGCATCTCGGCTTCCTGCTCGGCGGTGATGAAGGGTGCCGGTGCCTCTTCGACGAGCTTTTGGTGGCGTCGCTGCAGCGAGCAGTCGCGCGTGGAGATGACGACGACGTTGCCGTGGGAGTCTGCGAGGCACTGGGTCTCGACGTGGCGGGGCTTGTCGAGGTACTTCTCGACGAAGCACTCGCCGCGTCCGAACGCGGTGATGGCCTCGCGGGTCGCGGACTCGAAGAGCTCAGCGACCTCTTCGCGCTCGCGTGCGACCTTGAGGCCGCGCCCGCCGCCGCCGAACGCGGCCTTGATGGCGACCGGCAGTCCGTGGATGTCGATGAAGTCGAGGACCTCGCTCGGGCCCTCGACGGGGTTGAGCGTGCCGGGGGCCAGTGGCGCGCCGACCTTCTCGGCGACGTGGCGCGCCGTGACCTTGTCACCGAGCGCCTCGATGGCCTCGGGGGATGGGCCGATCCAGGTGAGGCCCTGGCGGATGACGGCGCGTGCGAACTCGGCGTTCTCGGCGAGGAAGCCGTATCCCGGGTGCACGGCGTCAGCGCCGGAGCGGCGGGCGATGGAGAGCAGCTTGTCGATCACGAGGTACGTCTCGGCGCTCGTGGCGCCTCGCAGCGCGTACGCCTCATCGGCGAGGCGGACGTGGGGTGCGTCACGGTCCTGGTCTGCGTACACGGCGACGGAGGTGATACCCGCGTCTCGAGCCGCTCGTGCGATGCGTACGGCGATTTCGCCACGGTTGGCGATGAGGAGCTTCGAGATTCGCGACATGGTTCCTAAGCCTATTGAGGTCGGTGCGGCCGGATTTGGCTCGATTCGACAAACTTATCGGGAGAAGGTTGTCAGATGCGCTCGGTTGGAGGTTCTCACCACGCCGAGCGGGTGGCAGTTGGGCGACATTGGCCGCGTGACACATTCCCACGCAGTGGGAAGGGTGTTGCGCCATGTATTACGTCGTGTTTAGCTACAGGGCTGCGCGTTAGCTCAGCTCGTCATGCCAGTCGGTCAGCAATGACTGCACGACCAGCAATGGTCCGGCGTGCCGGGTCCGGTCAGGGCCCGCCTCATTGCCGTCCACTCCGCGTCCCCAGCGACGCGCATCCACCACGCTAGCGGATGCGCCGTGCCAGACGCCTCGTCGTTCCGGAGAATCGATGCTCGGTAAGCTCCTCGCCCGTTATCTCAGGAAGTACTGGCCGCTCCTCGCGGGCGTGCTGGTCTTCCAATTCCTTCAAGCTCTCGCGTCGCTGTACCTGCCGCGACTCAACGCCGACATCATCGACAAGGGCGTCGCCAACGCCGACACCGACTACATCTGGTCGACGGGCGCCGTCATGCTCGCGATCTCGCTCGGGCAGATCACGTGCTCGATCATCGCGACCGTCTTCGCCGCGCGCGCCGCCATGGCGCTCGGCCGTGACATTCGCGCCGATGTGTTCGCGCGAGTGAGCGGCTTCTCCGAGCGCGAGGTCTCGCGCTTCGGCGCGGGCTCGCTCATCACGCGCAACACGAACGACGTGCAGCAGGTGCAGATGCTCGCCATGATGGGCTCCACCATGCTCGTCTCGGCTCCCATGCTCGCGATCGGCGGCATCATCATGGCCCTGCAGCAGGATGTGGGCCTCTCCTGGATCATCGGTGTCGCAGCCCCCGTGCTGCTCCTCCTGGTCGGCATCATCATCAGTCGGATGGTGCCGCTGTTCCGACAGTTCCAGGTGAAGCTCGACAACATCAACCGGATCCTGCGCGAGCAGCTCACCGGGGTGCGCGTCGTGCGCGCGTTCGTGCGCGAGCCGATCGAGGAGCAGCGGTTCGAGGTCGCGAACAACGACCTCTTCCTCCTCGGCAAGCGAGTCGGCGACCTCTTCGTCACGCTCTTCCCGCTCGCGATGCTCGTGCTGAACATCACCGTCGTCGGCGTCATCTGGTTCGGCGGAATCCAGGTCGACCAGGGCACGGTCGAGATCGGGACGCTCTTCGCGTTCATGGCCTACGTCATGCAGATCCTGATGGGTGTGCTCATGGCGAGCTTCATGACGATCATGATCCCGCGCGCGGCCGTCAGCGCCGACCGCATCTCCGAGGTGCTCGACACCGAGTCGACGCTCATCATGCCGGCCAACCCCGTCTCCGACTTCCCGGAGCCGGGCGTCATCGAGTTCGACGACGTCGAGTTCACGTATCCGGGGGCGGAGGAGCCGGTGCTCACGGGCATCTCCTTCCGCGCCGCCCCAGGCGAGACGGTCGCCGTCGTGGGCTCCACGGGGGCAGGCAAGACGACGCTCGTCTCGCTCATCCCTCGCCTCTTCGACGCGACAGGCGGATCCGTGCGCGTCAACGGCGTCGACGTCCGCGAGGCGGACGCCGAGCTGCTGTGGGACGGCATCGGCCTGGTCCCGCAGCGTCCGTTCCTCTTCACGGGCACGATCGCCTCGAACCTGCGCTACGGCCGTGAGGCCGCGACCGACGACGACCTCTGGAAGGCGCTCGAGATCGCGCAGGCCACGGCCTTCGTGCAGGAGAAGGACAAGCAGCTCGAAGCGCGCATCGCGCAGGGCGGCACGAACGTCTCGGGCGGGCAGCGTCAGCGGCTCGCGATCGCGCGCGCGATCGTGCACGAACCGCAGGTGTTCGTCTTCGACGACTCCTTCTCCGCGCTCGACCTCACGACCGACGCCAGGCTGCGGCGGGCGCTGTGGGAGCAGCTGCCAGGCGTGACCAAGATCGTGGTCGCGCAGCGTATCTCGACGATCGTCGACGCCGACCGCATCGTCGTCCTCGACGACGGACGCATGGTCGGTCTCGGAACGCACGACGAGCTGCTCGAGAGCTGCACGACGTACAAGGAGATCGTGGATTCCCAGCTTGCAGTGGAGGCGCAGTCATGAGCCGTGACGCAGACAACCAGAACCAGGACGCCAAGGGCGCCCGTAGGGGCAAGCGCAGGCCGAAGGAGGTCGTCGAGAAGGTCCTGACCGAGGAGGAGCAGCTCGAACTGGAGCTCGCCGAGCAGGCGAGGCAGTCGTCCGGCGACTGGGACAGCGTCGCTCCGGGCAAGGCGAAGAACTTCGGGCAGAGCTTCGGCAGGCTGCTCGGCAGGCTCCGGCCCTACCGGGCCGCGCTCATCATCGTGTCGTTCCTCGGTGCCGTCGGCGTCGTGCTGTCCGTCATCGCGCCACGAGTGCTCGGCCAGGCGACCAACCTCATCTTCGAGGGCGTCGTCTCCAGCCAGCTGCCGGCGGGGGCCTCCAAGGACCAGGTCGTCGCGGGCCTCCGCGACTCCGGCCAGACGCAGTTCGCGGACATGGTCGCCGCCATGGACATCACGCCGGGCGAGGGGGTCGACTTCGAGCGCCTCGGCATGGTGCTCCTGTCGGTGCTCGCGCTCTACGTGTTCTCGGCGCTGCTCATGTGGCTGCAGGGGTACGTCATCAACATCATCATGATGAAGGCGATGTACAAGCTGCGCGAGGACGTCGAGCGCAAGATCAACGCACTGCCGCTGAGCTACTTCGACCGCGTGCAGCGCGGTGAGCTGCTGAGCCGCGTCACGAACGACATCGACAACATCACGCAGACGATGCAGCAGTCGCTGTCGCAGGTCGTCACGAGCGTGCTGACCGTCGTCGGCGTGCTCGTCATGATGTTCTCCATCTCCTGGCAGCTCGCGCTCGTCGCGCTTGTCACCCTGCCGCTCATGGGTGTCATCTTCGGCGTCATCGGACCGAAGTCGCAGCGGAACTTCGCCGAGCAGTGGAAGAAGACGGGGCGCCTCAACGCGCGCGTCGAGGAGTCGTTCTCCGGTCACGCCCTCGTTCGCGTCTTCGGCCGCGAGAAGGATGCACGCGAGCAGTTCCAGGTCGACAACGAGCAGCTCTTCCAGGCGGCCTTCAAGGCCCAGTTCTGGGCGGGCGTCATGATGCCGGCGATGATGTTCATCGGAAACCTGTCCTACGTGGGCATCGCGGTGCTCGGTGGCCTCATGGTCGCGGGCGGCAACCTCCGCCTCGGCGACGTGCAGGCGTTCATCCAGTACTCGCAGCAGTTCACGCAGCCGCTCGCCGAGCTCGGCGGGATGGCTGCCGTGCTGCAGTCGGGCACGGCTTCTGCCGAGCGGGTGTTCGAGCTGCTCGACGAGGACGAGCAGGAGCCCGATGCGAGCGACGCGCCCAAGCCGGCGAACGGTGCGGGCGAGATCGTCTTCGACGACGTCACCTTCTCGTACACGCCGGAGCAGAAGCTCATCGAGAACCTCAACTTCTCGGTCGAGCCTGGCCAGACGGTCGCGATCGTCGGGCCGACCGGCGCAGGCAAGTCGACCCTCGTGAACCTCATCATGCGGTTCTACGAGCTCGACGGCGGGCGCATCCTGCTCGACGGGCAGGACATCGCCGAGCTCAGGCGCGAGGATGTCCGCAGTCGAACCGGCATGGTGCTGCAGGACCCGTGGCTCTTCGCGGGGTCCATCCGCGAGAACATCCGCTACGGACGTCAGGACGCAACCGACGAGGAGGTGCTCGCCGCTGCGACCGCCTGCTACGTCGACCGCTTCGTGCACTCGCTCCCAGAGGGATACGACACGGTGCTCGACGAGGACGCGTCGAACGTCTCCGCCGGCGAGCGTCAGCTCATCACCATCGCGCGCGCCTTCGTCTCCGACCCCCAGGTGCTCATCCTGGATGAGGCGACGAGCTCGGTCGACACGCGCACGGAGCTGCTCCTGCAGCAGGCGATGGCCGCGCTTCGCCAGGGCCGCACGAGCTTCGTCATCGCGCACCGTCTCTCGACGATCCGCGACGCCGACCTGATCCTCGTCATGGAGCACGGCTCCATCGTCGAGCAGGGCACGCACGATGAGCTCGTGAAGCAGGGCGGCGCGTACGCGAGGCTCTACAACTCCCAGTTCGAGCAGGCCGTCAGCGACCTGGATGCCGAGCAGAGCCAGCTCACGTCCTAGGTCCGGGCCCCTGGCGGGGCTCATCTCGTGATCCGGCTTGGCCGGGTGCATCCGCTGCTTTGCGGAGGCACCCGGCCATTCCCGTCTTTCCCCTAGGAATCGCGCGCCGGCTGCGCGCGGTCTCGAGATGGTCTTCCGGCTTCCGGATGGGTTCCTTCCCATCCCGAAGCGAGAAAGCCATCCGGAGACTACGGAGCTGCCGACAGGGTGGCGGCGCCAGCGAGGCTGGTCAGTGCCAGCGCGGCTACGCCAGCATCTCGTAGACGCCGGAGCCGATGAAGATCAATGCGATCACGACGAGGCCGATCCAGAAGAACTTGCGAGTGCGCGTGACGGGTTTGCTCATGGGGGAAGCCTACGGGTGGAGCGTCCGCAGTGCGGCGAGCGCTCCACCGCCGCCTCGGGCCTACGCGGCGGACCAGCCCCCGTCGGAGGGGAGGATGACGCCATTGATGTTGACGCCGTCGTCGCTGAGCAGGAAGGTGATGGATGCGGCGAGCGCCGTTCCCGTGGTCGGCGTCGGCAGCAGCGCCATCGCCTGACGGACCCGCTGCCCGCCGAGCTCGGAGTCGAAGCGGGCCTCGATGTTGGTGGCGACGGGGCCCGGGGCGACGGCGTTGATTCGGAGTCCGCTCGGGCCGTACATGAACGCGCTCGACTTGGTGAGGCCGGCGACGGCGTGCTTCGACGCGGTGTAGGCGGCGCCTGCGGCCGACCCGCGGAGTGCGGCCTCGGAGGCGACGTTGACGATCGCGCCCTTGCCGACGGCGAGCATCGCGGGGACGACGGCGCGCATGAGCTTCATCGTGCCGGTCACGTTGACGGCGAAGACTCGGTTCCAGACCTCATCGCTGACCTCGCCGACCGGCGTCATGTTGTCCATGATGCCGGCGATGTTCGCGAGGCCGTCGACGCGTGGGCCTGCCGCCTCGAGGATCCGCGTGACGCCAGCGTCGTCGGTGATGTCGGCGGTGAGGGTGACGATGTCGGCGCCGTCGTGCTCGGTGACGAGCGCGGCGAGGCGCTCAGCTGAGACGTCGACGGCGATGACGCGCCCGCCCTCGCGGGCAATGCGAGACGCGGTCGCCTTGCCGATGCCGGAGCCGGCCCCCGTGACGATGATGGTCTTGCCGTCGAAGCGGCCGCCCGTCGTGGCTTCGACCCAGGCCGCCGCCCGCGGTGCGCCAGGGGCGTCGTGGTCGACGACGGGGCCGAAGTCGCCGGGCTGTGCTGGGGTGACCTGGCCGCTGTTCGCGCGCGCGATCATCGCATCCACCATCTCCTGGGGGAACTTGCCCTGGCTCAGCTCGACGAGCTGCGAGAGGGGGAGGCCCGAGACGGGAGTGAGGGAGGAAGCGTCCTGCCCGCCCTGGGCGAGGATCTCGCGGATGACGACGCCTCCCGTTGGATCGGTGAGCCATTCGCCGATCGTGGTGTCTCCGGTGAGGGGGTGTGCGCTCGAGGTCATCGTGGTGCCAGCTTTCTGCTCGGTCCGCCCAGCCCGCGCTCGTGGCGAGCGTGGGTCAAGGTGGCGACAGCGTCGGATCGAACGAACCGGACAACACTGTCCGGATTATGCTATCCCGGTGTCGACTCCAGCGAAAGCCAATCGAGGACCAAGTGCTGGCCCCGAGAACCGCCGTGCCCTCATCGCGGCCGCGCGGGAGATCTTCGGCGAGGGGGGAGTGGATGCTCCGCTCAGTGCTGTCGCCAAGCGCGCTGGCGTCGGGCAGGGCAGTCTGTACCGGCATTTCCCGGATCGGGCGTCGCTTGCGCTCGCGGTGTTCGGTGACGCCATCGTCGAGCTCGAGGACCTCGCTGCCTCGCCCGAGGCCGATCTGGCAGGACTGCTCGAGCTCATCGCCCGGCAGATGCTCGTGTCGGTCGGACTCATCCAGCTCACCCTGACCGACACCGCCGACGCGCACGGGGCGAGCGTTCGAGGCCGGATGCTCGCGGTCCTCGGCGTCGTTCTCGAGCGCGAATGGGCGGGTGGTCGGGTCGACCGTGAGATCAGCGCGGACGACCTGCTCCTGCTGCTCTCCATGCTCGCTGGCGTTCTGCCGCGGACGCCGCTCGGCGAGCGCGAGGCCGTCGTGCGGCGCGCTCTCGAGCTGTTCTGGAGGTCGTTCGCTTCCCTGAACGGGGTCAGCTGCCGTCGGTGAACTGGCGGAGCACTCGGCGGATGCCCTGGAACCCGATGACGAGCCCCTGCAGCTCCTCGTCGCTCAGGTGGGCCGCGAACTCATCGGTATCGGTGCGGAGCCCGAGGAAGCGCTCGTGGAGCCGGATGGCCTTGCGGGTCGCCGTGAGGTGACGGATGCGCCGGTCGGGCTTGCCCTCCGTGCGGGTCACGAGCCCGTGCTCGACGAGCTTGTCGATGCTCGCGGAGGCGGTCGGCACGGCGACGCCGAGGTGCTCTGCGGCCTGCGAGACGGTCGTGACCGTGCCGGTGGTGACGAGGAAGACGGTCTTCAGCTGCTGGGCGGTGATGTCGAGCTCGAGGAACGGCGCCATGTGCCTCGCGGCGAGGCCCCTCGTGAGCTCGTTCCTGACGTCATTCAGCTGGGCGAGGAGTGCTTCGCGCGATTCGTCCTGCTGCATGGGAACCCCCTGGGATTGCCGAGCCTCTCACTAATAGTGAGGCGATGCCTAAGTATAGTTCGAGGTGGGCACCAGAGCGGATGCCCCGACAGGGACGGAGTCGACCATGACCGATCAGATCTGGTGCATCGCAGGCGGCGAAGACGGAGCAGACCGGCAGCTTGCCGACGCGTTGCTTCGCGGCGGCAGCACGGTCGCGATCGTGGGCCGCGACGTCGCGCCCTTCGCGCTGCTCGTCGACGACTACGCCGACGCGGTCATGCCCGTCGAGCTCACCGCGACGACCTCCGAGGCGCTGGCCGAGGTGCGCGAGAGCATCGAGCTGAACCTCGGCGAGGTCACCCACTTCGGGGTGCTGCTGGGCGAGATCGGCGAGGGGAGTGCCGAGCAGGTCGCGGGCCGCCTCCTCCACAAGCTCGAGGGTGCGGCCACGCGCGACCAGGCCGCGCGCAGCGACGGCGAGCTCGCAGACCGCTGGCCAGCCGGGGCGCAGCTGGTGCTCGTCCGCGGCGCGGTCGGCAGCTCTGCTGCGGTCTCGACCGTCGACCGGGACGCCCAGAACTCCGACATCGAGGCGCGCATCCGGCTCGCTGGAGCGCAGTCGGCGCGGCCCATGCCGACCGTGCAGGTTCGCGAGCTCGACGATCTCCTCCACGACGCATCCGCTGAAGCTGTCCGCTGACGCATCCGCTGGCGCATCCGATGACGGGACGCTGACGCGACCCTCGGGGCGCGTGGCCGCCGGCGGCTACGCTGAACGGGTGATCTCTCGCGCCAGGAACCTCGTCAACGCCGCGCGATCCCGCGCCAAACGAGCGCTCGGCGGTTCGCCAGTCGAGGCGCCCTTGAGCTGGGCGATCAAGGTACCGGCCCCCGACTCCCCGGAGGGCGACGTCTGGGGTGACGTGTTCTACGCCGAGGACCTCGCCAGGGCGCTGCGACGACTCGGCCAGACCGTCTACGTCGACCGGTGGGAGACGCGCACGCGACCTGACCCGAGCGTCCAGGACGACGTCGCGGTGCACCTCCGCGGCTTCCACCGCCCCGAGCTCGTCGACGGTGCCGTCAACATCCTCTGGATCATCAGCCACCCGGACTGGGTGAGCGAGGAGGAGCTCGATCTGCCCTTCGACCTGCGCCTCGCCGCGAGCGTGCCGTGGGCCGCCGTCATGTCGCGCCCTGACCGCGAGATCCGGCCACTGCTGCAGGCCACCAACGTCGAGCGGTTCACCCCTGAGGTGCAGCCGAGCGACCTGGAATCCGGCGTGCTGTTCGTCGGCCGCTCCCGCAACATCTTCCGCCCCATCGTGCGCGATTCGATCGCGGCAGGTGCGGATCTCGAGGTCTACGGCGACCTGTGGGAGCAGTTCATCGACGAGCGCCACATCAAGGCCGAGTATCTCGACAACGCTGCAGCGCCCGGCGCCTACCGTGGGGCCCGCATTGTGCTCAACGACCACTGGGATGACATGGCGCAGCACGGCTTCGTCTCGAATCGGCTCTTCGACGCCGTCGCTGCGGGTGCCCTCGTCGTCTCGGACGCGATCACCGGCGGCTTCCCCGTCGAGTTCGGCGGCTCCGTGCGCATGTACGCGTCGGTGGATGAGCTTCGCGGGCTCCTCGCCGAGGGCGCGAGCGGATGGCCCACCCCGGAGGAGCGGGCAGCGACGGCCCGCAAGGTTGCCGAGTTCCACTCCTTCGATGCGCGGGCGATGACCCTGCTCGTCTCGGCGAGGGAAGCGCTGGCCGCGCGCGCCTGACGGCGGAACCTGTCGCCCCGCCGGGGGAGACTGCCGAGGTGACTACACCTCGCTGGGTGCTGGCGCCTTCGTCACCGCCTCGAGGATCGGTGTGCCGACCTTGCCGCTGCCGAGCCCGACCGCCTCGACCGACGCGAACGAGCCCGCGTTCAGCACGATGACGGGCGTGATGAGCGAGAAGCCTGCGGCCTCCACGATGTCGCGGTCGAACTCGACGAGCACCGTGTCTGGCGTGACCTTGTCTCCTGCCTTCACCTTGACGTCGAAGCCCTTGCCGTCGAGCTCGACCGTGTCGATGCCGACGTGGATGAGCACCTCGAGCCCGTTGTCGAGCTGCAGGCCGAACGCGTGCCCGGTCGCCTGGGCGACGGCGACCGTGCCGGTTCCCGGAGCGTAGACGACGGTGCCGCTCGGCTTGATAGCGGCGCCGGGGCCCATGATCCCCTGGCTGAAGACGGCATCGGGGACCTCTGACAGCGGCACGATCTCCCCCTCGAGCGGTGACAGGACCTCGATGGTGCGGGGAGCCGACTCGCCCTCGCGAGTGGCGGCGGCGGCGATCACGTCCTCCGTGCTCTCCCCCTTCTTCGCCGTCTCCAGGTCGGCGACCGGAACGCGGGCCGCCTCGAACGCCGCCTGCTGCTCGGGGCTGCGATAGCCGGAGAAGATGACGAGGAACATCGAGACGAGGAATGCGGCACCGACCGCGCCGGCATAGAGCGGGATGTTGTCGAAGGCCGGGATGGTGAGCAGTGACGTGAAGACGAACGCGCTCGTCTTCACGCCGCCGCCGATGCCGATGATGACTCCGCCGACGAGACAGCCCACGAGCATCCGCCCGTAGATGCGCTTGAATCGCAGGTGGATCCCGTACAGCGACGGCTCGGAGATGCCGCCGAGGAGGCCGGCCGCGAGGGCGCCCGTCGAGGTCTGCCGCATCTGCGCGTCCTTCTCGCGGATGGAGAGGTACAGGACGCCGGCGGTCGCACCGAAGCACGCGAAGTTCCACGCGCCCATTGGCCCTTGGATGTAGTCGTAGCCGAGCGTCTGGATGTTGAGCAGCATGATCGCGTTGATCGGCCAGTGCAGGCCGAGCGGCACCATGAAGGGGTAGGCGAGCGGGATGACGATGGCGAAGATGAGCGGCGAGAAGTCGTTGATGCCGCGGAGCAGGTTGGCGAGGCCGGCGCCCGTGTAGACGCCGATGGGGCCGATGAGGAACGCCGTGAGCGGGATCATGATCAGCATGCTCAGGAAGGGCACGAAGATGAGGTGCAGGTCTTCCGGGATGAGCTTCTTGAGGCCCTTGTACAGGGGGCCGAGCAGTGCGGCCATCAGCAGCGGCGGGAACACCTGCGAGCTGTAGTCGAAGACCGTGAGCGGGAGGCCGAAGATCGGCACGACGGAGACCTCGGAGCCGAAGACCTCGATGGGGTCGATGCCGTCGGCGAGCCCCGTGAAGCCAGGCAGCATGACGACGCCCATGATGGCGAAGCCGATCCACGGGTCGGCCCCCACGCGCTTCGACGCGTTGTAGGCGATGTACAGGGGCAGGAAGACGAAGACCGCCTGCCAGCAGAGGTTGAGGAACCGCCACGACGGCGGGAGGTCGGTGCGCGGGTCGGCCCAGTTGGGGATGACGCCCAGCGTGCTCATGAGCGCCATGAACGTGATGAACAGGGATGCGCCGAGCAGCGCCCCGAGGATGGGTCGGAACGAGTCGGAGAGGAACTCGAAGACGCTGTCGAGCCACGCGAACTTGCCACGCGGCCCCTTCGCCCTCGCCGCGGCCTTGATCGAGGCCGCGTCTTCCGGATCGGCGGGGGCGCCACCGCCCGACATCGAGGGGAGCGCCTGGATGTCGTTGTAGACGTTCTGCACGCCACCGCCGATGACGACCTGGTACCGCTCGCCCGATTGCGGGACGACCCCCATGACGCCGGGGATGGCCTCGACGGCCGCCTGGTCGATGCCGGAAGCGTCGTGCAGCTGGAAGCGCAGCCGCGTCGCGCAGTGCGTGAGGTTCTCGATGTTCCCCGCGCCGCCCAGCTGGCTGACGATCTGGGCTGCTGGCCCTGAGTCTCCTGACGAATGTGCGGGCATGGTCGGACCTCCCTCGCGAGGCGTCCTCGTTGACGCCTGGATCGCGACGTTACGCCCGACCGTCGGCATTCACCAGATGCGAGCCGGCACCGTGTTCAATTCGTAGCCGGGCGCCTGTCCTGGCCCGGTGCTGAGGCCGCCGATGGGCGCATCAGGCGCGGTTCCACAGCTCGGGCCACCCCACTCCGAAGCCGCGCACGAGTCGGCGCAGGGCAGGAAGCGAGAGTCCCACGACCGTCGACGGGTCGCCTTCGATGCGGTCGATGAAGGGAGCCCCGAGCGAGTCGATCGTGAACGCACCGGCGACGTGCAGGGGCTCACCCGAGGCGACGTAGGCGTCGATCTCGGCGTCAACGAGATCGTCGGCGAAGGTCACGCTGGCGCTCGCGGTGCTGCCGACGCCGTCCCCGGAAGCGCCCGAGCCACCACGGCGGTCGACGAGCCAGTGGCCGGACCACAGCGTGCCCGTCTGGCCTCGCTGCGCGAGCCAGCGCTCGCGGGCCACCTGCGGCTCATGGGGCTTGCCGAGCATCCGGCCGCCGATCTCGAACATCGAGTCGCCCCCGAGGACGAGGCCGTCGAGCGGTTCCCCGGTCCGCGGGTCGGGCGCATCCGCGACCGCGAGGGCCTTGGCTCGGGCGAGCAGCTGCACGTAGTCGCTCGGATCGAGAGGCCCCTCGGCGAGGCGCGCTTCGATCACGGCGTCTTCATCGACGCTCGACGGTATGACGACGGGCTCGATGCCCGCCTGTCGGAGCAGCATGAGGCGGGCGGGCGACGTCGAGGCGAGGTACAGGCGCATGAAGCGAGGGTACCGGGGCCACCGATCGCCAGGTCGACGGCAGTGCGCAATTATTACCATCTAGTGGGACTTGTGTTTGTTGTGTAGAAAGAGAGCATGCGGATGTCCTGGATCGCTTCGCTGTGTCGCGAGTTCATCCCGCTCGGAGGAGTCCTCGATGAACACGGTTGCAGTTGTTGCCCACGGTCCCGGAGATCTCCGGATAGAGGAGCGCTCGACCCCCAGCGTGCCCCGGGAGGGGGTTGTCGTGCGTATCGCGTTCGGAGGGATCTGCGGATCAGATCTCCACTATGCGCGGTCTGGCGCGAACGGAGATTACCGTCTGCAGGAGCCCCTTGTTCTTGGACATGAACTCGTCGGGTACGTGCATGCCGTCGGAGACAGTGCCAGGAACGCGCTTCCCGTTGGCACTCCCGTCGCAATCCATCCGGCAAGTCCGTGTCGCGTCCCCGGCGCATCGCAGGGTGCCGATCTCCACCTCACTCCCGGCCTGACCTATCTCGGCAGTGCTGCTACGAACCCTCATACGCAAGGGGGGTTCTGTGGCGCGATGGTCGTCAGGCCGGAGCAGCTGCATGCGATCCCAGCGGAACTCGATCTGCGCCGCGCGGTGCTCGCCGAGCCGCTCGCCATCGCCCTCCACGGCATCGACCGTGCGCGCGATCGCATCACCGACGCGCGAGTGCTCGTCTCTGGGGCTGGGCCCATCGGGGCGCTCGTCGTGGCTGCGCTGCAGGAGCGGGGTGCGGGGCACGTCACTGCTGCTGATATCCACGATTTCCCGTTGGCCATCGCGCGGAAGATCGGTGCGGACGCGACGCTGCTGCTCACGGACGCCGAAGTTCCCTCCGGGGTGTTCGACATCGTCGTGGAATGCTCCGGCGTCGCTGCATCATTCACCGCGGCTCTGGATGCGATCCGTCCGGGCGGAGCGATCATCCAGCTGGGGATTCTTCCGGCAACGGAGGTGGCGACGGAGGTCTGGAGGGTGCAGAGCAACGAGATCGCGATCCTCGGCTCGCAACGCTTCGACGGGGAGATGCCGGAGGCGCTCGAGTTGCTTGCGAGGCGAACGGACCTCGCAGCGATCGTCACGGACATCATTCCGGCGATACAGGCGCGTGATGCCTTCCGGCTCGCTGGCGACTCGTCCCGAAGCGGAAAAGTCGTGCTGGAGTGGGGTGCGTCTCTTCGAGAGTGAAGCTGCTCGTCGTGCACCTCGCCGCGCCGGCCAAGGCGACAAGAGCACCCAGCTACTGCGGCTTCGACGCGTTCAGGAGGTAGGTGGCTATCTCCTCGGCGCGAGGCGCGAGATCCTGCGCCAAACCGGACACGGAGATGCAGCCCAGCAGTCCCTTGCCCTCCGAGTGCACCGGAATGCCGACTGCTGAGATGCCGGGCGTCACGTCCTCGTCCGAGAGGATCCACCCGCGCTCGCGCACGAGTGAGGTGTCAGAGATCAACTCCTCGCGGGTCGCGATCGACTTCTCCGTCGGACCGGGAAAAGAGCAGTGCGCAAGGTGCTGGTCTCGGGTGTCCTCCGGGCTCAGTGCGAAGAGCAGTCTCCCGGCAGCTCCGACATTGAATGGCAGTCGACGGCCTGGTCGAAGTGACAGGACGATCAGGTTGCTGGCCGGTGACCAGGCAATGCACGCAGCATCGCTGGCTGTCGGGATCGACAGGAAGCTGGTGTAGCCCGTGTCGGCGGTGATCACATCGAGTCGATCGATGTGTGCTTGCCATTCCGAGAAGCTCTTCTGGGCGACGTGTCCGAGGTGCAGCCATCTCTCGGACAATCTGACCTGACCCGACGGTGCCAAGCGCACCAATCCAGCCGCTGCAAGACCTTCGAGGAGGCGATAGACGCTGGAGCGTGGAACACCGATCTCCGAGGCGATGACCGTGCTGCTCGCCGACCCGATCTCGCTGAGCAGCGTGATGATCTGATCCGCGTTGTCGAGCAGCTTAATGGGCTTGGGCATCTGTTCCCTTCCATCCCAGGAGTTCGCTCCCGTACCGGGAGGTCTCGATGATCAGGTCGGCCAGGCTCGCGTTGCCGATCACGCTGTCGCGGAGACCTCCTGCGCTCACCGATCCGGCGACACGCCCCTCATGGTCGAAGATCGGGGCCCCAAACGAGGCGACACCGCGGGTTGCGTCACCATCCGAGACGATGTAACCCCGCTCGTGATAGCCGTCGAGCCGCTGCCTGAGGGCGGTGCGCTGGACTCCGCGGATGCCGAGCTTGTCCATGATCTCGTCCGCATCCTGCGGCGGCATGGCCGCCAGCATCGCGGCCGGACCGCTGCCGCTGGACATGGGCATCGAGCCGCCCACGGTGAGTGCGAGCAGTCGAACGCCGTGGCCGGCGTGGCGCTCGATGCAGACTCCGTGCGTCCCGGATGGGAGGCACAGGTAGGAGGTCAGGAGGGTTTCGTCGCGGATGTGCAACAGGAGGGGCGAGAGAAGCTCGCGCACATCGAGCGTGTCCACGAATGCTGAACCGGCGGCCATGGCCTGCAGTCCGACTCGGTAGAGTCCTCGCGCACTCCCGTGCGAGATCCAGTCCAGGGAGAGCAGTGTCCGGATCAAGCGGTACGTGGTGCTGATCGGTTCGTTGATCTGCTCGGAGACTTCATTGGCCGAGCGCTCTCCGTGTTCAAGTGCGGTCAGGATCGCATTCGCTTTGTCCAGCACTTCAAGGTGCTGCAAATCCGCGTCGGGAGCCATACCAAATCTTCGCATGGACGGGGCATGCCTCGATCCGAGTCGAGTGCGAGGAGGTGCCTCGTCCGCGATTCTGGGCCGGAGCCCACTCTCGTGATTTACTGTCAGTTGGGCATAGTGTCTGCTATGTGCGAATACTCAACGAAGAGGAGCGAACATGACCGAAGCACCCATCATCGTCATCTCTGGAGGTGCCAGCGGCATCGGCCTCGCGACGGCTGGTCTGCTCGCAGAGCAAGGCTCTCAGCTTGTGCTCCTCGATCTGCATGAAGAGAACCTGCAGAATGCAGTGGATGGCCTGCCTGGGGAAGGCCATCACGGAATACGCGTGGACGTGACCTCCGAGGCGTCCGTCAACGAGGCATTCGCGACCGTCGGAGAGAGATTCGGACGAGTCGACGGAGTCGTGGCTGCTGCGGGGATCGTGGATCCTGGACCGTCGGCCGAAGTCTCTGATGCGAGTCTGCTGCGCCTTATCGACATCCATCTCATGGGGAGTATCAGGATGAGCAGGGCGGCGTACCCGCTGCTCAAGCGTTCCGAGCGGGCGGCCATCGTCTACCTGTCCTCGATGGGCGCCCGCTTGGGGGTTGCGCAGCGGCTGGGCTACAACGCAGCGAAGGCTGGCATCGAGGGGGTCGCCCGAACGCTGGCCGTCGAGTGGGTCCGTGATGGCATACGGGCCAATGCCGTCGCGCCCGCCTGGGTGCGGACGCCCGCGATCGCGAGTCTCATCGATTCCGGGTATCTGGATCCGGCCCCTGTGGAAGCGCGGACTCCGATGGGGCGCTTCGCCGAGCCACGTGAGATCGCGGAGGTCATCGCCTTCCTGCTGTCACCTGCTTCCTCGTACATCACCGGGCAGTCGATCGCAGCTGATGGTGGGATGACGATTCACTTCCCGCAGGTGCAGGACTAGCAAGCTCCTCGCAGATCTCGACGGAGCGGTTGCGGACACGTCGCGCGATCGTCCCCAGGATGATCTCCGTGAAGTGCGGTGCAGTGCGGTGGGCCGCCAGGTCCTCCGCACTGCGCCATCCCTCGATCAGGAAGATGTGATCCGGAGCTTCACGAGGCAGGAGAAGGTGGAAGTAGAGGCAGCCTGCTTCCTGGATCGTCGCCGCTCGCGCCGGCTCGAGAAGTGCCAGTACTGCCTCCCTGTCGCCCGGTTCGCACTCGTACCTGGCCAGGGTGCTCACGGTCATGCTGCGCGCCGCGTCGTCGACCGGTCGGCCCATTGCTCGATCCGATCCAGGTCGAGGGCGAATGCCAATCCCGGCTCTGACGGGCGGCGCAGGAGCCCGTCCTCGATGTGCGGGAACACTGATCCTGTGGTCAGTCGGTACGAAGGCTCGAACGGGCGGTCATCGGGGAACACCTCGATGTGGTGCATGGCTTCGCTGGCGAAGCTCAAGTGCTGGTGAACATAGGAATGGGCGTGGCCCGACGTGGGGATGCCTGCTTGGCGTGCCGCTCCCAGCACATCGAGCGTGTCCTGCATGCCGCCGAGCGTGGTTGCGTCGACGCGCAGCACGTCAACGGCGCGGCTCGTCACGAGGTCGATGAGGATCTGCGGGTCAGTGATGTCGTCTCCCGATCCGATCGGCACTGCGGAGCTCTCGGTGAGTGGGCGCAGGAGTTCGAAGCGATGGTGGGGGAAGGGGTCTTCCAGCCAGGCCAGGTCGAATTCCTCGAGGTCGCGGAGCATCCGCTGGGCATGTCGCAGGGTCGGCCACGATCCGTTCACGTCGACGACGAGTGCGAGCTCAGTCGCATCTCGTTCTTCGCGGATGAGGTGAAGCCGGTCGAGCAGCTGCCGCGGGTTCTCGTACCCGGCGGCTTCCACCTTGATCGAACGGTAGCCTTCGTCGGCGCGCGCGAGGAGTCGCGCCGCGAAATCGGCGTCTGACTCGCCAGGGAGCTCGTATCCCTCGACGAGGGATACCGGCGCGGTCTCTCTTCCTCCGCCGAGGAGTCGCCAGAGCGGTGCTCCGAAGTGCTTCCCGCGAATGTCCCAGAGCGCCAGATCGACGAGAGACCTTGCCTGAGCCAGCATCCCCGTCTGGTCGACGAATGCGTGCCTGCTCCGAGAGCGGTGCTGGAATCCGTCGGCATCGAGTGCATCGTGATCGAGGACGCACGCGGCGAGCATGTCCTGAATCACCGCGTCGAGTGGCGCACCGCGATTGAGTCCCAGGGCGGCGCCGGTGAGCCCATCATCAGTGCTGACGCGCACGACGGTGCAGTCGCGGTGCGTGATCGTGGTGCTCTTGAAATGAAGCGGATGCTCCAGCGGGACTCTGCACTGCCATGTGGTGATCTCGACGGCTCTCGGCATTTTGCACTTCCTCGTATCGACGTTCGGGCGGCGCTCCTTTGCGCCAGTCGTCAAATTACCATCCATTGCAGACGTGGTCCATTCTGTGAGACTATTGCGCCGTTCGATGGAACCAACCATCGACCTGGACGGACGAGAGGGGAATCATGAGACTTGATTCGCACCAGCGAGAACTGGGCAACGTCGAAGGCCGCACCGCACTGGTGACGGGCGCATCGAGCGGCATGGGGGCTGCGATCGCGCAGATGCTCCTCAGCGGCGGAGCGAGAGTGCATGCGGTCGCGCGCCGAGCGGAAGAGCTCGCAGAAGTGGGTGGCGAGCACCTGGCTTCGGGTGCATACGTGCCGCACACGCTCGACGTCTCAGACGGAGCAGCGGTCACATCTCTGCTGGACCAGCTCGCGCAGGAGGATCCCATCGACACGCTCATCGTGGCGGCGGGACGGAACATCAACCCCCGCACGTTCGGCGACGTGGAGTTCGACGCCTGGGACGACCTCATCGACGTGAACCTCAACGGCGCCTTCTACTTCCTGCGCGGCGCCTTGTCGCAGCTGCGGGACGCTCGCGGCGACGCGGTCCTCATCTCGAGTGTTGCCGCCCTCTGGCCCGATCACTCGGGAGCCGCGTACCAGGCGTCCAAAGCGGGCATGATCGGTCTGGCGAGAGGTGCGAGTCGTGATGAGCACGCAGCCGGGGTCCGGATAACGACTATCCTCCCCGGCGTCGTGAACACGCCCATCCTGGACCGACGGCCGACACCGCCGCCGCAGGAGATGCGCCGGTGGTTCATCCAGCCAGAAGACGTCGCTCAGGCGACCCTGGCGGCCATCACGATGCCGGGACGCACGACCGTCTCAGAGATCACCCTCACTGCGACTCGCCTGCAGTCCATCGGGAACACCCAGCAGGCCACTCCCGTGCTGCCAGCTGACCTCGACTAGCAACGCTTCACCCGGTCCGCGTCACTCGGCGCGGGCCCATCCCCTATGACCTCAAAGGAGAGGCATATGACCGATACGCAGACGCATGAGAACGTCACCCCTCAGAGTCGGGGCTCGATGATGAGAACGACTGTCGCAGGGGCACTCGGGACCACGCTCGAGTACTACGACTACGTCATCTACGGGCTCGCGACGGCGCTCATCTTCAATCAGCTCTTCTACTCCAACCTGCCCCCGCAGATCGGCTTCGTCGCAGGGTTCGCTACCTACGCGGTCGGTTTCATCGTGCGCCCCATCGGCGGACTCCTCCTCGGTGCAGTCGGGGATCGAATCGGCCGGAAGTTCATCATGGTGCTCACCATCGTGCTGATGGGTGCATCCACCTTCGCGATCGGGCTCCTCCCGACGTACGACCAGGTCGGAGTGGTCGCGCCGCTCCTGCTGCTGCTGTGCCGCATGGTCCAGGGGTTCGCCACTGGAGCCGAACTCGCCAGTGCGTCCGCGCTCATGGTCGAGTCCGCGCCTCGCAAGCACCGAGGATTCGTCGGGTCCTTCGTCTCGTTCGGAACCAACACGGGCTCGCTCCTTGCGACCGGAGTCTGGCTGCTCATCTCGACGATGCCGGAGGACCAGTTGATGAGCTGGGGCTGGCGCCTCCCGTTCCTCGGGTCGATCCTGGTCACGGTCCTCGGTCTCTGGGTCCGCAAGCGGGTCAAGGAGAGCCACGTCTTCGAGTCGGTGGCCGACCGGCAGCGGAAGAGCTCGATGAAGGAGCTCTACGCCAACTTCTTCCGAAGCGGGTGGCGGTCCTTCCTGGTGTGCTTCGGCCTCCGTATCGGAGAGGGAGGCACGAGCGCCCTCTACCAGGTGTTCCTCGTCGGGTACGTCGCCACGCTCCCCGGACAGGGCCAGACCACCGGGGCCACGGCGCTCTTGGTCGCCTCACTCGTCGGGCTCGGAGCGATCCCCCTGATCGGGTCGCTCACCGACAAGTACGGTCGACGGCGGGTGTTCCTGGTGCTCGCCGGGGTCCAGGTGCTCTTCGCCTTCCCTGGCCTGATGCTCATCTCCACGGGTGAGACGTGGGCGATCTTCGCCGCGTTCATCATCGCTTCCGGCATCTGCGTGCAAGGCATGTACGCAACCGAATCCGCCTACATGGTCGAGATGTTCGGGCTGCGCCATCGATTGACCGGGGTGACCGCCTCGAAGGAACTCGGCGGGCTCGCCGGTGCCGGCATCGCGCCTCTGGTCGTCGCCCTGTTGCTTGCAGCCACCGGCCACTGGTGGGTGATCGCGGCCTACGTCGCGCTGCTCGCGCTCATCGGCTTCATCGCAGCACTGATCTCTCCCGAGGTGGCTGGTCGCGATCTGACACTCGACGAGGACGCGATCGCGCCCCGTCAGCGGAAGCGAGGCTGACTGAACGTGAAAGGAATACGTATGAACACAACGACGACCGTCACGGCTGACGACACCGACCGAGCTCGATTGGAAGACCGAGCCGATTTCATCCGCACGGAGACGATCCGGCTGATCGAGATAGCGAAGACAGGGCACTACAGCTCCGTGTTCTCGGCGGCGGAGATCTTCGCTGCGCTCTACTACTCGGTCATGGACATCCGCCCCGACGATCCCGGGTGGGCGGACCGCGACCGGTTCGTGATCGGCAAGGGCCACGCCGCTGTCGGCATGTTCGCGTACCTCGCCGACCTCGGGTACTTCCCCCGCGAAGAGCTCGATTCGTATGCGCGCCTGGGCAGCCCCTACGGCGATCACCCGGACATGACGAAGGTCAAAGGCATCGACTTCAGCTCGGGATCGATCGGCCATGCCCTGTCCAACGGCTTCGGGATGGCGCTTGCCGGGAGGATGTCCGACCGTGACTACACCGTCTTCGCGATGCTGGGTGACGGTGAGATGCAAGAGGGACAGGTGTGGGAGGCGGCGATGTCTTCGGCCCACCACCGTCTCGATCGACTCGTCGCGATCATCGACCGCAACGGCTATCAACTCGATGGAGCGGTCGACGACGTCCTCGGAGTCGAGGCGCTCGCCGACAAGTGGCGTGCCTTCGGATGGAACGTCATCGAGGTGGACGGGCACGACGTGATCGAGGTGCGCGACACACTGAACCGCATCAAGCATGCCAGGCGGGACGGGGTGCCGACGTGCGTGATCGCGCATACACAGAAGGGCAAGGGCGTCCGCTACATGGAGGAAGAACCCGGGTGGCACCTCGGGTACCTGGATCCGGAGGACGCGGAGTCCGCTATCGAAGAGATCAACAACGGAAGGAGAGCTCGATGACCGGGCCGAAGTCGAAGAAGTCGTGGCAGTACCGCGCGCTGAACGAGCTGAATCCTGACCTCGACTACCTCTCTCTTGGGCTCGACGACCTCGTGAAGGACGGGGTCCCGGTCGTGGCGGGGACGGCAGATCTCAAGTACTCCAACGGGCTGCAGCTCTTCGAGAGACAGCATCCGGATCGATTCGTGCAGTTCGGCATCTCCGAGCAGCACATGGTTTCGGCCGCGGCTGGCATGGCCACCTGCGGTCTCATGCCGTTCGTTGCGACGTTCGCGTCGTTCCTCGGATTGCTCTGCTGCGAGCAGATCAGGATGGACCTGGGATACACCAAGCTCCCGGTGCGCCTCATCGGCCACCACACGGGCATCTCCCTCGGGTTCTACGGGACGAGCCATCACGCGACCGAGGACATCTCGACCACACGAGCGATTGCCGGGTTGACGGTCATCTCGCCGTCGGATGGTCGCCAGCTGAGGGCCGCCCTCAGAGCGAGCGCCCACTGGCCGGAGCCGATCTACTTCCGGATCGGCCGGGGTCGAGACCCACAGGTGTATGGGGACGATGTCGAGTTCACCATCGGGAGGGGGATCGAGCATTCCCGTGGCACAGACGTCACGTTCATAGCCTGCGGTGCGCTTGTCCATCCAGCACTCGAAGCCGCACGACGGCTTACGGATGAGGGGTACTCAGTGGGGGTCGTGGACATGGCGACGATCAAGCCTCTGGACGCGGAGCTCGTTGCCGCGGTGGCCGAGCGGAGCGCCGTGATCATCACGGCTGAGGAACACAACATCCTCGGTGGTCTCGGATCAGCTGTTGCCGAGGTTCTGGCTGAGCGATCGGCCGGGGCGCGTCTCGTTCGCCATGGTCTCAGGGACGAGTACAGCCTGATCGGCCCGCCAACTCATCTCTACCGTCACTATGGCCTGGATGCGGATGGGCTCGTGAGCATCGCGCGGCAGCAACTCTGACGTCGATCGGGGCGCCTTGCGGTCGTGGGCTGTGCCACAGCACACTCGCGACCGCGGGGCGACTGTCCCGAGGATCGAGGCGGGGAGGCGCGACTCTCGACGCGGCCGGTCAGGGCGCGGTCAGCCAACGCGCGACCTCCTGCCAGAGTGCGCCAAGGCCGTTTGCATACGATCTCTCGCATGCTCATCAGGCTCCACAGTTCGGCCCAGTGCCCAGACTCCGAAGGGGAGGGCGTCGGGTGACCCGCATCGAGTCGAGGTACCGCGCGCCGAAGCAGACCAGGTTCTCCCGCTCATCCGTGGTGTGGGATTCGCCGGGTGTCGAAGCCGTCTCCACCCCCTCCGCACTCGCCTGGGTCGCTGAGGCGACGGGCGACGTCGAGGCGGCGAGTGTCGTCGAGGACGCGGTCGGCGCGATCACCGCGAACTCGCGCATCTCCGCGCCGGTCTCGGCCGAGCCGGGCGAGGGTGGGGGCCCGCACCTCGAGTACCTGCTCGAGACCGACCCGGTCCTGCGGACGCGGCTGGTCTCGCTGCGCCGCCCGAAGACCGGTGAGCACCTCACCGTCACCTCGAATGGCCGCGGCGATTGGCGGGTCGGCGACCGTCCAGCCCCCGAGCTCAGCGGTGCGCTCGACGTGGACATCCGGGCGACGCCCCTCACCAACACGCTTCCCATGCGCAGGCTGGGACTCGAGGTCGGAGAAGAACGCGAGATCGACGTCGCCTACATCGACACGGAGACATTCGCCGTGTTCCTCGACCGTCAGCGGTACCGCCGCCTGAGCCGCACCCGCTACCTCTTCCAGGCGGCCGACGGCTCGTTCGAACGCGAGATCGCGACCGACGAGCAGAGCTTCGTGCTCAGCTACCCCGGCCTCTTCACGCGGCTCTGACCCGAGGCCGCCAGGCTCGGTGGGCGCGCACGGCTAGGCTCGAGCGCATGACCCACGACGGCACCACCCCAGACCTTTCAGCGGAGATCACCCCAGGAGACGTGATCGAGCTCGAGGTCGGCGACATCGCGCACGGCGGCATCTTCGTCGCCCGCCACGAGGGCCGAGTCGTGTTCGTCGCGGACGCCGTGCCCGGCGAGCTCGTGCAGGCTCGGGTGACCGAGGTCAGGAAGTCCTTCGCGCGGGCCGTCGCCACCGACGTGCTCCGCGCATCCGATGACCGCCAGGCGCACGTCTGGCAGGAAGCCGGCATCGAGCGGACGCCGGAGGAACGCGCCGGGGGAGCCGAGCTCGGACACATCCGCCTGGCCCGCCAGCGTGAGCTGAAGGCCCAGGTCCTGCGAGAATCCATGGCCCGCTTCGCTGGCCACGACTGGCAGGGCGTCGTCGAGCCCCTTCTCGGCGACGACGAGAATGGCGGAACGCGCTGGCGCACCCGCGTCACCCTCCACGTCGACAAGGAAGGGCGCGTCGGCCCGTACGCTGCACGCTCGCACCGCGTCATCGAGACGGAGACCCTGCCGCTCGCGCACGGCGACATCGAGGAGCTCGCTCCGCTCGGTCAACGCCTCGCCGGTTCTGGACGCATCGAGCTCGTTGCACCCGCGGAGCTCGACACCCGCATGCGGACCATCCTCGACGGCGCCCACGGGCGCAAGCCGGCCGTGGTCACCGAGGTCGTCAACGGGCGCGAGTACCGGGTCGACGAGGACGGGTTCTGGCAGGTGCACAGGCTCGCCGCCGAGACGCTCTCGAATGCCGTCGCCGATGCCCTCGATCCCGCCCTCGTCGACGCCGAGGCCGTGAACCTCGACCTGTATGGCGGCGTCGGCCTGCTCGCCGCGGCGTTCGCGCAGGAAGCCGGGCCAGGGGCCTTCATCGAGACCGTCGAGTCGAACGCGGCCGCAACTGGCCACGCCACCTCGAACCTCGCGGAGTGGCGCGGCGCGAGCGCCGTCACCGCACGCGTCGACCAGTACCTCGCGAACCTCGAGCGCGACGCGACGCACCTCGACCGCGACGGGATCCGCCGGGGAAGCGTCATCCTCGACCCGCCGCGCTCCGGCGCCGGCAAGGACGTCATCGACCGTCTCGCGGGCTTCGGGCCGGCTCAGCTCGTGTACGTCGCCTGCGACCCGGTCGCGCTCGCCCGCGACACCGGTCTCCTCCTCGGCCACGGCTACAAGCTCGACTGGATGCGCGCCTACGACCTCTTCCCGAACACGCACCACTTCGAGACGGTCGCCCGCTTCGTGCGCGCCTGACCGGAACGACGACGCCGCACGCGACGAACGCCGGGCCATCGCAGGAGCGAGGGGCCCGGCGTTCGTCGCACGGTCTCCCTCGAGCAGAGAGACCCGACTCGAGCAGAGAGACCCGAGCGTCCTAGCGAGCGGCGCCGGCGAGGCTGCCCGTCGTCTGCGCAGCATCGTCGATGACGATGCACTGGATGAGACGGTCATCGGCGCCATCCCAGCTCTGCTGGGTGGGAGTGAGGTAGCTGAAGTTCAGCGCGCTCTCCTCGTAGGGAAGACCGACGAAGGTCGCGAACTGCGCCGTGCAGTCGGCGTCCGCCTGCGCGCTGATGGCTTCGTCTCCGGGGTACTCGCCGGCGGGCATCTCGACCTCGAAGTACACCTCGTAGTCGTGTGGGTCAGAACACGGCACGACCGGGATCTCGCTGACCGTGGTGCTGCCGGCGTCGTTGAAGCAGTCACCCACCGCGAGCTTGAAGACGTCGAGGTCACCCGACTCGGTGACCTCCTGCGTCTCGCCGTCGCGGACGTCGCTCTCGCCGCCGGAGAGCTCGCCCTCGACCGAGTCCGCGATCTCCTGGGCGGCGGAGCAGCCGGTGAGGCCGAACCCGAGGAGCACGAGGGCTCCGATCGCGAACGCTGATGTGACGGTGGTCTTCGCCATGATCTCCCCTGGAGGTTCGGTGGTTTTCGCTTACTGTAGCGACAGAATGGGCGCTTCAGGACCGCTTCTCGAGCAGAAGCGCGACGGCGCGCTCCTTGCGATCGACCGGGCAGTCTGCGAAATACGCTGAGCTGGCGATGAGCGCCTGCGTGTAGCACTCGGCGTGCCCCTCGACCGCTGGGACCGCGTTGCCGTCCCAGCCGGAGAACTGCCCGTAGCCCTCCTCCTCCAGCACGCGGACCATCTCATCCGGGTTCGGGAAGACGTACGCCTGCTGCGCGTGGCCCAGCTCATGGATCAGGACCGACGCGCCCACATCGGTGATCGTCGGGAACAGCGTCGCATCATCCGCCCGCAGGTGGATGCTGGCTGTCGGCGGCTCGACCGGGCAACCGTTGCCCTCGCACCAGGACTGCTTCGTGCAGGCCTGCGCGTCCTCAGGGCAGGCGGTCTGGCCATCGGCAGCCCAGGTCGCAGGAACACCGGATGCCGCGATGAAGGCGTCGATGCCAGCCTCTCCCTCTGGCCACGGGCCGAGCGGGGCTGTGACGAGCGGCGGGTAGCTCAGCGAGGCGCTCTGCGCATCTTCCGGCGCGACGACCACAGGCTCGAAACGGCTGTGTGTGCCGAAGACGTTGACCTCGAACCATTCGCGGACGCCCTCAGCGCTCCACGGCTCTGCCGCGGTCGTGCCACCCTCGTCGTTCGAGGGCACACCAGCCGGGGTCGCGAACACCAGCACCACTGCAAGCAGGGCGACGAGGGCGAACAGGAACCCGCCAGACGATCGCTCGGTTCGCATGCTGCTGCGATCAGCTCCGGTAGGAGCCGCCGAACGGGTCGCTCGCGGAGCCGCCGCCGCGCATGCTGCGCTGCGAGAGCTGCCACGCCGTGCGGCGCTTGACGATGTCGCGGGGCCGGTCGAGGTCCTGCGCTGACTCGATCATCGATGCGAGCACAAGCGTGGCCGCCGCGAGCTCATCCTCGGTGGGGTTGCCGCTGACGGTGCGCACGATGTGCTCGAGGCCGACGTGCGATGGGATCTGCTCCTGGCTCACAGCGGGATGTTCCCGTGCTTCTTGGGAGGCAGCGATGCGCGCTTCGTGCGCAGCGTGCGCAGCGCCTTCGCGACGATGACTCGGGTCGACGCGGGCTCGATGACCGAGTCGAGCTCGCCGCGCTCGGCCGCCAGGAAGGGCGAGGCGACGTTGTAGGTGTACTCGTTCGCGAGGCGCGTGCGCACGGCGGCGACGTCCTCGCCAGCCTCCTCGGCCCGCTTGATCTCGCCGCGGTACAGGATGTTCACCGCACCCTGGCCGCCCATGACGGCGATCTCGGCGGTCGGCCACGCGAAGTTCAGGTCGGCGCCGAGCTGCTTCGAGCCCATGACGATGTACGCGCCGCCGTACGCCTTGCGCAGGATGACGGTCACGAGCGGCACCGTCGCCTCCGCATACGCGTACAGCAGCTTCGCGCCGCGGCGGATGACTCCGGACCACTCCTGGTCGGTGCCGGGCAGGTAGCCCGGCACGTCGACGAGCGTGAGGATCGGGATCGAGAACGCGTCGCAGAAGCGCACGAAGCGGGACGCCTTCTCGCCGGCCTCGATGTTCAACGTGCCCGCCATCGCGCTCGGCTGGTTCGCGACGATGCCGACGGAGGTGCCGTCAACGCGCGCGAAGCCGATGATGATGTTGGGGGCGAAGAGGGGCTGCACCTCGAGGAAGTCGCCGTCGTCGACGATCAGCTCGATGACCTGCTTCACGTCGTATGGCTGGTTCGGGGAGTCGGGGATGACCGTGTTGAGCTTCTTGTCGAGATCCGTGATCTCGAGCTCCGTCTCGATGTCGTAGCTCGGCAGCTCGGCCTGATTGTTGTCCGGCAGAAAGGAGAGGAGCTGGCGCGCGTAGTCGAGCGCGTCGTCCTCATCCGCGGCCAGGTAGTGGGAGACGCCGGAGGTTCGGTTGTGCGCGAGCGCGCCGCCGAGCTCCTCGAAGCCCACCTCCTCGCCCGTGACCGTCTTGATGACGTCAGGTCCCGTCACGAACATGTGGCTCGTCTTGTCGACCATGATGACGAAGTCGGTGAGCGCCGGCGAGTACACGGCGCCGCCGGCTGCAGGGCCCATGACGATGGAGATCTGCGGGATGACGCCGGAGGCCTGCGTATTGCGCCGGAAGATCTCGCCGTACTTGCCGAGCGCGACGACACCCTCCTGGATGCGCGCGCCGCCGGAGTCGAGCATGCCGATGATCGGCACCCCCACCTTCATGGCGTGGTCCATGATCTTGATGATCTTCTCGCCCGCGACCTCGCCGAGCGAGCCGCCGAACGTCGTGAAGTCCTGCGAGTAGACGGCGACACCGCGGCCGTGGATCGTGCCCGTTCCCGTGATGACCGCGTCGCCGTACGGACGGCGAGCATCCATGCCGAACGCCGTCGTCCGGTGGCGCACGTACTCGTCGAGCTCCACGAAGGAACCCGGGTCGAGCAGCTCGAGGATGCGCTCCCTGGCTGTCTTCTTGCCCTTCGCGTGCTGCTTCTTCGCGGAGACCTCCTCCGCCTGCGTCACTGCTTCCGCATGGCGGGCCCTGAGGTCGGCGATCTTGTCAGCCGTGCTCGTAGGGGTCGGACCGGACGCTGAGGAGTCAAGTGGTGCGGAGTTCACCCGCGTCACTTTACCGGGCGGCGGCTCATATTCGGCCGCACGGGTTAGCCTGATTCCCCGGTGAAGTGCGTGAGAGACGCACGACGCACGACATTTGAGAGGTTGGCGGCATGACTCAGGGGACTGGCGCACCGAACGGGGCCGCGCCCAGGGCAGGCGCCGAGGTCGTACCGCTGGCACCGGATGCCCAGGCGCAGCAGTGCCTGCTGCCGTCGAGCGCGCCCATGGCGCCGTACGACGCGAGCGTCCGCGGTGAGGCGAGCGCCGCGCCTGAGCTCTCGCGGCGGAGCCTCTGGGGCAGGTGGGCGCTCGGTGTCGCGGCGCTCTCCCTCGTCCTCGCGTTCACCCCGGTTCCCGTGCTCAACATCGCGCTCGCACTCTCCATCGCGGCCGTCGCGTTCGTGCTCGCGATCGTCGCGCTCTGGCAGAAGCGTCGCTCGAAGGTGCTCGCGATCATCGCCCTCGTCACCCTCTTCATCGCCGTCCTCGCCTCAGTCGTGATGACCTTCGTGTACCTGTCGTTCATCGGCTCGGCGATCGCGGGCGCCCAGTGAGCACCCCGGCCATCACCCAGCTGCTCCTCGGAGGGCGCGCTGCTGGCACCGAGCTGCGCCTCATCTCGGTGCCAGCAGCGACCTCGACCAACGACGTGCTCGCCGACATCTGGGAGCGCACCGGGGGAGAGGCAAGCCAGAACCCGGCTCTCAGCACCCTCGTCACCTACGCCCAGACCGCCGGCGTCGGCCGCCACGGCCGCGAGTGGATCTCCCCGCGCGGCAAGTGCCTCGCAGCCTCGACTCTCGTGCGCCTCGCCGACGACGAGGCAGCCCCCCGCATCCTGGGCTGGCTGCCCCTCATCGCGGGACTCGCGCTCCGCAGCGCCATCCTCGAGCTGTCCCCACCGGCCCCCGGCTTCCGGCCGGATGAGCACTCCGGTCGAGTCGAGATCAAGTGGCCGAACGACGTCCAGATCGACGGACGCAAGGTCGCCGGCATCCTGGGACGCGTCCTCGGAACGCGCGACGGAGAGCTCTCCTGCGTCATCGGCACCGGCGTCAACATCACCCTGCAGGCCGAGGAGCTGCCCACGGCGCACGCCACCTCGCTCGCGCTGGCGGGGATGCTCCCACCGCACCCGGCGGAGCTCCTCCCCGCCTACCTCTCCGAGTTCGTGGCGCGACTCGATGCGCTGCGCGAGACTCGCGGCGACGCCATCGCGAGCGGAGCCCACGGCGAGCTGAGCGACGTCTGCTCGACCCTCCGCGCCCGCGTCGCAGCCACACTGCCGTCTGGCGAGATCCTGCACGGCTTCGCGACGGAGCTCACGCCGGAAGGGCACCTCGTGATCAGAGGCGATGACGGGGAGACCAGGTCTGTCGCGGCCGGGGACGTCGAGCGGGTCCGCCCAGAGAACGGGGCCTGATGCGCGGCCGCCCACCGCATCCGAGCGAGCAGTCCTGGGACCAGATCTTCGGCGCTCCCGACGCGCAGCAGTACGGTGCGCAGCAGTACGGCGCACCGCCCCAGGGGGCGCAGCTCCCCGTCAGCCACGCGCCTCGACAGCAGGCGGCACCGTCGCACCACGAGTACGCGCAGGCCCAGCAGCGAGCTGAGCCCGACCAGCGTCAGTACAACCCTGGACAGCAGTACGGTCAGCAGTTCCCCGCTCAGCCGGAGGCCCCCCAGCAGCGGTACTACGAGCCGCTCGGCATGCGGCTGCCGGAGCGGACGATCATGCGAGTGCGCCGACACGGACGCCGTCTGCTGCTGCCGTCGATCGTCCTCATCGGCGGCTTCGCGGCCGCCGGCTACAACCTCGGTGCCCTGCAGGAGACGACGATCGGGGCCCGCCACGCCTGGCTGCTCATCTCGCTCGCCGCGATCGTGCTCCTCGGCGTCGTGCCCATCGTGGTCTGGCTCCAGGCCCGCAGCAGGATCACCACGCACCGCATCGTGCTCTCGCAGGGAACCCTGACGAGCGAGACCCGCGAGATCTACATGAACGCGATCGTCGACGTCACCGTTCGGCGCAACCTCTGGCAGGCCATGTTCCGCTCAGGGACGATCGTCCTCACCTCGGTCTCCGGTCACCGCCTCAGACTCATCGACGTGCCGAGCGCCAACACGGTGGCGGCTTGCATCCGGGAGCTCAGCGGGCCGTAGCCGCCCCGAGCACCGCAACCCGCTGTTCCCTCCTGCGGGCTCGCCGAGGGCCGCGGACGCGAAGAGCCGCGGGCATCAGTGCCCGCGGCTCTTCTGTGCCCGCCGATCGCTCGGCCGACGAGGTCAGCTCGCCTCCATGGCGGTGCCGTCCTTCTCCTGCATCTCCGCGACGCGCTTGGGGGAGAAGACCCAGAAGCGGTACAGGATGAAGCGGAAGATGGCGCCGAGGCCGATCCCGATGAGGTTCGCGATGTTGTAGGCGATCCACGAGTGGTTGTCGAGCACGGCATTCGTGAACCAGATCGGGAGCAGGCCGATGCCGAGCCCCACGAGGCTCACGCCGAAGAACTCGATCGCCTCCCGGAAGTTGTCCTGCCGCTTGTGCTGGCGGAACGTCCAGATGCGGTTGCCGATCCAGTTCGTCACGATCGCCGCGCACGTCGAGATGACCTTCGCCCACAGCGCGCCATGCGCGACCTCGGTGGGGTTGAGCACCGTCAGCATGAGGATGTTGAACAGGCCAGTGTCGACGACGAAGCCGACCCCGCCGACCAGGCCGAAGTTGATGAGCTGCGCCATCATGCCCTTCGACGCCGCGATGCGTCGGAACACGTTGACGATGCGGCCCCAGAGGCTCCGCGAGGTCCGCTGCGCAGGCAGATCGAACTCGGCTGTCTCCGCGGCTACGAAGCCGACGAAATCTTCAGGCTCAGAGTGATGCGGCTCTGCGTGCTTGTGGGAGCGATTGGTCAAGCGCTCGACCTCCATCGTGGGGCACTTGCGTGGATGATGCCGCCGCAAGCAGGATAGACTGTTGGGGAGTTGTGACCCTCGTCGGAGTATAGACACGTCAGAGCAAAAGGCACGTCACTGCCACTGCAACGCAGGCGGGGAGAACTCCCCGGCCGTCGAATTCGATGCGAGCGCACAGACTCCCTCACGGCAAGACTGCCAGCAGCACTCTCGAACGGAGCGAACCATGGGTCAGGTCGTCGGCGTCATCGGAGCAGGGCAGCTCGCGCGAATGATGCTCCCACCCGCCATCGAGCTCGACGTCGACCTGCGGGTCTTCGCGGCAGGCCGTGGCGAGAGCGCAGACCGCGCCGTCACCGCCGTCGGCGACATGCATGTCCTCGCTGAGGTGCTCGACTTCGCGCGCGGAGTGGATGTGGTCACCTTCGACCACGAGCACGTTCCGCAGGACGTGCTCAGGGGCCTCGTCGATGCGGGAGTCGCCGTGCGCCCAGGTCCGCACGCGCTGCAGTACGCGCAGGACAAGCTCCTCATGCGCCGCCGTCTCGCCGAGCTCGGCATCCCGATCCCCAACTGGGCCGAAGTGCGCGACGAAGCGGAGCTGCAGGCGTTCATCGACGCCAATGGCGGCGTCGCCGTGCTCAAGACGCCACGAGGCGGCTACGACGGCAAGGGCGTCCGCATCGTCCGATCCGGCGCCGATGGCGCCGACTGGTTCGCCGCGGGCGAGTCCCTGCTCGTCGAGGAACGCGTCGACTTCCGCCGCGAGCTCGCGCAGCTCGTCGCCCGTCGTCCCTCTGGCGAGATCGCCCTCTGGCCGATCGTCGAGACCGTGCAGCGCGACGGCGTCTGCGCCGAGGTGCTCGCCCCCGCCCCCGGTGCCGAAGGAGCGGACGACCGCCTCGGCTACGTCGCCGCCACCATCGCCCAGTCGGTCGCCCTCGGGCTCGACGTCACCGGCGTGCTGGCCGTCGAGCTCTTCGAGACCACCGACCAGCGCATCCTCGTCAACGAGCTCGCGATGCGCCCCCACAACTCGGGGCACTGGACCATCGACGGGTCCACCACGAGCCAGTTCGAGCAGCACCTCCGCGCCGTCCTCGACCTTCCCCTCGGCGACACCGGAATGACGGCACCCCACGCCGTCATGGTCAACGTGCTCGGCGGGCCGCAGGAGGGCAGCTACGGCGACCGGTACGAGAAGGCCATGCACGCGCATCCCGACGCGAAGATCCACAGCTACGGCAAGTCCGCGCGCCCCGGGCGCAAGGTAGGGCACGTGACCGTCGCGGGCCCCGAGCTCGACGACGTCGCCTACCGGGCCCGGGCTGCGGCGGCCGCGTTCGACGACGACCGCGTTTCCTGACGCGAGGCCGTGAAGCGGCGCGCGACCTGAGGCGAGCCGTCACCGGCCAGCCTCAGCGGGGCCGCGCGCACCCGCGTCTACGCTTGCACGCATGAGCGACCACCCCACCGCATCGCCGGCGCCCGCAGACGGCACCCCACAGCAGGCTCCCCTCGTCGGCATCATCATGGGAAGCGACAGCGACTGGCGTGTCATGCACGAAGCTCGCGACGTGCTCGCGGAGTTCGGCATCCCCACGGAGGTCGAGGTCGTCTCCGCCCACCGCACCCCCGAGAAGCTCGTCAGCTACAGCCGCGAAGCGAGCAGACGCGGCATCCGCGTCATCATCGCCGGAGCCGGAGGCGCGGCCCACCTCCCCGGCATGGTCGCCTCGCTCACGACGCTCCCCGTCGTCGGCGTGCCGGTCCCGCTCAAGTACCTCGACGGCATGGACTCCCTGCTCTCGATCGTGCAGATGCCCGCGGGCATCCCCGTCGCGACGGTCTCCATCGGCGGCGCCAAGAACGCCGGAATCCTCGCCGCCCGCATCCTCGGCACAGCTGACGAAGCGCTCGCGGCCAGGCTCGCCGACTACAGTGACGGACTGCGCGACGCCGTAGAAGCCAAGAACGACGCCCTCAAGCAGTCGCTCTAGCCCACCCCCTCGGCCGCCGTCGCCACCCCTTGCTCCTCGACCGCAGGACCACATGACACTCACCCTCCCGCTCCGGTACCCGGACGCCAGCTCGCCGCAGCTCATGACCAGGCGCGCCTGGTGGCTGCTCCTCGCGAACTTCTTCCTTCCGGGAACCGCGCAGATCCTCGCCGGGAATCGGAAGTTCGGGCGCTTCATGCTCTCGATCTGGCTCGGCGGCATCGCGGCAGTTCTCGTGGTCCTGCTCATGGCGCTCGTGCTGCGCGGACCCCTGCTGTTCGTGTTCTCCACCACGCTCGGCATCACCGCGGTGCACCTCGTGCTCATGCTCTACGTGGCCATGTGGGTCGTGAGCGGGCTGGACGCGCTCCGCCTCGTGCGCATCATCAAGCTCGAGCAGGTCGCTCGGCCGCTCATCGCCATCGTCGGCGTCGTCCTCGTCACCGTGCCGCTCGTGTTCGCCGCCGTCACGTCGCAGGTCGCGAACCAGGGGAAGTCCGCCATCGAGGGGCTCTTCGGCGGCGCCTCGAACGGCCTGCAGCTCCCATCCGATGGCCAGATCAACATCATGATGCTCGGCGGCGACCGCGGCGCCGACCGCGAAGGCCTCCGCCCCGACTCGATCAGCGTCATGAGCTTCAACGCGTTCACGGGCAAGCTCACCACGATCGGCCTCCCACGAGCGATGGAGAGCTTCCCGTTCTCCGAGGGCCACATGCGCGACCTCTACCCGGACCTCTACGAGGGCTGCGCGGTCGACGTCTGCTACCTCAACTCCGTCTACACCGAGGCGACGATTGCCGAGGACGGCGGCTACGCCGACGCCGCCGAGCATGGCTCGGAGCCCGGCATCGAGGCGATGCGGGACGCGGTCGAGGGCATCACGGGGCTGAGCATCCAGTACTACGTGCTCGTCGACATGGCCGGCTTCACGGAGCTCATCGACGCCCTCGGCGGCGTCGACATCAACGTCACCGAGCGCGTGGGCATCGGCATCAACGACGACGGGTCACCCGGCTGGGCACCCGCCACCGAGTTCATCGAGGTCGGACAGCAGCACATGGACGGCTCGACGGCCCTCTGGTACGCGCGCTCCCGCTACGAGACGACCGACTTCGCCCGCATGGAGCGCCAGCGGCAGCTCCAGGAGGCGATGGTGGCGACGATGACGCCCACCAACCTCCTCGGGAAGATCGGGCCGGTGACGGATGCGCTCGAGAAGGTCGTGCAGACCGACATCCCGGAGGGCATGATCGGCTACGTGGGCGATCTCCTCCTGAAGTCGCGCAGCGGCAACAGCGTGCGGCTCGACATCGTGCCGCCCAACTTCGACCAGGGCAATCCCGACATCCCCGCTATCCACGCTGCCGTCCAGGATGCGATCGCCTCGGACCCGCCCGAGGCGACGCCCGCTCCCGAGGAGACCGCTCCCGCCGAGTAGCGCCGGCCTCTGACCGCGCATGAGGGAGTTCTCATGCTGCGGGTCAGCGAAGCCTCTGGCCGGCCGGTCACCCAACCGCGCCCGCGTCGCTCGATCGGCGGAAATACCCGGGTGTCGAGCTGATCACGGCCGACAGTCGCCGTGAACCCTGCTCGTCCGGACTCCAGGAGAGTCCTCTCATTTTGGCGACCCCGGTCGCCGCCGCTCCCTAGGTTCGAGGAACGTTCAGCCTTCACTTGACGCTGAACGTCTCCACGCTCGGCGACCTAGGGATGAACAGCCATGAAGATCCACGCACCCAAGAAGATCGTGCTCTTCTCCCACGACTCCGTCGGCCTCGGCCACGTGCGGCGCAATCTCGCTCTCGCCCGAGCGTTCACCGAAGCCGCCGACCGCGACGGTACCGGCCCCGTCACAGGCCTCCTCATCACGGGTGAGCCCGTCGCACTGAAGTTCCCCCTGCCGCGCGGTTGGGAGTGGCTCGTCATCCCAGGCATCACCAAATCCGGCTCCTCCTACGGCGCGCGTCGCCTCGACGTGCCCTTCGGCGACCTGACGCAGCTGCGAGGCCGCATCGTGCGCGGCGCTGTGCTGAGCTTCGGCCCAGACCTGGTGGTCGTCGACCGTCACCCCTACGGCGTCCGACAGGAGCTTGCTCCCGCACTGCGAGATCTGAAGAGGGAACGGCCCGAGACCCGGATCGTCCTCGGCATGCGCGAGGTGCTCGACGAGCCCGACCGCGCGGCGAAGGAGTGGGCGAAGCTCGACCTCGACCAGTTCTGCCGAGACTTCGACCAGATCTGGGTGTACGGAGACCCGCGCGTCCACGACCCCGTCGAGAGCGGCGAGATCCCAGCGGCCGTCAGCCACCTCGTCCGACACACGGGCTACCTGTCGGCGGGGCGGGCAGTCGGGCGGTCACCGCGCATGGTCGAGCAGCCCTACGTCGTGTCGATGTTCGGCGGCGGCTCGGACGCCTTCGAGCTCGCCGAGCTCGCGGCGCGCACCCCGGTGCCAGAAGGGTTCGAGCACCTCGTCGTCACGGGCCCGCAGATGCCGAGCGCCGACTTCCGGCGCGTGCAGGCCGCGGCTGGCCCCCACGTCCAGCTGCACAAATCCGTACCAGACGGCCTCGCCTGCCTGCGCGAGGCATCCGCTGCCGTGCTGATGGGCGGTTACAACACCATGTGCGAGCTGCTCTCCAGCCACGTCCCGGCCCTCGTCGTCCCACGCACGTCGCCGCGCACCGAGCAGCTGATCCGCGCGACGGCCCTGGAGCGGCACGGCGCCGTGAGCGTCCTCGAACCCGAGGCCGTCAGCCCGGACGCGCTGGCCCGCTGGTTCACCGCGGCCACGACCGGGCAGATCGCTCAGAGCGGCGGCCGATCCGCGATCGACGGGCACGGACTCGACGCGGTCGTCCGGCTCACGGCAGCGCTGCTGTCGCCGCACGACGCCCCCAGCGTCTCGCTGCGCATGAGCCTGACGGCAGCGGTGGCCGATGCGAGCTAGCAGCGCAGGGAGCGAGGGAAACCGGACAGCCATGACGGCGAGGAGCGAGACGAGAATGAGACAGCAATCCAAGACGGGCTACGTCGTCAAGGTGTATCCGCGATTCTCGGAGACCTTCGTCGTCACCGAGATCCTGGCGAGAGAGGCGCGAGGCGAGCAGATCGCGATCTACGCTCTGCGCCCCACGAGCGATCCCCGCTTCCACCCGGAGCTGGCTCGTGTACAGGCTCCCGTGACCTTCATCGCGAAGGAGCACAAGCTCGGCGAGGTGTGGGCCGACGTCGCCGAAGCAGAGCGCACCGTCCCCGGCTTCGCGGAGCGCTTCGCCGAGAGCCTCCCAGAGCTCGCCGCCTTCGAGGCATCCGAGGTCGCCCAGGGCGTCCGCCTCGCCGTGGAGAGCATCCGCGCGAACCTCACCCATCTGCACGCGCACTTCGGCTCCCTCGCCGGCCGCGTTGCGGAGGTCGCCTCGCGGCTCAGCGGGATTCCCTACTCAGTCACGCTCCACGCGAAGGACATCTTCCACGAGAGCGTCGACGAGCAGCGGCTCGGGATGCTCATCGAGCGCGCCCACCACGTCGTCACCATCAGCAGGTTCAACCTCGAGTCGCTCCGCGACCGCTACCCGGAGCACGCGGCGAAGATCGTCCTGCAGTACAACGGGCTCGAGCTGGAGCGCTTCCCCTACCGTGCGCCGGAGACAACGCGTGCGCCGGGAGCGCCGCTGCGAATCGCGGCCGTCGGGCGTCTCGTGGAGAAGAAGGGCTTCGGCCTGCTCGTCGACGCCATAGCGCAGCTCCGCGACGAGGGGGTGGACAGCGAGGTGCGCATCGCTGGCGACGGGGAGCTCGAAGCCGAGCTCGCGGCTCGAATCGCCGCGCATGGACTGGGCGCCCGAGTGCACCTCCTCGGCAGCCGAACCCAGCGGGAGGTGGGGGAGCTGCTCCGATGGGCAGAGGTGTTCGTCGCCCCCTCCATCGTGGGTGAAGACGGCAACGCGGATGGCCTGCCGACCGTGCTGCTGGAAGCCATGGCGACCGGCACCCCATCCATCGCCAGCGACGTCACCGGCATGCCCGAGGTCATCGGGCGCATCGACGGCTTCGGCGAGACCGGGCTGCTTGTCCCGGCCGGCGACCGTACAGCGCTCGTGGACGCCATCCGTGCTCTCGCCGCCCATCCCGAACTCGGCCTGCTGACACGGCGCGCCCGGCGCCTCATCGAAGCGCGCTTCGACTCCGCCGCGCAGGCGAACTCACTGCGCCGCCTTCAGCATCCACTGCCCGCCTCCCTCGTCGATCAACGGGTCGCCTACGTCTGCGCCGACCCCGGCGTGCCCGTCTTCGGCACGAAGGGGAGCTCCGTGCACGTGCAGGAAGTTCTTCGCGCGCTGCGTGCCCTCGGCGCGAGCGTGCAGCTCTACTGCCTCCGACGAGGCGACCACGTCCCAGCCGACCTCGCCGACCTCGCCGTCACCGAGGTTCCGGTCCGAGGGCGAGACGACGGCAACCGCGAGAAGGCAGTCCGGTCGGCCGCGCGTGAACTGGCCGAACGCGTCGCCGAGAGCCACCCCGACATCGTCTACGAGCGGTACAGCCTCTGGTCGTGCGCGCTCAGCGAGGTGACCACAGCAACCGGCGTGCCCGGGATCCTCGAAGTCAATTCCCCCCTCATCGACGAGCAGCGCAAGCACCGCCAGCTCCACGACGAGGCGGGAGCCCGGGCAAACCTCCGCGCCCAGCTCGAGGCCGCCGCCTCGACCGTCTGCGTCTCACCACCCGTCGCCGAGTGGGCCCGCCAGACTGCACCCGAAGCGAGTGCGCGCATCCACGTCGTCCCGAACGGCGTCAACACACGCCGGATCACGGCGACGGATGCGGAGATCGTGCGCGAAGCCCCCGTCACCGTGGTGTTCGTCGGGACACTCAAGCCCTGGCACGGCGTCTCGACGCTGCTCGACGCCGTTTCCCTCGCGGCGCCGTCATGGCGGCTCGTGATCGTCGGCGACGGCCCCGAGCGCGAGCGGCTCCTCGAGCAGGCCTCCGCGTTTCCGCCCGACACGCGCCGACGCATCGAGTTCGCGGGCGCCGTGCCGCCGTCCGAAGTGCCCCGCTTCCTCGCGGCCGCCTCCATCGCCGTCGCACCCTACCCGGCACACGACGGAGAGGAAGGCTACTTCTCACCGCTCAAGATCTACGAGTACCTCGCTTCAGGCCTGCCGATCGTGGCGAGCGCAACCGGACAGATCCCGAGCATCCTCGATGACGGACGAACCGGGGTCCTCGTCCCGCCATCCGACCCGCGCGCCCTCGCGTCGGCCCTCGACGCCCTCGCCGCCGACCCCGAGCGCCGCACGAGCCTCTCCCGCGCCGCCCGCGCCCAAGCGGAAGAGCACCACGACTGGCGCAACGTCGTCTCGAAGATCTGGCGGACCGTTGCGTAAGCGGCGCGACCCCGCGGACAAGCAGGGCGACCCCATGGGGCCCTCCGGCGCCTCCGGCACCCCGGCGGGCCCGCTGAAGCGAACGCTGCGGCTCATCCGGCCCTTCATCCCGGGAAACCGCCTGCTCGCCGCCGGTGGCATGACCGCGCTCCTCGCGGAAGTCATCTTCCGCGTCCTCGAACCCTGGCCGACGAAGTTCGTCATCGACGCCGTCACCCGAAGCCTCGGCGCCGACCTCGCCGGGGCAGGGCCGAGCGCCAGCGTGCCCCTGCTCCTCGCCTGCGGCGCAGCGCTGCTCGTCATCGTCTCCCTCCGCGCCTTCACCAACTACCTCGCGACGCTCGCCTTCGCACTCGTCGGCTCCCGCGTCGCGACGCGACTCCGCTCGCACGTGTTCGACCACGTCCAGTCGCTCTCGTACGTCTACTACTCCAAAGCGAGAAGCGGCGACATCGTGCAGCGCCTCGTCGGCGACGTCGGCAAGCTGCAGGATGTGGCCGTCACCGCCGGACTCCCGCTGCTCGCCAACGTGCTCACGCTCGTCGTCATGAGCGGAGTGATGCTCTGGCTCGACCCGCTCCTCTCCCTCGTCGTCTTCGTCGCAGGGTTCCTCTACTTCCTCTTCTCCCGCACCTCGACGGGAGCGATCACCAACGCGGCCCGGAGAACACGAAAGGGCGAAGGCAACCTCGCCAACATCGCGCAGGAATCGCTCACGTCACTCCGCATCGTGCAGATGTACGGACTCGAGTCCCACGTGGCGCGAACGTTCTCCGGCAACAACGAGCGATCCCTCAAAGACGGCGTCCAGGCCAAGCGCCTCGCCGCCGGACTCGAGCGAAAAACCGACGTCATCGTCGGCCTCGCCACCGCAGTGATCCTCGTGGCAGGCGGCTGGCGAGTAGCCAGCCAGGTCATGACCCCAGGCGACCTCGTCATCTACCTGACCTACCTCAAGACGGCGATGAAACCCCTCAGAGACATGGCGAAGTACACCGGCCGCATCGCCAGCGCGGCCGCCAGTGGCGAACGCGTGGCCGACCTCCTCGACGTCGTCCCCGAGATCGCCGACACCCCGCACGCCGTCTCGGTGGCACGAGTCCGCGGCGACCTCCGCCTGCGCGACGTGGCCCTCGGCTACGGCCAACGGGACATCCTCAGCGGCCTGTCGCTCAGCATCGCCGCCGGCGAGCACATCGCCATCGTCGGCCCATCCGGGTCCGGCAAGTCGACACTCTCGCTCGCCCTGTGCCGGCTCATCGAACCACGCAGCGGCCGCATCGAGCTCGACGGGGTCGACATCCGGAACATGACCCTCGCCTCCCTGCGCAGCCACATCGCGCTCGTCCCGCAGGAGGCGGTGCTGTTCTCCGAGACGGTCAGGAACAACATCCGCTTCGGCAGACCAGGAGCCAGCGACGCCGACATCGAATGGGCCGCCCGCCAGGCAAGTGCCGACGACTTCATCCGCCACCTCCCAGAGGGATACGAGACAGTCCTCGGCGAGCGAGGCGGCACGCTCTCCGGCGGACAGCGGCAGCGCATCGCCATCGCGCGCGCCATCCTCCGTGACAGCGAGATCGTCGTGCTCGACGAGGTCACCACTGGCCTCGACCCCCACTCCGCCAACGAGGTGCTGTCAGCCCTCACCGGCCTCACCACGGGACGGACCACCATCTCCATCACGCACGACGCGGCCGTCGCCCGCCGGGCCACACGCATCGTCTGGATCGAGGACGGGGAGATCCTGCTCGACGGCTCACCCATCGAACTCGGCGCATCGACCGGCAACCGCTTCGGGCGCTGGCTTCAGGCGCAGGAGAAGCGGAGCGACCATGACGCAGCCTAGGACCCCCATGTTCGGTCTCGAGCCACTCGACCTCCTCCTCGCAGCCGGAAGCGGGCAACCGGATGCACGAGCGCTTCTGCGCTCACTGACCGGCGGGCGCGAGGTGACGGCGGGGCACCTCCGCGAGAAGCCGACACTCTCCGTCATCGCGCGCCTCACCGAGCGCTCCGGTGAGGGACTCTGGTGGGCGGCGGGCCTCAGCGCAGCACAACGGGTGAAAGGCGCCAAAGCGCGAAAGCGCGCCTCGGCGCTCGGCGTCGAGCTCGCAGAGCACGCCTTCGCCGACGGCTCGATCCTGCTCGTCGGACCGGCCGCCACCGACCCACGCCTCGCGGATGCCGACCGCGAGCTCGCAGCGACCCCGGACCTCACCCCGATCCCGAGCTCGACGCTCAACTACAACCCCTGGCGCCGAGCCGTCAGGATCCACGAGTCCCAAGACACGGCTACCGTCGTCAAGCTCGCTCGCAGTCCGCTCACGGCATCGGCCGCCGCCGCCAACGCGATCGCCGAGAGCGGGGGGCCGGCCCTGCCAACACGGGTCAGCGCATCCGGACGGCTGCTCCTGACCCCGCTCGTGACCCCGGACTCGGCGCAACCCGTCGACGCCCAGACGGCAGGCAAGCTGCTCGCGCGCATCCACACGCAGGCCCCACTCGCCGAGAGCCCTTTCCTCGCGTGGCGGGCGCACCTCTCCGCCAGCGTGGAGCAGCTCTCACGCCTCGTTCCCGAACATGGCAGTGCTGTCCGCGCCCTCTCGCGGTCGCTCGAAGGTCGGCTCGCGCAGAGCCCGCGGTACCCCGTCTTCCTGCACGGCGACTTCTCACGAGATCAGGTGCTAGGGGAGGGCAGCCAGGGCGTCGTCGTCGACTTCGACCGGCATTCGGTGGGCGCACCCGGCTCCGATCTGGGGTCTTACATCGCCGTCGAACTCCTCACCCGAATCGACGCCGAACCGGGATGCCTGCACAGACCGAGCGGACGCCTGCCCGCCATCCGCGACGAACTGCTGTCCGGCTACCTCGCAGGGGGCAGCGGGGCGAGCCCCAGGCACCCACAACCGACCCTCGACGAGATCGAGGCGTGGACCGGGCTGCACCTTCTCGCCCGGGCAAGTGAGCCGTTCCGCGCCTGCGCCCCGAACTGGCGAGCCGACATCGCGCAACGACTGACCATGGTCGCGGACCTCACCGTCGCTGGAACCGAGGAACGATCGTGACACCGAGCGCGACGCATCGCGTCCCACTGGAGATCCCGATCCCAGACGCAGGCTGCACCCTGGCGATCGAGCGGGCCTGGCCCGCCCCGAACGGTGCCCTCGTGGTCGAAGGCACGGACACGGTCGGGCGATGCCGCGCCGGCAGCATCGATGCGGAGGGCATCGCGACCGTCACCCCGCACCGGCACGACACGCGGCTGCCGGGCCTCAGCTCGACTCGAGGAACCCTGCTCGTCCACCGACTCGGCAAGCGGGCCGTGCTCCGCGATGACGAGGCCGGACGATACGTCAAGGTAACCCGGCCCGGCAAGGCAGCGCGTATCCACCAGGCAACGAGGCCCCTCGCCGGCGCGCTCAGCAGCGCGGGGTTCGAGACCGCCGACGAGTCACTGGACGCAAGCGGCGACCTCATTCACGCCCGCGCGGTGGCGGGAAGCCTCATCGCGCACCTGGACCCCGACGCCTGGGGCCTCGCGCTCGCAGCCTTCGAACGCTCCTGGGGCAGCTTCGCGACCAAAGCCGTTCATGCACCACGGACGAGCTCCCCGACGACACCACCCCCCACGCACACGGCTGCTGACGAGGCCAGCATCCTCGCCGCCTGGCTCGATAAGCTGCGAGCCTTCGATCCGCTCCGTCTCTCCGCCGCCACCACAAGACTGTTCGTTGAACGGGTCGAACGCAGCTGCCAGGAGCTGACCGCAGACGCGCGCCGGGCCGGGGTGCTCGCACATCGTGACCTGCACGACGGCCAGCTGCTCTTCGACCCGGACAGCCGACGGCTGGCGGTCCTCGACCTCGACACTGCCGCGCTCACCGAACCGGAACTCGACCTCGCGAACCTGCTCGCCCACCTCGACTTCGCTGCCTTCACCGGCAGCATCTCGCGCCCGATGCGCGACCAAGCGCACGCGATGATCGAGCGCCTCCAGCTGGCAGTGGGCGGCGACCCCGAGCGGTTCGCGTGCTACCGCACGACGGCCGAGCATCGCATAGCCTGCGTCTGGGCGTTCCGTCCCCGGTCGCACGATCGTGCCACCGCATGGCTCGCCGGCGAGCGCTGAACCGGCCCGCGGCCCCATCCGCCAGCTTCCCCGCCTTCTCCCTTCCCGCCTCCCCGCCCCTTCCAGGGCCCTGGGGATGGAAAGGTCCCTGTTTTGTGGGAAGTTCTCCAGCACGAAGTGATTTTCCCAGCCCGAGAGGAGCGCGGTTCAGCGCGCACGCCGCATCGCTGCACGCACCTGCGCGAAGAACTCCGCCGGGTTCGGGGTCAGCTGCCTCCGCGTCACGCGGATCACGAGCCAACCGGCGTGCTGGATGCGGTTGATGCGCGCGAGATCCTTCATGGCCTGCTCCTTCGTCCAGTGATGCTCGCCGTCGTACTCGATAGCGACCTTGAATTCCGGATAAGCGAGGTCCACGCGTCCGAGGAAGCGTTTCCTCTGGAACACTTCGTAGGCAACTTGAGGCTCGGGAAGCCCGGCGTCAACGAGAGCCAACCGCGTCAAGGTCTCCATCGGCGACTCCACTCCCGCGCGGATCTGCTCAAGAGCCAGGCGAAGTCGCGATGCTCCGACTGTCCGGCCCCAGGCCTTGCTGATGTCGACCAGCTGGTCCAGCGCGGCGTGCGCGGGTACGCCGCTGGAGTCGTCGCCAGGGATGCTCGGCTCGGACGGTCGCCGCAGAGAGGGGTAGTTCCGTGAAGTAGAGATGGCGGCATCGCCGACGACGACCAGCTCCTGCGCTGAGAGGACGCGCGACAGAAGCGCCCAAGTCAGCGCGGGAGCCGACAGGGGAGTGCCCAGGTGGACTACTCGCTCCCACTTCTCCGGGGAGATGCGTCTCGAGGCGAGCCGGCTGCCCTTGGGTGCATTTCGTCCTGTCGGCACCACGACGTGCACGGTCATCGCGTTCCGGAGACGACTCGGGAGCGGGAAACCCCAGAACAGTCCTGCTGTGACGTCTCCGAATGCCTGCCATTCGCGCATCCGCGGCAGGTAGGCCCTGGCGAGTTCCTCGGGCGTGGCTGGTTCCGCGGTCGCTCGGATTCCGTGGTGCGGTCGCGCGAGGCTCGATCCGAAGACCTCTCGGCGGCTGAGCCCAGAACGGAGCCCCGCGCCGGTGGTGAAGGCATGCCCTTGCTCGGGCGGAAGAGGCGCTGATGCTGCTGTCATGCCGCCCACGGTAGAGATTCCGCGCTGCCGGACTGGAAGTTATGCACAGCCCAGGCGGGCGACGCTTCCCTCACCAGCTGATGGCTGGCTCGATTTCCGAATACTCGGGCTGGCAAGATCACTTGCTTCGGGGAATGTTCTCGCAACGAAGTGATGTTTCCATCCCGAGACGTCGAGGCAGAGGATGGGCCGGCTAAAGGGGTGAGGCGGCGGGAGGCGGAGGCCCGGGGCGGATGCGGCGACGCGGATGCTCGGGCGCGGTGGATCAGAGGCCGCGAGGCGCGAAGATCCCCAGCCAGAGGAAGAGGAAGCCGGCGAGGACGAGGAGGATCGCGAGCGTTCGCCGGTAGTCCCAGTCGGCTGCCCTTGAATAGAACCCGACGACGCGGGCGGCCAGCGAGGGGATCTTCGTCCACACCCAGGCAAGGGTGAGGAAGGGCGCTGCCAGGGCGAGCAGGAACACTGCATAGGCGACAACGCGCAGAGGATCATCTGCGGTGAGTCCGTGGAGGAGGCGCCCCGTGAGGTACATGATCGGGAGGGTCGTGAAACCCACGCAGGCGCCCAGGCCGAGCAGGAAGTAGCCGGCGGCGGATGCGCGTGGCTTCGACACTGTCGCCGGTTTCTGCGGGAAGTCGTGGACGCGCGCTCTCCAGATGAGCACTGCGGACGCGGAGACCAGGAAGATAGTGCCGACGATGAGGTCGAGCGTCCTGTTCAGGAGCGCCGTGTCGATGCTGCCGCGGAGGGTCGTGACGAGCGTGGTCGGGTCGAAGCTGCGGAAGACGAGTAGCAGGACCGTGGCACCGAGTGCTAGTCCCAGGAGCATCCACCCCAGCCGCTTGCCGACGTCGATGTTGCGGGCGAGCAGGTCTCCGGTCGCTGCGTACAGCGCGGGGTTGAGGCCCATGGCGAGGCCGAACCCGCACAGTGTGAGGAGCGAGGCGCCCCACTGCAGAACCACGTCCAACGTCAATCCATGTCCCGCGCCGAACGCGCCGAACGCGTCGTGCCTAGAGGTCGGCGTGGAAGTTCCAGACCTGGTCGGCGGCGATCTCCCACGAGAACATCCCGCCGCGGTCCTTGCCGGCGAGGCGGAGTCGCCGTTCGAGGTCGCTGTCGCCGAGCACTCCGGCGATGGCGCCGGCGAGGCGCCCGGGGTAGCCGCTGTCGGCGAGTCCGTCGCCGCGCTCGACGACGAGGGTGGCGTCGAGGCCGACTTCGACGAGCGCTGGGTCGTCGGAGGTGATGACGGGGGTGCCGAACTTGAAGGCCTCGATGATAGGCAGGCCGAAACCTGCGCTGAGGCTAGGCACGACCAGGGCGCTGGCGCGCTGGAGGGCGACGGCCAGTTGCTCGTCGCTGATGACGCCGACGGACACGACGCGTTCGCGGGCGACGCCGGAGTCGCTCACGAGGCCGTCGAGCGTGGTCTCTCCGCGCTCTGTCGGACCGACGACGACGAGTGTGACGCCAGCGAGGTCCTTGTCGTCGAGGGCCTTGATGAGCTGGGCGAGGCCGTGGCGCTTGTGCAGTGATGCGAGCGTCAGCACGTACTCGTCCGGCAATCCGAGCGTGTCGGCGATCGCATCCCCAGCTCCCTCGGACTCGGGGAGACGGATGCTCGCAGCTGCGGCCGGGCTCATGACGCGAACTCGGTCACCGAAGTCGAAGTGCTCGATGACCTGGTCGGCGACGGCGTTCGTCGGCACGACGATGCCGCTGGCGTAGCGGAATGCACGACGGAGGAGGGCCTTGTGGTGCTTCACGGTGTGCGAGCTGATGAGCTCCGGATGAGTGAAGGCGGTCATGTCGTGCCAGGTGACGACCGTCTGGTCGATGCCCTGGCTGAGCGAGATGTCGCGCATGGGCGCCAGGGGGGTGAAGCTGTGGATGAAGCCGCCGCCGACGGCGTTCGTCAGGAGCCCGCGTGACCAGGAGGACTCGAGGCGATCCGGCCGCAGAGGGGCCTGAACGACGCTCGTCAGGCCGGGGACTCGCTCCTCGAGGAGCGCGACCTCGTCGCGAGTGCGCCGGGGGATGATCGCCTCGATGTCGCAGCCGCGGGGCGCGCGCGTGATGAGCTGGCGTCCGAGCTCTTCGCTGTAGCGGCGGGTGCCGCCTGGACGCTCATCGGCGGCACGGTCGAGGAGAACACGAAGGGTAACCATCAGGCTCTGAGGACTCCTTGCGCGGCGGCGTCCTCGAGCGCGTCGAGCCAGGGCCGCATGGGTGGAACTCCCGCGTTCGCCCAGGCGTCATGGCCGAGGACGGAGTAGGCGGGGCGAGGGGCGGGACGGACGAACGAACTGCTGTCCGTCTCCTTGACGTTCTCGGGGTCGAAGCCCGCGAGGCGGAAGATCTCCTTGGCGAAGTCGTACCAGGACGCGATACCGGCGTTTGTCCCGTGGTAGGTGCCGGCAGGAGCGCCCGAATCGACGAGCGCGACGATCTGCGCCGCGAGGTCTGCAGAGTACGTGGGCTGTCCGAGCTGGTCGGACACGACGGAGACCTCGGGCTTGGACGCCGCGAGGCGGGCCATCGTCTTCGCGAAGTTCGGGCCGTCTGCCCCGTAGAGCCAGGCCGTGCGCACGATGTAGGAGGCGTCCGGCAGTGCGTCGCGGACGGCCTTCTCGCCGGCGGCCTTCGTGCGACCGTAGGCGGAGATCGGGTCGTGGTCGGCGCCTTCCGCATACGGGGACGCGGCGTCGCCGCGGAAGACGTAGTCGGTGGAGACGTGCACGAGCCGTGCGCCGTGCTTCGCGGCGGCGGCCGCGAGCACGCCGGGGCCTGTCGCGTTGACCGCGAAGGCGGTCGCCTCGTCGGTCTCCGCGCCGTCCACGTTCGTGTAGGCGGCGGCGTTGATGACGACGTCATGCCCCGCCACAGCGGCCTCGACCGCTGCAGGGTCGGTGATATCGAGCGCGGCGCGATCCAGAGCCGTGACCTCGCGGCCCGCGAGGGCGCGCTGGAGGTCACGGCCGAGCATCCCGGATGCACCCGTGATCAGGAACCGTGCAGCAACCGCAGGTGCGGCCGCCGTGGCGGGGACAGACGTCGAATCGGTCACAGGGCAGCGCGCTCCTTCAGCGGCTCCCACCAGGTGCGGTTGTCGCGGTACCACTGCACCACGTCAGCCAGACCCTGCTCGAACGGAACCTTGGGCTCGTATCCCAGCTCGCGCTGGATCTTGGAGATGTCGACCGAGTAGCGCAGGTCGTGGCCGAGGCGGTCCTGCACGCGGTCCACGTAGGACCAGTCCTTGCCGGTCGCGTCGAGGAGGAGCTGCGTGAGCTCCTTGTTGGTGAGCTCGGTGCCGCCGCCGATGTTGTAGATCTCGCCGGCCTTTCCGCCGACGAGCACCATGGCGATGCCGCGGCAGTGGTCGTCCACGTGCAGCCAGTCGCGGATGTTGTTGCCCTCGCCGTAGAGGGGAACGTGCTTGTCGTCGATGAGGTTCGTGACGAAGAGCGGGATGACCTTCTCGGGGAAGTGGTACGGGCCGTAGTTGTTCGAGCAGCGCGTGATCGACACGTTCAGGCCGTGCGTGCGGTGGTACGAGCGCGCGATGAGGTCGGAGGACGCCTTGGACGCCGAGTAGGGCGAGTTGGGCTCGAGCGGGAACGTCTCGCTCCAGCTTCCTTCTTCGATCGAGCCGTAGACCTCGTCGGTGGAGACGTGCACGAAGCGGGGCAGCTCGTGGCGCAGTGCCGCGTCGAGCAGCTTCTGCGTGCCAACGACGTTGGTCTCGATGAACACGGAGGCGTCGCGCACGGAACGGTCGACGTGCGATTCGGCGGCGAAGTGCACAACCGCATCCACCTTCGGGATCCACTCATCGAGCACGACGTCGTCGGTGATGTCGCCCTCGACGAACGTGAACCGCTCGGAGTCGGAGACGGGTGCGAGATTCTCGAGGTTGCCGGAGTAGGTCAGCTTGTCCAGCACGACGACCTCGACACCCTCCAGACCCTCGTACTGGTCCTGGAGCGCGCGGCGCACGAAGTTCGAGCCGATGAAGCCGGCTCCGCCGGTCACGAGAAGTTTCATACCTGTCCTGTTCAATCGTCGGCCGGGCTGTGCCGATGGAAAGTTGCCGATGGTTGTGCGGTTCGAGTGCTGCGGTGTGACCCGCGCGCAGTCGGAGCTACTCTAGCGCGGCCCTTCGTCGAGCTACCACAGTCCCGTCGTGATGAGGGTGGCGAGGGCCGCACGGTCCCGTGGCCGGCGTCGCAGCTGCCGCCAGCGTCGCACGAGCCGGAGCGCGTCTCGGTAGGTGAACTCGGCGAGGATCTCGTGCAGCCACTGCAGTCTCGGCAGCTCGTCCGGGGAGGCGACGTGGATGCACGCCTCGACGGTCAGCTGCACCTGTCCACGATGCCAGCGGTTCGAGGTGAGCCTGAGACGCTTCCACGCCTGCGAGAGGCCGGTGTTGGCGCCGACCGCGTTGGCGACGTGCTGGCGGTAGTCGACGGTCGACTCGCCGTCGATGATCCAGCGGAGCCCTGCCGACCGGGCGAGCGCGTAGATGAGCCAGTCGTGGGCGAAGGCCGTGCGCGCCGGGGAGTCCGCGTTGTCGAGCTGGTCTGCGACGAGCCGCGCGAATCGCTGGGTGAGGAGGAACGTCGATCCGGGGCCCGGCGTCTCGAAGAGATGGTCTGCGAGGCGCTGCGGGTAGTCCTTCTTGATGAGCAGGCGCGAGCCGTCTTCGGTGAACGCGGTGACGTTGGAGGAGATGCCGTCGGCGTGGCCCTCACTGAGGAGTCGGATGTGACGTTCGAGCTTGGCGGGCATCCACACGTCGTCCTGGTCCGCGAAGCCGACGTAGTCGTGATCCTCTATGGGGATCGTGGTGAGCAGGCGGAAGAAGTTGGGTGCGGGAGCGCCGAAGGTCTCGGGGGAGAGGATCGTGATGCGGGCATCGGCGGTTGCTCGCTCGGCGAGGATCTCGAGGGTGCCGTCGGTCGATCCGTCGTCGGACACGTACACGTGGAGGTCGGCGCCTGCCTGGGCGAGGATCGAGTCGAGCTGTTCGTCGAGGTAGGGCTTCCCCATGTGCGTCGCGAGGAGGACGGCGACGCGCGGTGGAGTGCGCGGCTCGGCGTTGGTGTGCATCCCGTATTCCTCTTCTCTATACGCGTTCTTGTTCGGCGGTTCGCCAGCGTTCAAGTATGGCCGAGTGGGTCGGCGAGCATTCGCAATCCGTGCCGCACTAGACTCCTCGGCATGGAGATTCGCGAACTCAGCATCCCAGACAGCTACGAGATCACGCCGAAGCAGTTCGGCGACGACCGCGGCGTGTTCCTGGAGTGGTACCGCTTCGACAAGCTCGCAGAAGCTGTCGGGCACTCGATCGACCTCAAGCAGGCGAACACCTCGGTGTCGACGCGTGGTGTGGTCCGTGGCATCCACTTCGCGGACATTCCGCCGAGCCAGTCCAAGTACGTGACGTGCACGCGTGGAGCTGTGCTCGACTTCGTCATCGACATCCGCACGGGTTCGCCGAAGTTCGGCGAGTGGGACTCGGTCCGTCTCGACGACGTCGACCGCAAGGCCATCTACCTGTCCGAGGGGCTCGGCCACGCGTTCGTGGCACTGACGGATGACGCCACGGTCAGCTACCTCGTCACCGACACGTACCACGCGGAGCGCGAGCACGGCATCAACCCGCTCGACAAGGATGTCGACCTGCGCTTCCCTGAGGAGGCCGGCGAGCTGCTGCTCTCCCCGAAGGACACGGATGCCCCCTCGCTCGCCGAGGCGGCCGCGTCCGGTCTCCTCCCCAGCTGGGAAGAGGCCCGCGCCTACTACGCGGAGCTCAGCGCGAAGGCGGGTGCGTAGCCATGAAGGGAATCATCCTGGCAGGCGGCTCCGGCACGCGTCTGTGGCCGATCACCAAGGGCATCTCCAAGCAGCTCATGCCCATCTACGACAAGCCGATGATCTACTACCCGCTGTCGACGCTCATGATGGCGGACATCCGCGAGGTGCTGATCATCACGACTCCCGAGTACAACGAGCAGTTCCGCGCCCTGCTGGGTGACGGCTCGCAGCTCGGGATGCGCATCGAGTACGCCGTGCAGCCGTCGCCGGATGGGCTCGCGCAGGCGTTCATCATCGGCGAGGAGTTCATCGGCGACGACTCGGTCGCGCTGGTGCTCGGCGACAACATCTTCCACGGCTCTGGGCTCGGATCGTCGCTGCGCGGCAACAACGTGCTCGACGGCGGCCTGATCTTCGCCTACCACGTGTCGAACCCGGTCGCGTATGGCGTCGTCGAGTTCGATGAGCACAACAAGGCCGTGTCGATCGAGGAGAAGCCGGAGGTGCCGAAGTCGAACTACGCGGTACCCGGCCTCTACTTCTACGACAACGACGTGGTCGAGATCGCGAAGAGCGTGGAGCCTTCCGCGCGTGGCGAGCTCGAGATCTCGAGCGTCAACTCGGCGTACCTGGATGCGGGCAAGCTGCAGGTGCAGGTGCTCGACCGTGGCACGGCGTGGCTTGATACCGGCACGTTCGAGTCGATGATGCAGGCGAGCGAGTACGTTCGCGTGATCGAGGACCGTCAGGGCTTCAAGATCGGCTGCATCGAGGAGATCGCGTGGCGCGCCGGGTGGATCGACGACGCGCAGTTCGCGGAGCTCGCGAAGCCGCTGCAGAAGAGCGGATACGGACGCTACATGCAGGGGCTTCTCGCGTAGCGAGCCCCGCTTGGCGGTGAAGGCCGTGGCCCCTCGGGGTCACGGCCTTCGTCGTCCGCGCGACGCTCGACGTCAGCGCTTTTGGGCGGTCAGCGCTCGTCGCGCTCCCGCAGCGACTGGAAGAGGTCGCGGGCGATGTCGTAGCTCCCGCGCGAGTAGCTCGCGTAGCGGCCCCGCAGAGTCCACTTGAGGACGCGGGGGAGGCGACGGATGCGCGAAGCCGGCAGCTCGAGCCGCTGCCGTTCGTGGGCGACCTTGCGGCGGACGTGCGCTTCCTGCTCCGGGGTGCCGCCGAGCTCGCTGACGCGACGCAGGAGCGCCACGGCGCGGCGGTAGCGGCGGAGCTGGTCGGCGGAGCCGTCCTTGGTCGCCTGCGCGATCTTCACCCGCAGGGTGGGTGCGGTCTGCCCGATCTGGTTGCCGGTGTGCTGCCGGTAGTCGATGAGGGGTTCGCGCACGACGCGGAGTCCGTTCACGAGGGCCGCCGTCGTCGCGAGCCATTCGTCGTGGATCCACGGCTCTGGCGCGTTGCCGGCCCGGAAGACGAGGGATGCGCGCAGCATCATGGTCGCGCCGGTCACGAAGTTGCGGGCGGTGAGCGCCTCGAGCTGCCGCCCGTTCTCGTAGTCGCGCCATTCGGCGTCGGTGATCTCCAGCGACTCGAGGAGGGTGCCGCCAATGGGCTCGCCGTCCTCGTCGACGAGGAGCGCGTCGGAGTGCGCGAGCAGGGCCTGGTCGTCGCCGACGAGGGCGGCGAGGAGGTGCTCGACCTTCTTGGGATGCCACACGTCGTCCTGGTCGCTGGTGGCGAGGTACTCGGTGCGTGCCTCGCCGAGTGCGAACGCGAAGTTCGCGCTCACCCGCAGCGGCTCGTCGCGGGTGTAGATGCGGAACGCGCGGTCGGAGGCTTCCAGCACGCGTCGCGCGAGCTCGACCGTGCCGTCGCGCGACGCGTCGTCGGAGACGATGACCTCGGCGACGGGGTGGCTCTGCGAGAGGATGCTCAGCAGCTGCTGCTCGAGGAACTGCTCGCCGTTGTGGGTGCAGACGACCGCGGTGACGGGGGCGTCTCCGAGTCGCTGCTCGCGGGCATCCTCCTGGCGGCGTTCGGCGACGAGTCGCGAAGCTGGCATCTGCTCTCCTCTGTCTCGGTGCGCTGTGGTGCTAGCTTGGCACGAGTCTGCACGCGCTCAGGGGAGGAGTCGGCCGCAGCGGCCGCCCGCGACTATGAATCGACTTGTCATCTACCTGCTCTTCGACCGGGCGGGTCTCGCCGACGCCGGTGTGCTCCGGGCGCTGCAGGGCTTGCGGGGGCACGCCAGCGAGCTCTTCGTCGTTGTGAACGGCTCGGTGACCGACGCTTCGCGCGAGTCGCTCGCCTCCGTCGCCGACAGGGTCTTCGAGCGACCGAACGAGGGCTTCGATGTGGGCGGCTATCGCGCAGCGCTCGAGGAGATCGGTCCGGAGCGGCTCGCGGCCTTCGACGAGGTCGTGCTTGCGAACTACACCTTCTTCGGGCCCGTCGGCGACTTCGCCGAGACGTTCGCGTGGGCGGATGCCGCGGGGCACGACGTGTGGGGCGTCACGGAGCACGGCGAGCTCACCCCGGATCCGTACACGCGACGAGGCACCCTGCCGTCGCATCTGCAATCGCATTGGATCGCAGTGCGGCGCCACGTCGTGATGAGTGACGCGTGGGCCGAGTACTGGGCGTCCATGCCCGAGATCCGGTCGTACGACGACTCGGTTCGCCACCACGAGGCGCGCTTCTCTCCGTTCTTCGCGGAGCGCGGTTTCTCGGTCGGCGCGCAGTTCCCGGCGGGCAACTTCCGGGTGGACGGGACACCCGTCGCCAACGCCAGCCTCGAGACCCCCCTGCTGCTGCTCGAGGCGGGGGTGCCCCTCGTGAAGCGCCGCGTGTTCTTCCACGACCCCGTCGAGCTCGACCACCGCGGGGTGTCGGCTCGGGACGTCGCCCTCGATCTCGAGCGACGGGGCTTCCCCGTCGACGTGCTCGTCGAGGGGACGGCGCGGTTCGCGCCCAGTCGCGTGCTCGCTGGCGGCGTCGGGGCTGGCCCTCGGGTGCTGCGGCGCGCATCGACCGCGCTCACGCACGAGTGGCTTCGAGATGCGGCGAGCGGCGACGAGTCGGCGACGATCTCGGGGCTGCACGTGCGCATCGTCCGCGGCGACTTCTGGCGCAGGCTGGCTGGCGGCGACGAGCGGCTGCTGGCAGCGGACCTGCTGCTCGTCGAGTCGGTGGCCGCGGACTCGCTGCGCTCGGCTCCGGCAAGCGCGTCGATGCTGGCGCGCCAGCGGGGCAGGAGTGTCATCTTCGAGCGAGCGGAACCGCTCGCGTGGGAGTTCGCCGACCATGGCCGCCTCGGGATGGTGGTGCCGGTGACGCCGCCCGTCGGGACGGGGCTGCTCGGTGACGGCTGGCGCGGCACGCGCACCAGGGCTGCTCTGCTCGCTGCGACGCTCGGTACGGATGCGCCGCTCGACGCGAACGCGCCGATCGCTCCGTACGCGGGGTTCGCGGCGTATCGGGTGGATGCGCTCCGACCTCTCGCGGGAGCCCTCGGCTCGCTCGGCTACGCGCCGCTCGAGTCGCGCTTCCCGGAGGGGGAGCTCGCGAGGCTCCTCGACCTGATCGCGAGCAGGCTCGTGTTCGACGCCGGGTTCGCCGTCTCCGAGGCGGAGACCGCAGACGGCCTCGCGAGCGACTACGCGCTGCTCGCCGCGAAGTACGAGGACCTTGTTGCCGAGTTCGGCTCGGACGTGCGAGCACCGCACCGTCTCGCGCGCGCTCGCCGGACCGGCGGCAGCGGCTTCGCGCGGGTCGCCGCGGCCGTGCTCCGGCGTGTGCCCGCGCTCGAGGAGTCGCTCCGGCGCCTCGCCGCGGACGCCAAGGGCCTGCTGTCGCGCCTCCGCTGACCGCCCTTCGCGGCGCGGCATCAGCGGGCCCCGGCCCCCGTCGGGGTACCGTGTCTGCGACTGGAGGTGGCAGATGAGCAACGGCGAGACGCCGCTCGGCGGGCAGTACGACCCTGACGAGCTCGAAGAGCTGGAGAGCCAGGCCGAGCGCCGTGGCACCGGGCGAGGGCTGATCATCGGCCTCCTCATCGCGGCGGCCGTTGCGATCGCCGCGATCGTCTTCGTGCTCATGAACCCGCTCGGGCAGCAGGCGCCGCCCGACAACACGGTGCCCGTCACGTCCTTGCCTCAGGCGACCGACGTCGCCGTCCCTGAGACGCTCATCGTCACCGCGACTCCCGTCCCGACGGTCACGGTGACCGAGACCACGACGGCGGAGCCCAGCCAGCCGGCAGAGGGATCTGCCGTGCAGGTCTCGCTCAGCCGCGTCTACTGGGTGCCGGACCAGAGCGTCATCTCCGCGGCGGCCCTCGTGTCGACGACCGACCCGGGCGGCACCTGCACGCTCATCCTGAAGAACGGGCCGGAGACGTTCGTCGCGACGGCGACGGCGACGGCACCGACCTCGGCGGACACCGACGCCTCCAGCTGCATCGTCAACCTGCGCGACCCGGCGATCAAAGCCGGTGACTGGGAAGCCGTCATGCAGTACGAGGGGCCAGCGGGCAGCGGCGTCAGCGAGCCGATGACGGTCACCGTCAGCTGATCTGAACCCCGGATTTCCGGCGTGACGGCCCGAAATGCGATTCTGCTCCCTGTGTAGGATGGAGCGCCGCCTGCTTGCGGGCGCTCGACTCCACGACCAAGGAAGCTATGCCGCTGACGCTCGACAAGGCCTTTGATCCACGGGCCAACAGCATCGGGTTCCTCCGATGGCTCCTCGCCTTCGCGGTCATCTTCGCGCACGCAGGACCCCTCGCCGGCTTCTACGGCGGGCACGACCTCGGCACGCAGATCTCCAGCGAGCAGTCCATCGGCGGCGTCGCCGTCGCAGGCTTCTTCTTCTTCTCCGGCTACCTCATCACGCAGAGTCGTCGCGGCAAGTCGACGATCTTCCGCTTCTTCTGGCGGCGGGCCCTGCGTATCTTCCCTGCCTTCTGGCTCGCGCTGCTCACGACGGCGTTCATCCTCGCCCCGATCGCCTGGCACCAGGAGACGGGCTCGATGGCTGGCTTCTGGGATGCGGACACCGAGTCGCCGTTCACGTACTTCCTGAACAACATGTGGCTCGAGCTCGGCCAGCGCAACATCGCGGGCATGGGCAGCTCGCTCCCCTTCGCGAGCATCGGCGGCTTCGACTGGAACGGCTCTGCCTGGACCCTGTTCTACGAGTTCCGCGCGTACATCCTCGTGGGCGTCCTCGGCCTCTTCGGGGTGTTCTCGAACCGCATCGTCGGCGGGATCATCGCCTTCGGCATCATCGGCGTCAACTTCCTGACCTGGAGCGGCTGGGTCGAGATGACCTCGCTCAGCCCGCTGCTCACCAACCCCTTCTACCCGATGTTCTTCGCCCCCTTCGCGTTCGGCATGCTGTTCGCCCTGTTCGGGGACAAGATCCCGATCGACGACCGCCTCGCGGTCCTCGCGCTCGGCGTCGCCGGCTTCGCCTACGCGTTCGGGGGGTGGAACATGTGGGGCCAGTACGGCCTCATGTACTTCCTCATGTGGTTCGCGATCCGCACCCCGCGTCTCAACCGCTGGGAGAAGCACGGTGACCTCTCCTACGGCATCTACATCTTTGCCTGGCCCCTCATGCAGTTCGGGGCGTACTTCGGGCTGCAGAACGCCGGCTGGTTCGTGTACCACCTGGTCATCGCCGTCGCTGCGCACATCTGCGCTTACGTCTCCTGGCACCTGATCGAGAGCCCGGCGATGAGCCTCAAGAACTGGACGCCCAAGTGGCTTGCCTGGCTCCTCGCGAGAGGCGCGCCCTACGTCGACGCCGTCAAGGGCAGGATCGTCAACCCGGCCTACTCGTCGTCGAACTTCGCGACGCGAATCCGCGATGGTCACGTGGAGGCACGCCGATGACCGCGGTCGGACCAAGCGGGCTTCGTCCCGACAGCGGCTTCGAGGAGCCGAAGTCCGAGGGCGGTCGCCTGACCTGGGCGCAGCGCTGGCACCGGGTGCGGCTCATCCCGCTCATCCTCCTCATCGTCGCCGCCATCATCGCGACTCTCGCCGGCTACCAGACCCGCCAGGCCATCGCCCAGGAGCAGTTCGAGCCCCCTGAGGTCGCCCCGGCGTCGGAGGAGCCGAGGCTTCCAGCCGCTCAGTGCCAGCCAGGGCTCGTCGACACGGTGTCCGGGTCCCCGTGGACCGGCGACGAACGCGACGCCAGCGAGGCCGTCTGGAATGAGCAGATCAGGTCGAACCCGGATGCGCAGCTCTACGTGCCCGGCCAGGACGGCTGGGTCTTCTGGGGCGACACCCAGGCGAACAACTTCTCGCAGGCGCTCGGCCGCAGCTTCCTGAGCGAGGAGGAGAGCGAGGAATGGGGCGACTACTTCCGCACCATCGACGAGGACCTCAGCGCGCAGGGCATCGACTTCGTGATCCAGATCGTGCCCGCCGACTGGGCGGTGTATCCGCAGCATCTGCCCGAGTGGGCACAGGAGCTGCGAGGCCCGACCGCCTTCGACTACCTGCTGGACGCGCACCCGGATCTGCCGATCGTCGACGCCCGCCAGGACCTGCGTGACGCCGCCGCGAATGGCGCGGTCTACGCGCCGGGCAACAGCCACTGGTCGCCGTACGGCGCGGCCATCGGGTGGGAGCGGCTCGCGAGCTGCCTCGGCGCGGTCGACGACAAGTACCAGGCGCTCGCCCCGCTGCAGTTCTCCAGCGTGGGTGACATGCCGGTCATCAGCGAGTTCGCCACATATGGCTTCCCCACCACGGACACTGGCTGGGGTACCCCGGTCCTCGACCAGGCGCCGCCGAAGATGCAGGCCACCATCAACGATGGATCGGTGCTGGATGCGGATGCCGCCAAGGGGCTCGACATGCTCCAGCTCCCCGCGACGACGGTCACGGACGGCGCGCAGAGCGACCTCCGTGCCCTCATCGTGCGCGACAGCCAGGGCAACAGCGCAGGTCCGACGTGGCAGACGGGCTTCGCCGAGACGAAGCAGCTGACGAGCAACCTCGGGAGCGCCACGGAGCAGATGCCGGATGTGCTCGCCGAAGCTGCCGACTACAAGCCCGACGTCGTGATCTTCGAGATGACGGAGCGCTACCTCAACTGGATCCCGGTTCCTCCGGCCAAGTGAGTCTCCCCGTCGCCTGACGCACCCTTTCGCTAGCCTTGGGGCGATCCCTAAGGAGCAACGCCATGACGACCTGTCTGATCACCGGGGGAGCCGGGTTCATCGGATCCGCTCTCTCTCATCGCCTGCCCGAGCACTTCGACCGGGTGGTCGCCTTCGACAACCTGCACCCGCAGATCCACCCCGTTCTGGAACGACCTCGCGAACTGGACGAGCGCGTCGAGTTCGTGAAGGGCGATGTCACCTCCGCCGCCGACTGGGATTCGCTGCTCGCCGATGTCACTCCAGATGTGGTCATCCACCTGGCAGCCGAGACCGGCACCGGTCAGTCGCTGCTGGAGGCGACGCGGCATGCGCGGGTGAACGTCGTCGGCACGACGGAGATGCTGGATGCCTTCGTGCGCGCAGACAAGCTCCCCAGCAAGATCGTGCTCACCTCGAGCCGTGCGGTCTACGGCGAGGGGGCCTGGGCTGATGCTCAGGGGGTCGTGAGCTATCCGGGTCAGCGATCCGCGGCGATGCTCGAGCGTGGCGAGTGGGACTTCCCGGGGCTCTCCGCACTGCCGTTCGTCTCCTCCAAGGTGGTGCCGTCGCCGACGAGCGTCTACGGGGCGACCAAGCTCGCGCAGGAGCACATCCTGCGCTCCTGGTGCCTCTCGCTCGGTGTCACCGATGTGCTGTTCCGCCTGCAGAACGTCTACGGGCCAGGTCAGTCCCTGATCAACCCCTACACGGGCATCGTGTCCTTCTTCGCCCAGGAGGCGAAGGCCGGTCGAGTCATCCCCGTCTACGAGGACGGGCAGATCATCCGCGACTTCGTCTTCATCGACGACGTCGCGGATGCCATCACGCGTGGGGCGCTCGAGTCCGACTCCAACGCGGATGCCTACGACATCGGCTCGGGGGAGGGGACCTCCATCCTTCGCCTTGCTGAGCTCATCGCGGCGCACTACGGTGCACCGGCTCCGCAGATCAACGGCAAGTTCCGCAACGGTGATGTCCGGCACGCGTCGTGCGAGGTGTCGGAGGCGAGTGCTGCCCTGAGCTGGGAGCCCCGAGTCATGGTTTCCGAAGGGGTCGGGCGACTTTGCGATTGGATCGACGCGGAACGCGCGAACCTGGCTTGAGCTGACTTATACGGCACCAGACGAAGATTTCCCGGATTTCTTCCTCTGGGCGTGTCGCGGCGATCGCGGACCGAACCTCGGTCCGCGATCGCCGTGTTTCCGGGCTTCCCGCGGGCCGGAATGGCACGCATGTTGTTTATGTGACTGATGTGAAAGTTGGGACGGGTGTGGAGTTCCGTGGCACATGTATGCATACTTGGAAACTGCTGAGCAGTCTCGGTGTACTCCGTGAAGGCTTCGCGCCCCAGTCGACCGACGCGTTGGGAACTCATGTTTCGCCGTACTCTTGCCATATTCGCTACCGCAGCGGTAGCAGCCTCCGGGCTGCTCGGACTGCAGCTCATCGCCTCGAGCCCGACCTCCGGCGGCATCGAGGCCGCCGCGGCGGCCGACGCCAGCGCGTTCGACCCGGGCAACCTCATCAGCGATGAGAACTTCTACAACGGCAACGCGATGTCCGCGGCCGAGGTGCAGCAGTTCCTCGTCTCGCGCAACACCTCGTCGTCGTCGACGGCGCTGCGCAACTACACGCAGGCGACGCCCTCGATGCCGGCCACACAGTACTGCTCCGCCTACTCGGGAGCAGGCGGCGGAGAATCTGCGGCCGACATCATCGCCAAGGTCGGCCAGGCCTGCAACTTCAGCCAGAAAGCCATGCTCGTGCTCCTCGAGAAGGAGCAGAGCCTCGTCTCCATGTCCAGCCCGACCCTCGGTCGGCTCGCGGCTGCGACCGGATTCGGATGCCCTGACACCGCACCCTGCGACCAGAGCTACGGCGGCTTCTTCTACCAGGTCTACAACGCGGCCCGGCAGTTCCAGAACTACAAGGCAAACCCGTACAGCTTCAACCACATCCCGTTCGCGTCGAACAACGTGCTGTACAACCCCAACTTCTCCTGCGGCTCCTCCGCGGTCTACATCTCGAACTACGCGACCGCAGGCCTCTACAACTACACGCCGTACCAGCCCAACCAGGCAGCGCTGAACAACATGTACGGCGAGGGCGACGGATGCTCTGCCTACGGCAACCGCAACTTCTGGAGCATGTACACCGACTGGTTCGGTGACCCGAAGGGTGCCGTGAGCGTGCCGTGGCTCGTCAAGGCCGAGGGCTCCTCGCAGGTGTACTTCCTGTCTGAAGACGTGCGCTACCCCGTGACCGCTTCCAAGGTCGCCGACTTCGCCTACGCACTCGGCGCCGTCTCGACGGTCCCGGCCTCGACGCTCGACAAGTACTCGACGGGTGCCGACGTCGGCGAGATCCTCGCCGGCCCGGATGGCGCGCCGTATTACATCGACGATGGCGTGTTCCGCAAGGTTCGCAACTGGACCGTGGCCGCGGACTTCGGCTACCAACAGGGTTCCGACCTCGCGAAGATCACGCAGGAGCAGCTCGACAGGTTCAACGACGGCGGCGCACTCGAGAAGTTCGTGCAGAACACGAGCGGACAGATCTTCTTCATCGAGGGCACCACGAAGCGCGAGGTCGCGGATATCGCGGAACTCGGCGAGCAGGGCATGTACATCGGCATCACGAAGCTGAAGGACGACAAGATCGGCTTCCTGAGCGACGGCGAGCCCTTCCTGACCGGTGGCGCGATCGTCGAGAAGCTCGACGGCTCCGGCAAGGTCCTCCTCGATGCTGACCTCACGGCGCACGCCGTCCCGGCCGCACTGTCCGACTTCAGCGCGTTCAAGGCGACCGGCAGGTTCGGCCCGGCCTACGCCAAGCTCAGCCAGGGCGACGCCCTCTCGGCAGAGCCGCTCGTGAGCGATGGAACCGCGACGTACGTCCACACCGACGGCGGTCTGCTCCGCGTACCGGCCTCGACCTACGGCGCAGCGAACTTCGTGTCCATCCCAGCTGGGATCATCAGCGTCCTCGGCACGAACGGCTCCGTCACCGGCGCCCACTTCGTCCAGGAGAGCGGCAGCGACAAGATCAACCTGGTCGTCGGCGGCGAGCGAGTCGAGTTCTCCTCGAAGAGCGACGCCGAGGCAGAGGCCACGAAGCGTGGCATCTCCAGCACGATCTACACGGTGCCGGCCGGAACGCTCGACGGCATCAAGACGGGCAACGGCATCACCAACGGCGCCCTCATCAAGAGCCCAAGCAGCGACACGCTGTACGTGCTCGACGGTGCCCACCTCACCAAGGTGGCCAGCAGCGAGCTCGCCGAGGCGTACGGCTTCGGCACCAACCCGTACGTCATCACCCAGGCCTCGTTCGACCGCATCCCGATCAAGGATGCTGCGATCACGACCAACCAGTTCCGCTGCGGGGATGACGCCTACGTCGCCTCCAACAAGCAGGCGTACAAGCTCACGCCAGAGCTCGCGGCCGCCTACGGCATCGACTTCCCGACCCTCTCGGCGCAGCTCTGCGGTGTCGTCCCGAACGCCGGCAAGGCGATGACGGAGTTCATCGAGGACGGCAGCGGCAAGATGTTCTACGTGCACGACGGTGAGAAGCAGCACATCTCCTCGCCGAAGCTCGTGGTCGAGTTCGGTGCTGTCGGCAAGGTGATCAAGGTTCCGACGAGCTTCGCCGACCAGATCACCACGGGCGCGCAGCTCACGAAGCTCCCCGCAGGCTGGGGCGAGCCCACCGAGACGCCAGCGCCGACCGAGACCGCGACGCCAACTCCGACCGCGACCGCCACGGCTACACCTGAGCCAACGGCCACGGCCACGCCTGAGCCGACTGCTTCGGCGACGCCGGAGCCCACGGCATCCGCCACGGCTGAGCCCACCGCGACTGCGACACCCGAGCCGACGAACCCGTCGCTCGAGCCGACCCCGACGTCGACGGATGCCCCTGGCACCCCCGAGCCGACGGAGACGGCGGCTCCCGAGCCCGCAGTCGAGCTCACCGCTGGCGAGGTCATCACCAACCGCGCCGGGACCGGAACCTGGATCGTGAACGGAGACGAACTCCTGCAGGTCGGCTCCCCAGAGGTCGCCGCGCAGCTCGGGCTCGCCATAGAGAACCCACGCAGCGTGCCGGACGCGAACTTCGCGGAGTTCGGTGAGAACACCTCACCGCTCTACACCTCGGCGGTCACCGTCGGCGGCGTCTCCTACATCGGAGTCGACGGAGAGCTCGTGCCCTTCGCGACACCCGAGTACGCAGCGGCGTTCGGACTCGACTTCGCCCTGATCTCGCCCGAGGTTGGTGCGGGCCTCACGGTGTCCGCGACAGCAGAGCCCATCACGGACCGGGTCTTCGGCCCGGACGGGACCCTCTACGTCGCCAAGGACGGCGTGCTGCACCCGGTCGACCCGTCGCTCGCGACACCGGTCGTGACCGAGACGACGACTGCGACGGCAGAGCCGACCGAGACCGGGGCCCCAGCGGCGACCGACGGCACGGGGGAGACCCCGGCAGTCGACGGCAGCCAGGACGAGGCGACCGCGACGACCGACCCGACGGCAACTGCCACCGAGGAGCCAGTCGAGACGCCGACTGAAACCCCGGCAGAGACCGCCGCAGCTGACGCCCAGGGCGACGAGACGCCCACGGCGGAGCCCACGGCGACCTCGGAGCCGACGACGTTCCAGCTGTCGCGTGAGCTGTTCTCCACCTTCCGCATCGGAGAGCCGGTTGCCGGCTGACGCCTGACCGCATGACAGAAGACCCTCGCCTCGGCGGGGGTCTTCTGCATTCTGCAGCTCCGAGACTGCAGCCACAGAGACGAAGGAACCCCCGCCACCTGGCGGGGGTTCCTTCATCGATCATCCGGCCGAGTCTCGACCCGGCTCCCGAATCACTGGCCTGGGAGCTTGGCGACGATGCGCGCATCCATCGCCAGCACGCCCTCGAGCGCAAACGGCGAGCCTGCGTGCACACCGAACCGGAACGAGCCGGTGAGGCTGTCGACAGGAGTCGTGCTCTCGTCGCGCCACACCTCGGCGTTCACGACGTACTCACCAGGAGCGAGCGCGAGACGGTCGAGGTGGAAGTCCATGCTGCCCTGGCCGACCTGCACGGAGTCAGGCTGCCAGCCGAGCTGCTTGCAGGAGGTGCTCCAGATGCGGACCCCCTCGAGGGTCTCGATCGCGATCTTGAAGTTCGGGCGCTCGACGGGGCGCCTCGCCTCGAAGTTGAGGCGCACGGTCGGGGACTCGCCCGTCCGCACTTCGTTGTTGACGGTGCCGCCCTCGTTGACGAGCTCGATCGAGTCGATGTACAGCTCGCCGCTGCCGTGGCGCTGGCCGCCGCCCTCGATGATCTCGGTGACGTTGCCGGAATCCCGGTACTTGTCGATGATCGCCGTGGCTGGCCCGACTTCCTGCAGCACGCCCTGCTCGAGCCAGGCGGCCCGGTCGCAGAACTCGCGCATGCCCTCGAGGCCGTGCGAGACGACGACAACCGTGCGTCCGCTCGCCTTGAAGTCGGCGAACTTCGCGCGGCACTTGGCCTGGAAGTCCATGTCGCCGACGGCGAGCACCTCGTCGACGAGCAGCACGTCGGGTTCCGTGTGGATGGAGACCGCGAAGCCGAGGCGCACGTACATGCCGCTCGAATAGTTCTTCACGGGCTGGTCGATGAACTTCTCGATGCCGGAGAAATCGACGATGGAGTCGAAGCGGCTGTCGATCTGCTGCTTCGACATGCCGAGGATCGAGCCGTTGAGGTAGACGTTCTCGCGTCCCGTCAGCTCAGGGTGGAAGCCGGAGCCCACCTCGAGCATGGCGGCGATGCGGCCGCGGGTCGTGATGGTGCCCGAGTTCGGGGAGAGGATGCCGGCGATGCACTTGAGCAGCGTCGACTTGCCGGAGCCGTTGCGGCCGAGCAGACCGAAGGTGCCGCCTTCCGGCACCTCGAAGGTCACGTCGTCGAGCGCCTTGAACTCCTCGTACTTGGCCCGCCCGCCCTTCAGGACCGTCGCCTTGAGCGACTGGTTCCTGTCGTGGTAGATGCGGAAGGTCTTCGAGACGCCGGAGACGTCGACTGCTGTGCCTGCCATTAGAGCTCCTCCACGATGTTCTTCGAGAACCTGGTGAACACGAGGATGCCGATGACCAGCATCACGACGGCCCAGACGCCGATGTACAGCCAGTTCTCGAGCGGGGGCACCTGGTAGTCGTAGACGATGTTCCTGATCGACTCGAGCATGCGCTGGGTCGGGTTGAGCTGGAAGAGGAAGACGAGCGGCCACGGCTCGCCGAAGAGCAGGCTGCCCTCCTCGGTCAGCTTGTCTTGAGCCTGCTGCACCATCGTCAGCGGGAACATGACGCCGGAGGCGTAGAGCCACAGCTGTGTGAGGATGCCCCACAGGTGCTCGATGTCGCGGAAGTACACGACGACAACCGAGAGGATGAGGGCGAGGCCCAGCACGAACATGATGATGAGGATGATGAGCGGGATCATGAGCGGCAGGTACGCGAGCACCATGGGGCCGCCGATGAAGCACATGATCAGGGTGATGACCGCGATCTCGATGACGTAGGTCCACGCGTTCGCGAGGATGCGCGAGAGCGGCAGCACCCAGCGCGGGAAGTAGACCTTGCGCAGCAGATCGGCGCTCGACAGGAGCGAGCCCATGCCGCCGTTGACCGAGTTGGAGATGAAGCCCCAGCTCACGACGCCGATACCGATCCACAGGGGGAAGAAGTGCACCCCGGAGTTCGCGCCTGGAGGCGCGGAGATCTGGAAGAGCAGCCCGAAGACGAGCGAGAACGTCGCGATCTGCGCGAGCGGGTTGATGAGCGACCAGATTCGCCCGAGCGCTGTGCGCTTGTACTCCGACCGGATCTCACGGAGAGTGAGATTCACCAGGAGATTGAACGTGAGACCCCGAGACTGGGACCGCACGGAAACAGGCTTAGACATTGTCCTCCGCACACCTTGTGACGCTGGCCCCACGGAGGGGCCGCCCAAGACTAACACCAGGGTTCCAGGCCGCCTCGGAGCCTGGCGGCGCGGCTCTGGCGGGCCGCGTGTGCGGGACTATGGGGGTCAGCGTCCGGCTCGGAAGTTGCGGTAGGCGGCCCGCGACCGGCTGTACATGGGGCGCAGGGCATTCGCGATTCCGGGGGTGCGACTCAGCACGAGGCCCTTCGCGCGTCCGAGCGGCGACTCGGCCTGCGACGCGAGGTAACGGCGGACGAGCTCGACCTGCTCGCGGAACAGCCCGGGCAGGCCGGCCGTGATCTCCTGCACCTTGTACTCGAGGAGCGTGTGCGAGATGGCCGCGTTGTGGGTGGTCAGCACGGTGCGGATGTGGAAGCCCTCGCTGATCGCGGAGTAGCCGAGCAGTCGCTCCAGGACGTGGGGGAGGCCCCCATCCGCGTACTGGCCCTCGTCGGGGAAGTCTTCCCAGGTGAACCCGGCCTGCACAAGCGGACGCAGCGACTCGGGCCGGGCGATGAACATCGACCCGAGGGGAGCCAACGGGCTCGTCTCGTCGAACTCCACGCGCATCCCGAGCTTCGCGGCCAGTTCCTTCGCGGGTTCGAGGTTCGCGAACCAGGCGCGCCCGAGCGTCGGGAAGCCCATGTGGATCATGGGCGGGAAGACCATGCCGAGCGTGGGGTGGTCGACGAACAGGCGCAGCAGGTTCGTCGTGTAGCCGGGCGAGTTTAGGAGGTTCTGGAACAGGTGCTCCTTGAAGTGGCGCCCCGAGTTGAAGCCGTTCTGGGGGCTCTTCTTCGAGTGCAGCTTCACGACGATGTCGTAGCGCCCGGACTCGAGGACGTCCTTGCAGGTGAGCAGGAACGCCGAGATGTCGCGGCCGCGGTTGGAGCCCACGATGCGCACGTCGTCGTTCGGGCGACCGAGCTCGACGAGTCGCTCCTGAATGGCCTTCTGCTTGTCGGAATTCGCCGTCGTAACGACGAGGTCGTAGCCACCGGGGATCGTCTCGGCGAGCTCGACGATCTCATCGATCATCTCCTCGTAAAAGACGTGGGCAATGACGACGACGTTGAGGGCGCTCGGGTCGGCGCCACCGAGGTCGACGTCTGGCATGATCTCGAGCAGCGCCGCGTTGGTGTTCAGGATGCGCGGTTTGGCGGTCGTGCCGATGTCCTGCCAGAGCAGGTCGAGCGGGTACTTCTTCTCCTCGAGCTGCTCGAGCACGCGCTTGCCGATGATGGCGAGCTCATCCAGGTAGATGGGGTCGTGGAAGAAGAAGCGTCGCTTGACGATGGGGCAGCCGTCGGCGATGAGGACGTCGGCGAGGTTGAAGATGGGGTGCTGGTCGCCGTAGCGCGCGGAGGGGTACGCCACCCACGACGTCATGCCCGCCGACTCGAAGTAGTGCGTGAAGCGGGCCTCGTGGAGCATGACGGAGTCGTCGTAGGAGTCGATGCGCGGCATGTCATCCCAGTACGAGCGCCACGCCTCTGACGTGAACATGCTGCGGCGCACGCCGATCCAGTGCGACTGGATGTGGCGGTGCATGACCCCCGTCATGGTGATGGGGTTCGGGACGACGGCGGCGTGGTCGGTGATGCCCCAGAAATCGACGGTCTTCGCATCGGCTTCCTCGAGCAGCGGTGCGAACGAGCCAATAGGGCCGTAGAAGGTGTAGTTGGCGAGCACGAGCTCGTCGTAGTCGCGCAGCCGGTCTGAGCCGAACTCGCGAAGCGCGTCTCGGTACGCCCAGACGTCGTAGCCGACGTTCTCGCGCTCCCACACCGTGTCGGCCACGGCTTCGAGCCGCTGACGCGAGTCGGTGGTCAGGGGGGAATTCGAGACGACGAAGATGTGCTCGGCGTGGGCACGCAGCTCGCGGAGGCAGTGCTCGACGTAGCCGCCGACGTGACCCTGCTTGTCGTAGACGAGGAAAAATACCACTCGACGCATGTGACGGGCGTCCTTTGCTCTGCTCACCGCGACCCCGGCTGGAGTCTGTCGGGGCCGGGCGCCGGTGGGCGCCAGCCGATCCCCCATGCTACAGCGGGGTAGCCTTGGCCCATGAAAATCGTCATGACCATGATGGTTCGCGACGAGGCCGACATCATCGCGGCCGTCGTGGAGCACTCGCTCGCTCAGGGCATCGACCACCTCATCGTCACCGACAACGCGTCGGTCGATGGAACTCGCGAGATCCTCGAGGAGTACGAGGCCAAGGGGGTCCTGACGCTCCTGCACGACCCCGAGCACAAGAAGCAGCAGGCCCAGGTCGTGACGCGCATGGCGCGCGCAGCTGCCGCCGAGCACGGTGCGGACTGGATCATCAACGGCGACGCCGACGAGTTCGTCTTCGCACGAGACCGCTCGCTGACCGTTCGGCAGGCGCTCGAGCACTACGGCCTCGAGCTCACGACCTTCCGAGTTCCCGTCGTCAATATGGTCGGTTCGTTCGGCCGCGAGGGCAGTGGACTCGCTCGTCTCCTCTTCCGAGACGAGCGCCCCATCGAGGAGCTGAACCGTGCAGGGGTGTTCGCTCACCCGACACCGAACGCCATCCACATCGGCTCGGCGGACGTGGAGGTCGCGCACGGCAACCACTTCGTCTCGCTCGAGCAGCAGGGCGATGTTCCTCGAGGCTTCGAGCTCGAGGTGCTGCACGTGCCGTGGCGCTCGTGGTCCCAGTTCGAGCGGAAGACCGTGGCGATGGCGCTCGGCTTCGAGGCGAACCCCGGGCTGCGCCCCAGCGCGAACCACCACGGGATGCGCGACTGGCGTCGCTACAAGGCAGGCGTGCTCGAGGACTTCTTCGCGCTGCGCATGCCGACGACCTCGGAGCTCGCCGGAGGCGGCTACGTGGAGGACACCTCGATCATCGACGCCCTCCGCGCCATCGGCGACACCGCTGTCGTGCCCGCGCAGCTCTCCGCAGTGCTCGACGACGACCACGACGAGGTCTACTCGGATGAGCAGCTGCTGCGCCTCCGCGAACGCGCTGCGCTGTTCCAGAAGTACGACGATGTGGCACACGAGGAGGTGCGCCTGCTCCGCGAGGAGGTCGACGAGCGCAACTCGACGCTCTACCAGCGCGAGCTCGACCTGGCCGGCCTGCGAGCCGGCTACAACGAGCTCGGACAGCGCGAGGCCGAGGCGCAGACGAAGCTCTTCGAGCTCCAGCTCCGCGAAGACCGCACCGCTGCCGCCGAGCACAGCGCGGCGGACGCCCGGGCGCAGGCCGCGAGGCTCGGCGCCGAGCTGACCGGCGTCCGTCAGCAGCTGCAGACGGTCGAGCGGATGCCGTCGGTCAAGCTCGAGCGCAAGGCGCGACGTGCGGCGAAGTCGGTGCTCGGGCGCTGAGCCTCCGAGCACGGAGAAGGGGCACGGTGTCGAGTGATCGACACCGTGCCCCTTCTCTTCAGGCGTGAGCGTTCAGCCGCGAGGGATCACGAGCCTGCGCGTGCCGCCATGAAGGACTGGATCGCGGTCGCGTCTCCGTAGACCTCTTTCGAGTCGTACGGGCGGTCGGGGAAGGCGCCGTACTTCAACGCGATCTCGAGGTGGTTGTCGGCGATGAATCGCTCGACGTGCTCGCCGAGCGACACGGGCACCCCTGATCCGACGTTCACGACGCCCCGGAGCTCGTCCTGCAGAGCGACGGCGGCGATCTGCCTGCCGAGCTCCTCGACGTGGATGAAGTCGAACTTCGCCTTGCCCGAGGTGAAGGGGAACTCCGCCTTGCCAGCATCCGCGGCCTCGAGGAGCTTCGTGAAGATCGACTGGTTGTTCCGGTCGTCCCCGTAGATGTAGTAGGCGCGCAGCCACTGCAGCGTGACCTTCTCGTCGAACGCGAGGAACGACGACTTTCGGAGGGCGTCCTTCGCGATGCCGTAGAGCGACAGCGGGTTCGTGGGCGTCTCGGCGGTGATCGCACCCTCGTGCCTGCCGACCTCGTGCATCGTGCCGAGCACTGCGAGGCGCTTGACGCCTGCCTCGGCGGCGGCGTTCAGGAATCTGAAGTGCTCGGAGAGCTTGAGCATGTGCACGGGGGAGTTGTGGGCGAAGCCCGCCTCCCACGCCAGGTGGATGACGGCGGCGGGAGCCGGGTCGAGGATGCTCGAGTAGTCGGCGTCGCTGCTCAGCAGGTCGAGCTCCACGATGCTCGCATCTGGGTTCACCTTGGCGGCACCGCCGGGCCGGACGACGGCGACCACGTCGGCATCTTCGGCGAGCAGCGCGTTCACGACGTGGCGCCCGATGTATCCCCCAGCGCCGGTCACCAGCACCCGTTGGCGTTCTGTCATGACGTTCCTTTCGACAAGGCCCCCACTCTAACGGAGCACGACAGCCGCACTCCGAGGCCAGCCAGGGCGGCACACGTTCCGTGCCATGATGTTTGCTGCGGTGGACGAGGCGGCGCAGGACGCGCGGCCGCTCGCAAAAGAGGAGACGCATGACGAGAACGACAGCCAGCGTGGTCGAGACGACTCCTCCTGCTTCTCGGCTCCCTGACTGGATGCGACGAGACTGGGTCTGGGTCGTCACGGTCTTCGTCGTGGTCACCGTCTGGACGTGGCTTCGGATACCCCTCCCGGACCACGATGTCGTCTGGGCGGAGGACGGCGTCATCTTCCTCAAGGAGCAGATCGAGCGCGGAACGCTCGCGACGCTGCTGCATCCGTACGCCGGATATCAGCACTTCCTTCCTCGCCTCTTCAGCGCGGCGGTCGTCGAGTGGGTGCCCCTCGAGTCCTACAACCGTGCGGTGTTCACCGTCTGCGTGGTGTTCGCCGGGCTCACAGCGGCCGCGACCTACCGGCTGACCCGGGGCATCATCCGCTGGATCCCTGGCCGGGTCCTCATGTCGCTCATCCCCGTTGCGGTGCCACTGCTGAGCCTCGAGATCATCGGCAACTTCGCCGACCTGCACACCTACTGCCTGTGGCTCGCCGCCTGGATCGCGCTCTCGAAGCCCGCAAGCAAGGTCGAGGGCGTGCTCTGGGGTGTGGTCGCGCTCGTGGCCTGCCTCACCGAGGTACAGGCGCTGCTCGTCGTCCCGATCGTGATCGCCAGACTGTTCTGGGACCGCAGCCTGCCCGTCATCGCGATCGCGACGGGCACGCTCGTGGGCGTCGGAACGCAGATGTTCTCGTGGCTCACGACCCCCCGCCCCATCAAGGAGGGCGTCGACATCGGCATCCCGGATGTCGTCGTCGGCTGGCTCGTGAACGCGGTGCTGCCCATCTGGAACGGGCACCGCGAGACGAACTCCATCCTGCTCGCCGAGTACGGGTGGAAGATCCTCGCGCTGGCGGTGCTGCCGTTCGCGCTCGCTGCGCTCGCCGCGCTCATCTTCGACAAGGCGTACCAGCGCTTCGCGCTCTGCGCCTTGCTGTTCATCTCCGCGGCATCGTTCGGGGGCTCGCTGCTCGTGAACCCGCACGAGTCGTTCCAGTACGCCCGGTTCGTCGGCCCCGAGTGGTTCCTCGTGCCGATCGACCTCCGCTACGGCGCGGCCGCGGCGCTGTTCGTGCTCGCGGCTCTGCCGTTCGCCGCCTCGTCGCTGGTGATGCGCTTCAGCCCGAGGTTCCCGATCGCCGCGCGATCGGTGGTGCTTGTGCTCTCGACGATCGTGCTCGGCTACATCGCCATCCAGGGGCCGGAGGTCGCCTCCGCGAAGACGATGGCGAAGCCGTGGAGCGCTCAGGTCGAATCGGCCGTCGTTGCCTGCGAGGCGTCTCCGGGGTCGAGCTTCACGTTCGAGAGCGCGCCCGGCATCCGATACTTCGACCTGTCCTGCGCCGACGTGCTTGAACGGTCGAGCCTGCGCCCCTGACCTCGGAGCAACCGGGCCATGGGCGCGGGACTGCTCTGCGCGTTCTCAGGACAGGGACTGCACCCGGGCCACGAGCGTCGAGGCGCGCGCGCCGCCGCTCGGCCCGACCGCGCGGTTGATGCGACGGAGCAGGTCGAAGGTCATCGACAGCAGGTACTTCGCGAGCTTGGGAGTGACGGCGACGCGTGGGACGAACCCGGCGGTCTGCACGGCCAGGGCCGTGAGCTTCTGCCAGTCGCGGGTGCTCAGCTGGACGAGGCTCCCGTACGGGGCAGCCGCGACCGCAGCCCCCAACGCGCGGACGGCCGCTGTCCGGAGCACGACAGTGCCGCCTGATCCCTGCAGCGGGGCGGTCCTGCGCGAGTACGGTACCGCGATGCCCAGCATCGTGGCGATTGCCTCGAAAGCCGGAGTCGTGTCCTCCCACTCTCGGCCGAGCTCCCCGAAGTGCTCTCCGTGCAGGAGCGGGGCCGCGACGAGGAGGCCGAGCTCTCTCGAGCGCTCGAACTCGGCGATCGCGGACGATGGGTCGGGCAGGGAGAAGGTCTCGGATCCGAAGGCTCGCGCGTCGACGAGGTCGGCGAGGCGGCCGCTCTGGTGGAAAGCGTCGGGGCCGAGCACGATCGTGACCTCCTGGTCGATCCTGCTGGCGGCTTCCGACCAGTGCGAGGTCACCTCGATGCGCGTCGCGCCGGATTCCCGGACGAGGCCGTCCACGTCCTCGAGACGCGATCGGGTCCCGGTGACGACAAGTGCCGAACGGCCGGCGATTCGGCGCGCCTGCTCGAGCCGCTCCTCGAAGCCCGCACCGACGGGCACGAGGACCGCGAAGTCCTGCACGGGCTCGTCCGAGGTCTCGAGCATGACCCAGTCATGCAGGGTCGAGAACTGCGCGTACTGGTCCATGCTGCGCTGCATATGGGGGCGAAGCTGGGCCATGTCGAAGCGGCCGGAGGTCCCGAGGAACTCGTAGAGCCCGGTCGCGTTGAAACCGGCCATCTCCTCGATCGTCGAGGGGATGCCCGCGAAGAGCGTCTTGCGCTTGAAGAAGGGGCAGTTGCGCTCTTCGATCAGCCGCACGGGGTACGTGTTGAGCGGGTAGAGCGTGTACGGCTCGAGGTCCGTCGTATCGACGTAGGGCTCCCAGGTGAACCCGAGTCGGTCGAAGAACCACGTGAACTTGGCCTCGTGCTTCGCGACGGCGTGCGAGTAGTCGGGGATCGGCGGGAGGTCGTCCCAGTAGTCCTGGAAGGGCTCGGAGAGGAACATGGAGCGCCGCACGGCGATGAAGTGCGACTGGATGTGCACGGGCAGCGTCGGGGTCTCCAGCACGCCGAAGGGGTCGAACGGCGCCGCGTGGTGCACGTTCACTCCCCAGAAGTCGAGGTCCTTCGCGTCCATCGTGTCGAACATGAGACCCAGGTCGGCGACGGGGCCGACGATCGTGAAGTTGAACATCACGAACTCGTCGTACTCGGCGAGGCCCTGCCAGCCGATCGAGTCGATGGCGGTCTTGTAGGCCCAGGAGTCGAAGCCCTCGTTCGGGCGCACGATGAGCTCGGTGTCCGGCCGGGCCGCGAACAGCTCCCGCCCGGCGTCGTCGAGCTCGCCGTTGACGACGACGATGACGTGGTCGAGGTGCGGCTGCATGCCGTCGAGGAGGGTCGTGACGTAGTCGTCGACGACGCCCTGCTCGTCGAAGAAGAAGAAGATGCCGAGTCGCTTGGGAGCCTTGAGGTCGCTCAGCTTCACTTGAGGCCACCGAGGAGACGACGCGGGACCGCGAGGATCCGTCTCGGGATGCTGCGCACGATCGAGGGGAGGCGGCGCACGAGGTTGCGAGCGCGCTGTGCGGTCGTGGGCCGCACGTTGAGGTGGTAGTGCGCGTCGTCCAGGGAGTTCTGCAGTGCCAGGATGCGGGCCTTGAGCTCGGCGTTCTCCGCCTTCTCCTCGGCGCGTTCGCGGGCGAGTTCGTCGAGGCGTTCGCGGAGCTCCTCGATCTCGACCAGGAGTTCTGCGGAGCTTCGGGTATCGGGTGCGCTGCTTGGCATGGCCCCGAGCATATCGCCGGAGGCCCTCGCGTCGGTCTCCCTCGCCGGGGTACCGCGCCGGTGGCCGCTAGCATCGACGAATGAGCAAGCACGGTGGCGGTTCCGGGGCAGAGCCCTGGCGGCTCGCGCGGCACCGTGAGTCGGCCTGGCGGGTTGGTGTCCTCGTCGCAGCGCTTGCGCTCGCCTGGCTCCGCATCCCGGCTGGGGGTCACGGGGTGCTCTGGGCTGAGGACGGAGACACGTTCCTGCGCGAGCAGGTCGAGCTCGGCAGCTTCGCGACGCTCTTCCATCCCTATGCGGGGTACCAGCATTTCCTGCCGAGGGTGATCACGGCGCTCTCCGCCGAGCTGTTCCCGCTCGATAACTTCGGGGTGGCCGTCTCTCTCCTGAGTCTCACCGCGACAGCCCTCGTCTGCGCGGGAACGTTCCGCCTGTCGAGGGGCATCGTCACGTGGCTGCCCGCGCGGATCGCGGTCTCGCTCGTTCCCGTGCTCGTGCCGCTCATCAGCCGCGAGCTGCTGGGCGACCTCGCGAACCTGCACACCTACTGCCTGTGGCTCGTGGTCTGGATCTTCCTCGCGCGAAGCGACGTGTCCCGGACGGAGAAGCTCCTCTGGGCCGGTGTCGTCCTGGCCTGCTTCCTGACCGAGGTGCAGGCGATCGTGGCTCTCCCCATCCTGGTCGTCCGTCTGCTTCGGGATCGGAGCCGCTGGGTCTGGTCGCTGCTGGTCGCTGCGCTCCTCGGTGCTCTGCCCCAGCTCGTCACCTGGATGCTCGTGCCCCGGCCCCAGTTCAACGCGCCGCACGGTGCGATCTCCGTCGCTGACATCCTCGTCGGCTGGGGGGCCACCGCCCTGCTGCCGGTCTGGAGCGGTGATACCGAGCTGAATGCCGAGATCCTGGCCAGCCACGGAACTGGGATCCTGCTGCTGGCTCTCGTCCCCTTCGCGCTCGCGGTCGGCATCGTGGCGGCGCTCGGGCGGTGGCGGGAGCGGGGAGCTCTTGGCGCGCTGCTGTTCGTCTCGGCGGCCGCGTTCGCGGGCACGCTCCTGGTCAACCCGTTGACGATCTTCCAGTTCGCGCGTCTCGACGGCGACGACTGGCTGGCCGCGCAGATCGACATCCGCTACGGGGCGGCCGCCGCGATCTTCGCACTCGCGAGCTTCCCGTTCGCCGCCTCGTCGATCGTGGAGCGGTGGGGGATTCGTGCGCCGCGCGCCTCACGTGTGGCAGCGTCTGCGCTGCTCCTCGCGGTCGGAATCGCGGTCGTGCTGCAGTGGGCCGCCGTGCCGAACGACCGGCTCGCCGTTGCCCCGTGGTCGGCGCAGTACCGGGAGGCGGTCGCGACGTGTGCCGCCGAGCCAGCTGGCGAGCAGGTGTTCGCGGTTGCTCCCGGAAAGTCCTTCGAGCTGGCCTGCGAGGACCTGCTGCGCTCCGCGGGCGAGTAGGCGCGTCAGAGGCCTTCGAGCTTGTTGCGCTCCACGATGGGCAGCGGGCCGGTCTTGGTGGAGATGGTGCGCCTCGGCAGCGCCGGGAGGTCCTGGATGCGCAGCTTCGAGTAGATAGCCAGGTAGCAGAGCAGCAGCCAGTTGCCTTCGACGAGCAGCCTCGACTCCGTCAGCGATTGCACGGTGAGCGCCACCATGAGGAGGAACGCGAGCATGGCGGTCGGCGGGAAGTCCCGCGGGCCGCTCGCGTCGGTCTGCGGCCGATCGACGGCGAGCCACCACGTGCGGATGAGGGTCGAGAGCACGATGCCGACGAAGAAGAACGCGCCGATGAGACCCGTCTGCATCCAGACGTCGAGGTAGGCGTTGTGAGCTTGCAGGAAGTGGACTCCGTCGACGACGAGGAGCCCCTTGAAAGGCTCGACCCACGGTGCCCAGTAGCTGATCCAGCCCATGCCCGTCAGCCAGTGCTCGCTGCCGAGTCGTCCGACCTCCGCCCAGATGTCGCCGCGTCCCGACATATCGCTCGACCGGTTGATGAGGCCGAAGAGCTGCGTGTTGAACTGCAGCACGACCCAGCCGATGATGAGCATGATCGCGAAGACGGCCCCGTACATGCCCCAGCGCTGCGCGTTGCTCAGCGGCCTCGCGATGAAGACGAGTGCGACGGCGAGCAGCACGACCGCGCAGCCGACGAAGACGGTCGCCGACTTGCACAGCAGGATCGCGATGAGGCCGAGGGCGATCCACGTGACGGCGGGCCAGCGCCTCATCTGCTTCGCGTACCACTGCACGGCGACCGCGATGACGCAGAGCAGGGCGGCCATGGCGAGCAGGTTGCGATTGCCGAGGATGCCCTGGATGGCGCTGCCGGCGAAGATGTGGCCCTGGCTCCAGAGGAACGCGGCGGGGACGGTCTCGGCCGTTGCGCCCGGGATGCCGGTCACGCGTTCGAGCTCGCCGGGGATGAGCAGCGCGAGGGGGAGCACCCCGCCGGGGAAGAAGAGGGCGACGAAGACCTCGAAGGCCAGGGAGAGGCCGAGGATCCACCGCATGGCCGCGCTGAAGGCCCGCAGGAACTGCGGCTTCGTCAGGGACACGGCGAGCGCGAGGGCGACGATCGCCGTCACGAGCTGGATGCCGAATCCCAGGAGCGATTCGGGGCGGTAGATCGACCAGATGATGGAGAGCGCGCACCAGGCGGCGAACGCGATGAGCGCCGAGGGGAGGTGCATGATCTTCGGCAGGGGCTTCTTGCTGGCAAGCAGCCAGATGGAGCCGCCGACGATGATCGCGGCGACCGCGCCGAAGCCGTACCAGGTGATCAGGTTCCGCCAGAAGTCGCCCGCGAAGGCGGTGAAGAACGTGAAGGTCGCGAATGCGGTGAGCCCGGGACTGCCTGGGACCTGCGCGAGGAATCGGCGCCAGGGGGCGCGCTCGGTCGCGGCAGATTCTGCGGGGGTTCGGGTGGAGCTCACCGGCCTATTCTCGCTCACTTGCGGACGCCCGCGGTCCTCTGCCCCGCATGCGGCCCCGGACGCGTGCAGGAGGAGTGCTCACACGAAGGCTGCGTGGCCGGTGATCGACCTGCCCACGATGAGGGTGTTCATCTCCCTGGTCCCCTCATACGAGTAGATTGCCTCGGCGTCGGCGAAGAACCGGCCGACTCCGTAGTCGGCGACGATGCCGTTGCCGCCGCACACCTCGCGGGCCAGAGCGACGACCTTGCGCATGTTGCCCGTCGCGACGGCCTTCGCGAGTGCGGAGTGCTCGTCCTTCTGCGCGTCGGCATCGCCGAGCTGCGAGATGCGCACGCAGAGCGTGATGCTGGACGTGATGAGGCCGAGCGCGTCGACGAGTCGCTCCTGGATGAGCTGCCTTGCGGCGATGGGAGCGCCGAACTGGATTCGCTCCTTCGCGTACGCGAGCGCGGCCTCGTAGGCGCCGACCGCGATGCCGGTCGCGAGCCAGGCGACCTCGGCCCGCGTCTGGCGCAGCACGGTGGCGGTGTCCTTGAACGAGTTGGCGTGCTCCAGCTTCGCGTCGGCGGGGACGCGGACGCCATCGAGTGTGATGTCGGCGTTCTGCACGATGCGCAGCGACACCTTGCGCTCGATCTTGGTGGCCGTGAACCCAGGAAGCGAGGTGTCGACGACGAAGCCCTTGACCTGGCCGTCTGCGACGTCCTTGGCCCAGATGACGACGATGTCGGCGAACGTCGCGTTGCCGATCCATCGCTTCGCGCCGTTCAGCACCCACTCATCGCCGACTCGCTCTGCCGTCGTGGTGAGGCCTCTGGCCGAGTCGCTGCCGGAGCCCGGCTCGGTCAGACCGAAGGCTCCGATGAGCTCGCCCGAGGCGAGTGCCGGAAGCCATCGCTCACGCTGGGCGTCGGAGCCGCACAGGCCGATGGCCCCGAGAGCGAGGCCGTTCTGAACGCCCACGTAGGTGGCGACGCTGGCGTCGACCCTGGCGAGCTCGAGGGCCGTCCACCCGCGGAAGACGGCGGAGTTCGGGAACGGGCGCGTCTCCTCGAAGGCGAGGCCGATCACGCCTGCATCGGCGAGTCCCCTGACGATCTCGGTCGGGAACGTCGCGGCCTCCCAGTGCTCGTCGATGACGGGTCGCACGTCGCGCTCGAGGTAGTCGCGCAGCTTGGCGATGAGTCCCTTCTCCTCGGCCGAGAGCTCGGCCTCGAGCCCCGTGAAGTCGCCTGGCAGAAGTTGCAGTTCGTTGTCGTCCATGACCGTCCTGTTCCGAGTCGCGCGGGTGGAAGGCGCTCCGCGATCGTCGGACCGGCGGCACCGGCTGCGGCAGCGAAGCGAGCGCTCCGCGAGCCTACGAAGCGTCGCCATGCTCGCGCCAGCGTCTTGGCGGAATCCGTTAAGACGGTCGCGGTTCGGGGCCGGGGTCTTGTATCTGCCCTGCAGTTCGCCGCACCGCTCCCACAGAGGCGGTGAGATTCGGTAGCCTTCGCGTGATGTTTCTGCCACTGAAGAATGCCCCCCGTGACTACGCCTGGGGTGCGCCAGGATCGATCTCGCAGCTGCTCGGCACGACCGGCGCCTGCACCCTCGACGACGCCGATTGGGAGGGAGTGCCCCAGGCCGAGCTGTGGCTGGGCGCGCATCCCGGTGCCCCGAGTCGCATCGTCGACCCCGAGCTCGCGGGCGGCGCCGCCACCCTCGATGCCTGGATCGAGCAGGCTCCAGTGGCCGCGCTCGGCCGCTACGCCATGGGCTTGCGCGAGGGTGACGGCCCACGGCTGCCGTACCTCCTGAAGGTGCTCTCCGCCGCGGCCCCGCTCTCGCTGCAGGTGCATCCGACGCTCACTGACGCGCGTCTCGGGTTCGAACGAGAGAACCAGGCCGGCATTCCCCTCAGTGCGCCGGAGCGCAACTACAAGGATCCGCTGCACAAGCCCGAGATGCTCCTCGCACTCAGCGAGACGATGGATGCGCTTGCCGGGTTCCGTGACTTCGCCGAGGTCGCCGCGGTCGTCGGCGACTTCGCGCGTCGAGCGGAATCGGCCGCTGAGCAGTCGACGGCAGGACGCGCCGCGCTCGCGGACTTCGAGGCTCGGGCCGCGTCGCTGTCCACGGGGGAGGAGCTGCGGTCCCTCGTGACCTGGCTCCTCGAAGGTGGTGACATCGTCGGTGATCTCGTGGCTGCGGTGTCCGGAGTCGCGCTCGCGGGTGACGAGTCCGGGGACCAGTCCGAGCGCTTCGCTCGGGAGCGGGGCATCATCGCGACGCTGGCTCGCATGTATCCGGGTGACCCCGGCATCGCGCTTGCGCTGCTGCTCAACCACATCACGATCAGGAGGGGAGAGGCGATCTTCCTTCCCGCGGGCAACATGCACGCCTATGTCAGGGGCCTCGGAATCGAGATCATGGCCGCGTCGGACAACGTGCTGCGTGGCGGCCTCACGCCGAAGCACATCGATATCCCCGAGCTGCTCGCGAGGCTCGACTTCGCCCCGGTTCCGCCGCCGTATATCGCCGCGACGCGCATCCAGGAGGGTGTCGAGGAGTACCGGCCCGAGATTCCCGACTTCCGCCTTGTGCGGGTCGTTCCTGGCCCGGACGAAGCGGTGAAGACCATTCACCTCGACGGTCCGACGATGCTCCTCTGCCTCGAGGGCGAGGCCCGTCTCGAGGGGGCGAAGTCGACGGCCACCATCAGTGCGGGCGAGTCCGTGTTCGTGACGCCCGATGAGCTGCCGGTGCGCGTCGTCGGCTCCGTCGACCTCTTCGCGGCCGGGCCGGGACTCGACCGGCGCGACACGGTGCCGATGCGACACGCCGACTAGCTGAGAATCTTCGTCGCGAGGGTCTGTCAGCCCACGCGACCGGCGAGCCCCCACCTCGCGGGGGATCCTCGGCGACACGCCGTCGCGAATCGCGCGCGGCTTCTCCGAAAAGTCTCAAGACCGGGCTTAGTGTTGAGGGCTTTCGACTTGACGCGGGGTGAATTACAACGATGTAATGATTCCGACGCGCGGGCAGGTGCCCGCAAGTAACGTGGGGAGAACGTGATATGGCAATTCCAGGGAGGAACCCCTCGGTTCCGGAGGACTGGTATGTCGACCCGGTCAACCTCGGCGTCCCAGGAGTTCGAAGGAATGTCGGCGACGACAACCCGCTCGCGTGGCAGGCCGACGCGCTGTGCGCGCAGGTCGACCCAGAGGCCTTCTTCCCGGAGAAGGGCGGATCGACGCGTGACGCGAAGCGGATCTGCGACTCCTGCGAGGTCCGGAGCGACTGCCTCGAGTACGCGCTGTCCAACGACGAGCGCTTCGGCATCTGGGGTGGGCTGAGTGAGCGCGAGCGACGCAAGCTGCGCAAGCTCGCATAATCGCTGAGCGCTCGGTCCCCGCAACCGAACACGCCAAGCTGGTGGGGCCCCGTGACGACTTCGGTCGGACGGGGCCCTTCGTGTGTCCCTCGGCGATACCGGGGTGCGCGTGTTCGCGGCTTGCCGCTCGCAATGCGGCATCGCTCGGGGGAGCCGAATACCATTCGTTCAATGCGTCCCGGAGTCACCGCAATCCTTGTCGCGCGAGATGCGTCGCGCTCGCTCGAGCGCACCATCGCCGCGCTCGAGGGATCGTCGCGCATCCCGGATCGCGTCGTTATGGTGAATCTCGCGTCGACGGACTCGACGCTCGAGGTCATGCGCGCTGCCGAACCCGACATCCTGCTGACGTTGGAGACCGAGACGACGTTCGGTGCTGCCGTCGCCGAGGCGGTTGCCGTCCTCGAGGAGCAGGAGCTGCAGTCGGAGGGCGACTGGCTCTGGCTGCTCAGCGCTGACAACGCCCCCGAGCACGATGCCCTCGAGCAGCTCCTCGCCACCGCCGAGCGGAACCCCTCGCTCGAGGTGACCGGGCCAAAGCTCGTCCGCAGCGACGACGCTGCGACGCTCGTCGAGTTCGGCCAGTCGATGCTGCAGAACGGCGAGAGCCTGCGCCTTCGCGAAGACGAGCTGGACCAGGGGCAGTTCGATCAAGACTCGGACGTCCTCGGCGTCGCGGCCGGTGGCATGCTGGTTCGTCGCGAGCCCTGGCTTGCGCTCGAGGGCTTCGACCCCGGCCTTCCCGCCGTCGATGACGCGCTCGACTTCTGCACGCGGGTGTGGCTTGCCGGCGGCCGCGTGCTGCTGACCCCCTCCGCTCGAGTCGCCTGCGATCCCGAAGCGCCAGGGACAGCCGCGATGAACCCCGGGATGAGCGCCTCAGCGGTGGAAGCGGCAAGGGACACCGCCAGGGTGCACCGCAGCCTGACGAAGACCCCGGCGGCGGCATTCGGCGCCCTGCGGCTGCTGCTCATCCCGATCGCTCTGCTCAAGGGCATCTGGCACCTCGTGCGCAAGCGCCCGCGCCGTATCCTCGCCGAGCTCCGCTCAGCGTCGCGGGTGACGTTCGGCAAGACCGGGGCCGCCCGCTCGAGGGCCCAGTTCGCGAAGACGCGAACCGAGCCATGGACCGTCATCGAGCCGTTGCTCGTGAGCGCCGAGGAGAACCAGAAGACGCTCGGTCTGCAGCGCGAGGAACTGCGTGCCCTCACGCACGAGGAGCGCGAGAGGTACTCGCTCGTCGGCTCCGGAGGACTCTGGGTCCTGCTCGTCTCGACCGTCCTGGGACTCGGCCTCGGTCTGTCCCTCATCGGCCAGTCGACGCTCTCAGGCGGTGGCCTCCTGCCGCTGGCGGATTCCGTCGGCACGCTCTGGGGGCGTACGGGGTACGGGGTCCGAGATGTGGGGGACGGCGCCTTCGGCGTCGCCGACCCCTTCACCTACGTGCTCGCGGTGCTCGGCACCCTCACCTTCTGGCACCCGAGCCTCAGCATCGTGCTGCTGTGGCTGTTCGCACTCCCGCTCGCGGCGATGGGGGCATGGCTCCTCGTGGCGCGCCTCACCAACCGGGCCGGGCTGCGGGCGTTCGCCGCCTTCGCGTGGATGCTCGCGCCACCGCTCGTCGTCGCGCTCGCGGAAGGGCGCATCGCCGCCGTCATCGCGCACCTCGTGCTCCCCTGGCTCATCTTCTCCGCGCTGAGCGCGTCGAGGAACTGGTCGCGCGCTGCTGCGACGGGGCTGCTCGCGGCGATCGCGATCGCATCCGCCCCGATCCTGGCTCTCCCTATCGCTATCGTGTGGCTCGTGTGGCTCGTCATCGGCGGGCGGGGCTTCGTCCAGCGCCTGCTGACCGCGGTCCCGACTCTGGTGCTGTTCGCGCCACTCGCCGTCGCGCAGTGGAACCGGGGGCGCCCGCTCGCGCTGTTCGCGGACCCCGGCGTCCCGCTCGCGAGCACCGCTCCTGATGCGTGGCAGATGCTCCTCGGCTTCCCCGGGTCCTTGCTCGCTGACCCCAGCTGGGCTGGCGGGCTGCTCGAGGGTTCCCCTGCTGTCCCCATCGTCGCTGCGGCCCTGGTGGCTCCGCTCTTCCTCCTGGCGCTGCTCGCCCCTGGCAGCCGAAACTGGCGTGCGTCGCTCTTCGGCCTGCAGCTGCTGCTCCTCGGCTTCGTGACCGCGGCGGCGGCGAGCCGATTCGGCTTCTCGCACGTCGGAGTCGAGAGCATCTCGCTGTGGCCCGGCAGCGCGCAGTCGCTCATGTGGCTCGGCGCCCTGATCTCGGCCGCGGCGACGCTCGGCGCGCTCCGCCCCCGCCTCTCGCACGTCTTCGCCGGTCTCGCGCTGGTCGGCATCGTGCTCCTGGCTGCTCTTCCCGCGACGGCACTGCTGCGCGGCGATGCGCTGGTCGGTGCTGGCGACGGCCGATCGCTGCCGGCCATCGTCGATGCGCAGGGTCGTGCCTCTGACGAGGTCGGCACCCTCGTGATCGCGCCGCTCGCGAGCGGCGCCGTCGAGGTGCGGCTCGAGCGTGGCACCGGCGACAGCCTGGACTCGCAGTCGACGCTGCGCACCACGAGCGTCGGTTTCTCCGCAGGCGACCAGCGTCTGGCCGAGCTGGCCGTGAACTTCGCCTCGGATTCCTCATACCGCCCGACGGAGGAGCTGCACGCGCTCGGCATCAGCTACCTGCTTGTCCCGGAGGGCGGGAGCGACGCCGCGACCATGGAGGGGCGCCTGGTCTCCTCCCTTGACGCGAACTTCGGTCTGCGCCCGGCCGGCGCAACGGAGTTCGGCACCCTGTGGCAGGTCGTCGGTCCGACCCTCGAGCCGACCGACCCGAGTGTCTCCGGTCCTCTCGATACCGCGAACACCGGAACCACGCTCGGCCGGTCGATGCTCATCGTGCAGGGTGTGCTCCTCGCCCTGACGCTCCTCGCGGCCCTTCCGACCGGTGGACTGAGCGCGCGCGCCGCCGACGTTCGGCGCCGGGAGAAGACCAGCGGGCGCCCGTGGTATGACCTCGACGGCGGGACGGACGGCAGCGACGAGCGGATGCTGCGGCGCGACGTCACCGCGCTGACGGTCGACGACTTCGAAGACGACGATGATGTGCTCGGCACAGGTGCACGGGGAGGCGACCATGACGCTCGATGAGTCGAAGGTGATCGCCGAGGCGCGTGCCGCGGACGACGCGGCGCGCAAGGCGCCCGGAAAGCGGCACGGACGGCGGCCGGTGTGGCGTGTCCTGAGCGTCGGCGCCGCTCTCGTCGCGGTCGGTGGCGTCGTCGCCGCCGTGCAGCTGGCGCCCGAGGGCGTCGTCGTCGCCTCCGCGAACTCGGTCCTCGTGAGTCCTGTCGCGAGCGCACAGGATCGGGTGTGCCCCGGTCCCCTCACGCTGCTCGGGCTCGCCACCGACGACCCGACGCTCCCGGCGACGCTGGGCACCACGAGCATCCGGCTCGCGGGCGACGAGGACGGGCTCGAGGTCGAGCCGGTCGTCGCCTCCACCCCTGCGGCCGACGAGCAGCAGGCGCTCGCGCCCGTGCGCTTCACGGTGCCGGGACTGACCGAGGACGGGTCGCCGACGGCGTTCGCTGCGGCTCAGACGCTTGAACTTGCGCAGCCCTCGGCCGGGGGCTTCGCGGCGACAGCCTGCCGGATGCCGTCCGCGGAGCAGTGGCTGGTGGGTGGCAGCACAGCCGAGGGCAGCAGCACGCAGCTCGTCATGGTGAACTCCGCAGACCAGGCCGCTGACGTTCGCGTCACGGTCTCGACGGCAGACGGCGTCGTGCAGGCTCCGACGATCCGCGAGATCGTCGTGCCCGCGAGCAGCCGGGAGGTCGTGAGCCTCGAGGGAGTCGCGCCCGATCGGGGCGATCTGGTCGTGCACGTGGAAGCCGTCTCCGGAAGCATCATCTCGACGCTGCACCAGACCCGCACCTCAGGCGCGACGCCGAGTGGCATCGAGATCATCGGGGCGCAGGATGCGCCGAGCACCTCGCTCTCGATCGTCGGCGTCCCCTCAACGAGCACCGCGTCGGAAGCCGAGGGCACGCTGGTGCTCGAGCGCGGCGCGACGCTGCGGGTCCTCGCGCCAGGAGACGAGCAGACGGAGCTCACCGTCGACGTGCGTGACGCGGCCGGCGTCGCCCTGGAGCCGATCTCGCTCACCATCGAGGGCGGACGGACCACGGAGATCCCGCTCACGGGCTATCCGATCGGCCAGTACACGCTCGAGATCGAGGCGAGCAACCCCGTCGTCGCCGCCGCGCAGACCACGGCGACCGCCACAGCATCGGACCTGGCCTGGTACCTGCCTGTCCCAGTCCTGAGCGACAGCCAGGTCGTCGCCGTGCCGAACGGCCCGTCTCCCAAGCTGCAGCTCGCCGACGCCGACGGCGTCGAGAAGACCGCCACGCTGGTCGCGGAGGACGGCACGGAGACGGCCGTCACGATTCCGGCGCACGGCACGACCTCCATCGACGTCGAGGCGTCGCGCGAGTACCGGCTCGAGGGGCTCGACCGGGTCTCGGTCCAGCTCGCCTACGCGGGCGACGGCCAGCTCGCCGCGATCCCGAGCTATGCGGGCAACCCGCTCGCCGAGGTCATCACCGTCTACCGCTGAGACGCGCAGGCGGCGGGGGAGCTCACTCGTCGCCGAAGCGCTCCGGCGCGATGTCCCACGGGTCGGAGCCGAGCAGCTCGGCGACGGCCTGCAGCACGCACCGCTCCACGAGCATCCGGTAGTGCACCGGGTCCTCGCAGTGCAATCGCGCCAGGCGATCTATCGCGACCCGGTACAGGATGATGCGGTTCGGCGACTCGACGTGCCAACGGTCCATGCCATCCGCATGCTGCAGTGTCTTCGGCACGTTCGCGATATCGACCTGCACATTCGCGAGTCGCTCAGGGTTGGCTGCGCGCAGGTAGTTCATCGCGTCGGCCACGTGGTTCTCGAACCTGACCACCCGACCGGTGAGCATCGGCAGGTACGGTCCGGCGACACTCGAGCGGATGCCCCTGCCGTGCCTGCCGCGGGCGAGGCCCCGCTCAGGGCGGGCCTGCCTCCTGGCGTTCTCGGACTTCTTCTCCCGGCGGCGACGTGGCATGCCTGCGAGTTTACGCCCGGCGTAGACTTGCGCCGATGTCCAATCGACCATGCTCACGAGTCGCGTGCACCCGCAAGGCGGAGTACACCCTGACGTTCGACTACGAGGACAAGCTCGCCGTCATCGGCCCGCTTGCGATCGCTGCCGAACCCCACAGCTACGACCTGTGTGCGCGCCACGCTGAGCGCTCGACGCCACCGCAGGGCTGGAGCATGATGCGTCCGGTAGTTTTGGGTTCATGACTTCTGTGGCAATCGCACCCGCATCGACTGACGAGCGGGGTTCTCTCTCTGGTGTCGTGAAGAGCTACGACGTTCGGGGGCTCGTCGGCAGCGAGCTCACCGAGTCGCTTGTGACAGCGCTCGGCGCTGGCTTCGTCGACGAATTCGCGCTCTCCGGGCAGACGGTCGTCGTCGGCCACGACATGCGCGACTCCTCTCCGGGCTTCGCGGCGGCCTTCGCTCGCGGCGCGACCGCGAGGGGCGCGAACGTCACGCACATCGGGCTCTGCTCGACCGACGAGGACTACTTCGCTTCGGGCCGATACGATGCGGCCGCCGCGATGTTCACGGCCAGCCACAACCCCGCCGCATACAACGGCATCAAGCTGTCGCTCGCCGGTGCCAAGGCACTGAGCTTCGACACGGGCCTCTCCGCGATCCGCGATCGCGCGGCCGCCTTCCTCGACGAGGGCATCGCCGCTGTCGAGCAGCCGGGCGAGGAGCAGCGCATCGACGTGCTCGCCGACTACGCGGCCTACCTGCGCGAACTGGTCGACCTCTCGGGCATCCGCCAGCTCAAGATCGTCGTGGACGCCGGCAACGGGATGGGTGGCCTCACGGTCCCTGCCGTGCTCGGCGAGGCGGCTGGCCTCGGAGCCCTGCCACTCGAGATCATCCCCATGTACTTCGAGCTCGACGGCACGTTCCCGAACCATGAGGCCAACCCGCTCGACCCCAAGAACCTGGTCGACCTGCAGGCCGCCGTCATCGAGCATGGCGCCGATCTCGGCCTCGCCTTCGACGGCGACGCAGACCGCTGCTTCCTCATCGATGAGCTGGGTGAGCCCGTCTCGCCGAGCGCCGTGACCGCCATCGTCGCGCGCCGCGAGATCGCGCGCGTCCGTGAAGCCGGCGAGACCGAGCCGACCATCCTGCACAACCTCATCGTCTCGCGTCATGTTCCCGAGGCCATCAGGCAGGAAGGCGCGAAGGCCGTCCAGACGAAGGTCGGTCACTCGCTCATCAAGGCGCAGATGGCCGCCACGAATGCGGTCTTCGGCGGAGAGCACTCCGCGCACTACTACTTCCGCGACTTCTGGAGTGCCGACAACGGCATGCTCGCGGCGATGCACGTGCTCGCAGCCGTGGGCGGCTCCGACAAGCAGCTCTCGGAGATCGGCGGGCTCGAGAACCCCTATTTCGCGTCCGGTGAGATCAACTCGACGGTCGCCGACGTGCCGGCAGCGCTCGCGCGTATCGTCGACACCTTCGCGAGCATCGCGGAGTTCGAGGAATTCGACGGCCTCACGGTCCGCGGCTCCGACGAGACCGGCTTCTGGTGGTTCAACGTGCGCGCGTCCAACACAGAGCCGCTCCTGCGCTTGAACGCCGAGGCCAAGGACGAGGCGCGCCTGCAGTCGCTGCGCGACCAGGTGCTCGGCCTCATCCGGGCCGAGTAGCAGACCCGCAGCATCCACCACACCCGTAACAAGGAAGCAGCAGTCATGGCACCAACGTCAGGTATCGAGCTCTCCACCGAACGTCCGTTCGTCGTCGCAGATCTGGCCCTCGCGCCGGCGGGGCGCCACCAGATCCGTCTGGCCGAGATCGAGATGCCTGGGCTCATGGCGCTGCGGGCGCAGTACGCGGGACAGAACCCGCTCGCTGGCGCACGCATCGCCGGATCGCTGCACATGACGGTGCAGACCGCGGTGCTCATCGAGACCCTCACCGACCTCGGCGCCGAGGTGCGCTGGGCCAGCTGCAACATCTTCTCCACGCAGGACGAAGCCGCCGCTGCCGTCGCCGTCGGTCCCAACGGCACGGTCGAGGAGCCGAAGGGCATCCCCGTGTTCGCCTGGAAGGGCGAGACGCTCGAGGAGTACTGGTGGTGCACCTCGCGCATCTTCGACTGGAGCGCCGAGGGTGCCGTCGGCCCCAACCTCATCCTCGATGACGGCGGCGATGCGACGATGCTCGTGCACCTCGGTCGTGAGGCCGAGATGGCCGGAGCCGTCCGTGACGCGAGTGACGCGGACAGCGTCGAGATGCGGGTTGTCCTCGACACCATCCGCGCCTCGCTCGCCGTCGACGATGGCCACTTCACCCGCATCGCGGACGAGGTGCGCGGCGTCACGGAAGAGACGACGACTGGCGTGCACCGCCTGTACGAGCTCGCTGAACGGGGTGAGCTGCAGTTCACGGCCATCAACGTCAACGACTCGGTGACGAAGTCGAAGTTCGACAACACGTACGGCATCCGCCACTCACTCCCCGATGGGCTGAACCGCGCGACCGATGTGCTCATCGGCGGCAAGACCGCCTTCGTGGTCGGCTATGGGGACGTCGGCAAGGGTGCGGCCGAAGCCCTTCGCGGCCAGGGCGCGCGGGTGATCGTCAGCGAGGTCGACCCGATCTGCGCCTGGCAGGCCGCGATGGACGGCTTCCAGGTCGCCAAGGTCGAGGACGTCCTCGACCAGGTGGACATCTGGATCACCTGCACGGGCAACAAGAGCGTGCTGACCCTCGAGCACATGCTCGGCATGAAGCACATGGCGATCGTCGGCAACGTCGGGCACTTCGACAACGAGATCGACATGGCCGGGCTCGAGGGCCTCGCGGGTGCGACTCGCGTCGAGATCAAGGCGCAGGTGCACGAGTGGCGCCTCCCGAACTCGCGTTCGCTGCTGGTGCTCTCCGAGGGGCGTCTGCTGAACCTCGGAAACGCGACCGGTCACCCCTCGTTCGTGATGAGCAGTTCCTTCACGAACCAGGTACTTGCGCAGCTCGAGCTCTGGCAGCGCCTCGACGCCTACCCTCTCGGTGTCCACGTGCTGCCGAAGCACCTGGACGAGCAGGTCGCGCGTCTTCACCTGGACGCCCTCGGCGTGAAGCTCACCGAGCTGACCCCCGAGCAGGCCGACTACATCGGCGTCGCCGTCGACGGCCCGTACAAGGTCGACCACTACCGGTACTGAGCGTCGCCCGCCGAGCGTCGCCGGCACGCGAGAGCCCGCAGCTCGCCAGGGGAGAACCCTGGCGGGCTGCGGCTGTTCGCGCTGCAGTACGCCGTGGGATCCGGATCCGGATCCGGATCCGGCCCGCCTCGGGACCCGAGCCAGGACTCGCGGCTCAGCCTCGGTCCGGGAACGAGTGGGGCATGCCGTTCAGCGTGGGGGCCAGCGCCGTCTCCCGCCGGCCGATCGCGGACAGCGCGGCGAGCTCCCGATCGCGGCGCAGCACGGCGAGACCTCGCAGGTAGGTGTCGGCGTCGACGTCGGGGATCGGGTGCACGTGGGGGAGCGTCTCGCGCGCGATCTCTCCAGCGGCTCGGTCCCGGTGCGCGGGGGTGAGATGCGCAGCCTGGTCGAGGTAGTCCAGGATCCGGCGAGCGGTTCGGTCCGGCAGCCTCCCGGCATCGGCGATCCCGGCCCAGGCGAGGAGCTGCGGGGGCATCGGGCCGAGGTGGCTTCTGAGCTTCGGCGCACGTTCGCGCTGGCAGGTCGTGCCCGCCAAGATGTCGCCGAGTCTCTTGGCCCTGCCGTTGACGAGGCCAGTGATGATGGCGATGCCGCCGAAGGTGCCGTACAGCTCGATGAATCCGAGCAGGGAGCGGATAAGTGCCTGTCGGAAGCCTGACGCGCCCCCGTCGTCGCGCACGATGCGCAGCCCGGTGGCGAGCTTTCCGACCGATCGACCGTGCGAGAGCGTCTCGACGACACACGGAGCGATGACGAGGCAGACGACAAGAAGCGAGAGGGCGATGGCGCTCATGAGTGCCTCATCGATGGCGAACGGGAAGTCGTCGCTCGAGAGGACCGTCATGGTCAGGATGAGGAGGCCGACGTATCCGAGCAGGTAGACCAGCGCATCAAGGGCGGCCGATGCCGCGCGAAGCGCGAACCCCGCTGGCCTCACGTCCAGATGCACGCCTTCGCCGGCGACAAGCTGCTCGTCGCTGACGCTCAGGCGTTCCCGTGGTCTCGTCTGAGTGGCCATGGCAGTATTGAAACAGATGGATCTTGAAGCTCTCACAACCGCCCGTTCGGCGGATTGGCGGCGCCTGGGGGCGCTGGCTCGGCACCGGAACCTGACCGGCGCCGAGATCGACGAGCTCATCACGCGATACCAGGATTCGTCGACGGAGCTCTCGGCGCTGCGAACAAGCTACGGCGAGACCCGCGAGGGAGAGTTCCTGTCCGTGCAGCTGTCGCGGGCGCGGGGCCGGTTCACTGGGGCAGGGCGCAACATCCTGCTGGTCCTCGAAACGTTCTTCACTCTCGCCCTGCCCGCTGCGCTCTACCGCGTCCGGTGGTGGACGCTCGGTGCAGCGGTGTTCACGTTGCTCGTGGCGGTGCTCAGCTACTGGTGGATCACGGCCAACCCGGAGATCCTCGGATTCCTCGGTTCCGAGGCCGCGCTGGAGCAGTACGCGGAAGAGGACTTCGTCGGCTATTACTCGCAGTTCTCGGAATCCAGCTTCGCTGCGAGGGTCTTCACGAACAATGCGTGGATCGCCGCGCAGTGCATTGCATTCGGCATCACCGGCCTGTGGGTGCCGGTCGTTCTCGTGCAGAATGCGCTCGGTCTCGGACAGAGCGCGGCGGTGCTCGGCGCGCACGGGCACCTTGACGTGTTCTTCCTCTGGATCGCGCCTCACGGACTGCTCGAACTCACGATGGTGTTCGTCGCGGCGGGAGCTGGGCTTCGCATCTTCTGGGCATGGGTCGCCCCCGGCGCGAAGACGCGCATGCAGTCGCTGGCCGACGATGGCCGTGCGCTCATCGTGGTCGCGATCGGCACGACGATCTTCCTGTTCATCTCCGGCCTGGTCGAGGGGTTCGTGACGAGGCAGGATTGGCCGTGGCCGGTGAAGATCGGGATCGGTGCGGCAGCCCTCGCGCTCTACCTCGTCTACGCGCTGTGGCTCGGCGGTCGCGCGGTCCGGGCCGGCGAGACCGGCGCACTCGAGAAGTTCGACGGCGGAGCGCGGCGGGTCTACGCAGGCTGACGCCAGTGCCGGTGATGCTTCTGGCGGCGTGCCGATTGACTCGACACGCCCGGGATGTGCCCCGAGTTGTGTGCCGCGGGGTCACTGCGTAATGTAATCACTCGTCAGGCCAACGGAGCGAAACGCGAGAGCGGGTCGCACGGGCCGGACAGTCCGAAAGAAAGATCAGCATCTGCCACTTGTTCTTGCAAGTTGGAGCAACATGATCTACACTCGGAACTCCTGCCTCACCGGGTAGCAAGATCGTCGGCCTCTGGTTCTTCCAGTTGGTTGTGCGGAGGATGAGCTTCATGCTCACGGTCCGTGTTTCTTGTCCGGGGTTTGCAGTGCAAGCGATTGCTCCTTAGAGATGGCCGTGAGGCTTGAAGAGGGAAGCGCTCGATTCTTGAGAACTCAACAGCGTGCACTATGTCAAATGCCAATTTGATCCCGTGCCTCTTCCTTTGGAGGGGGTAA
>NZ_JADKSL010000006.1:0-205829 GCF_015351275.1 Pseudoclavibacter sp. VKM Ac-2867
TGCTCCCGATCACGGGAGCAGCACCGGGCCACAACTCTGCGCTCGGGCAGGCTCGGGCAGGCTCGGGCAGGCTCGGGCAGGCGCGCGGGCAGGCGCGCGGGCAGGCTCCGGAGCGCGCGGACGCTACGGCAGTGTGTGACCGGCCGCCGTGAAGATGAGGTAGTACTCCTCGCGCGTCAGATGCACATCCGAGCCCGCGGCCGACTCGGCGACGCGCGATGGGGTCGTCGTGCCGAGAACCACCTGGATGTTCGCGGGGTGACGTGTGATCCAGGCCGTTGCGATGCCCATCGGCGTGACGCCGTACTTGTCGGCGAGCGCCTCGAGCACGTCGTTGAGCTCGGCGAAGTGCTCGCGGTCGCCGAGGAAGACGCCGTCGAAGAACCCCTTCTGGAACGGCGACCACGCCTGGAGGGTGATGCCGTTGAGGCGCGCGTAGTCGAGCATGCCGTTGTCACGGTCGATGGACTGGTCGAGGCCGACCATGTTGGCGGCGATCCCCGACGCGATGATCGGAGCGTGGGTGATGCTGAGCTGCACCTGGTTGATGATGAGGGGCTGCGCGACCACCGACTTCAGCAGCTCGACCTGACCGGGCGTGTGGTTGGAGACGCCGAAGTGGCGGACCTTGCCGCGGTTGTGGAGCTCGTTGAACGCCGTCGCCACCTCCTCGGGCTCGACGAGGGTGTCGGGGCGGTGCAGCAGGAGCACGTCGAGGTACTCGGTGCCGAGGGCCTCGAGCGACTCGTCGACCGTGCGCAGGATGTGCTCGGCGGAGAAGTCGAAGTAGCCCTCGCGGATGCCCACCTTCGACTGGATGAGCACCTTCTCGCGCTCGGCGGGGGACAGGCGGATGGCCTGGCCGAAGCGACGCTCGCAGGCGTGGCGCTCGCCGCCGTAGATGTCGGCGTGGTCGAGGACGTTGACGCCCGCGTCGAGGGCCGTGCCCACGAGGGTGCGCAGCTGCTCGTTGTCGAGGTCCATGATGCGCATGAGACCGAGGACGATGCTCGAGGCACGCACGTCGGTCTGGGGGAGAGTGAAGGTCTTCATGCGGGCATCATCTCAAGTCGCCTCCCGCCGAACCTGGTCGTCGCGGAGCGTCACAGTCGTTCCCCTCGGAGCCGCGCGCGCCTACCCTTTCGGCACAGCATCCGCTGCCGCCCCGGGGCTGGCTTCGTTCGAAGCCGTCGCCGAGGTCACCCCTGGAAGAGGGAGCATCATGTCGGCACAGACTCGCATCGACCCACGCGGGCCGCGGTTCGGGGCAGCGATCACGGCTGTCCTGCTCCTCGTCACCGTCTTCCTCGGCCTCGTCGCCCCGGCGGCGGAGACGGTGGCGGGCAGGCTCGTGCAGCCCGGTTTCCTCCTGCTCACCGCCCTGACGGCGCTCTTCGCGTGGGGCGCGTTCGCGGGCATCCAGCGGCACCCCTACGGGCGTCTCTTCGCCGCGGTGATCCGACCGCGGCTCGCGCCACCCGCCGAGACGGAGGAGGCGGCGCCGCCGACGTTCGCGCAGGGAGTGGGGTTCGCGGTGACCCTCGTCGGCGTCGTGCTGCACGTGCTCGGTGTTCCGCTCGCCGTGCCGGTGGCCGCGGGCGCGGCGTTCATCGCGGCCTTCCTGAACGCCGCCTTCGGCTACTGCCTCGGCTGCCAGCTGTACGTCCTGCTTCTTCGGGTCGGCGTCGTCCGCCCGCGCGGCGTGCAGGCCTGAGGGAGGCGCCCGTGGATGCCTCGCTCGCCGTCATGGTGCTCGTCGGACTCGTCGTCGTCGCCAGCGTCATCGGCGTCGTCCTGCAGCGGACGAACGGTCGCCTGAAGACCTCGCGTGCCCCAGGCGGTGCAGCCGCGGGGGCCGCGGACCTGCACCTCCTCGGGGCCGGCGTCGAGCCGGGGGACAGCGCCACGGTCATCCTCTTATCCACGGAGTTCTGCGCGAGGTGCCCCGCCACGAAGCGGATGCTCGACCAGCTCGCCGCGACGGCCCCCGGCGTCGTCGTGGCCGAGGTCGACCTCACCGACCGTCAGGATCTGGCCAGGAGCTACGACGTACGGCAGACGCCGACCGTGCTGGTGCTCGACGCCGACGGCAAGCGGGTCGCGCGCATCGGCGGGCCTCCGAGACGAGCTGAGCTCGAGGCGCAGCTCCTGCAGCTCAGCTCGTGACGCGAACGCCCGCGGATCTGACCTCCGAACCCCCGAGTGTGGGAGGCTGAGCGCGTGGACGGATCAGTGGTGTTGCTCGTGATCATGGCGCTTGTGCTCATCGTCGCCGTCGTCGGGTGGGTCGCGCGACGAGGGGTGAGCCGCTTCGACGGCGAAGGCGAGCCCGAGCCCGAGCAGTCCGAGATCGACCTCGAGCTCCTGCCCGAGGATGTGCTGCCCGGCCGCCGCGCGACGATCGTGCTCTTCACCGCCCCCGACAGCGCGGAGTGCGCCGCCACGAGATGGATGCTGCAGGACGTTGCAGCCACCTCGGCGGGGGTTGTGCTCGCGGAAGTCGACACGAGCATCCGCCCCGAACTCGTGCTGCCCTACGACATCGTCGTGACCCCGACGGTGCTGCTCCTCGACGCCGACGGGAACCGCGCCGGTCGCTTCGACGGGTCCCCGCTGCGTGAGTCGGTGGAGGCGCAGCTCATCGAGCTCAGCGTGCGCTGAAGGCGCGTCGGGGGTGTCGACGCGGGCCGGCGCCCAGGCTGTCACCGTCAAGTGTTGAAGGGCCAGAAGTCGAAGCTCGCCGAGTGCGCGAGCGCGTCTCGGAGCAGGAAGAAGCCGACGAGGGCGATGATCCAGGCCGTGTTCTCCGCGGCGTTTCGGCTCAGCCAGTCGGCGAGCCGGCGAAGGCGGGGCTCGACCGCGCGTCGAGCGGCGACGCGGCCGAGGAGCAGCAGCAGTGCCGGCGCGACCATGACCACGCAGTAGGCGGCGAGGAGCGGAGTCGACCCGGCGATACCGAGCCCGGAGCCTGTGAGGAGGCCGACCGCCGCCAGGTACGGGATCATCGTCGCGAGCTCGATGAGCCCCGCCGCCAGCGCGAGCGCGATGACGGTCACGGGTGGGCCGTCTCCGAGTGCGCGGTCGCGCCAGCGGGCGAGCCTGCCCTTGGCGGGCTTCGCCGACTCCCCGGGGTGTTCCGGCTGCGCGCCTCCCGGCAGCGCGCTCCCGTCCTGTGCGGCCCCGGCCGCGACCCGGCCCCGCTTCTTGGTCGGCATGCAGATGCCCACAACGAGCAGTCCGCCGCCGACCACCAGCTGAATGGCGTAGGCCGTCGGGGTCTCGAGCACCGCGGCCGCGTTCTCCAGGAAGGCGGACGCCCCGGCCGTCAGGGCGAGCCCGACGAGGAAGTAGAAGCCGGCGATCGTCCCCAGGTAGGTGAGGATGCGCCCGAAGCGGATGCGGCCGGGCGCGAGCAGGAAGAAGATCGGGATGAGGAGCGTGCCCGCGCTCAGGCTGTCGACGAGCGCGAGACCGAGGAGCGAGAGCAGGAGTTCAGTGGACATGCCGCAACCCTCCTGTGCACGGGCTCCCGGCCGCATCCGCTGAAGGATGCCAGCCGCGGTGCTCGCGTACATCGTTCGGGTGACCGCGCGTGGGCGTCCGTGTGCTGGGATGGTGCCATGACCGAACCGCAGAGCGCCGTCGCGCCGGGAACCCGGCACCTCCGCGCCGGTTGGCGGCCCGACGAGGATGCGACGACCACGCTCTTCGCGATCGCGGCTGCCGTCCTGCTGGCGCTCTTCGACTCGCCTCAGCACATCGCGCTGAGCCTCGGTGCGGTTGCGCTCGGTGGGCTGGCGCTCACCCAGAAGCGGCGGTTCCCCGTGCTCGTGCTGCTCGTCTGCGTGACCGTGTCGGTGTCCGCTTTCGTGCTCGTGGGCGTGATCGGCGGGGCCGTCCTGGTGCTGGATGCCCTCTATATCGTCGGCCGGTACAGCCCGCCGGCGGCGCTCCGAGCGGTGCAGGTGCTCGTCGCGGTGGCCGTGGTGGCGGCTTTCGCCGTGCCCGTGCTGCTCGGCGAGGCGCTGCGGCAGGGCGTGTTCTTCGGGCTGCAGGCCCTCGCGATCTTCGGCACGCCGCTCTGGTGGGCGAGCTCGGTGCGTCAGAGCGCGGAGCTCGCGCGGGTGCAGGAAGCTCGCGCCGACGACGCCGAGCGTCTGCTCGTGCTGGAGCGGGAGGAGGCGGTGCGCGACGAACGCGAGCGCATGGCCCGCGACCTCCATGACGTGGTGGCGGCCAACCTCTCGGCGATCGCCATCACCTCGGAGGCGGCTCTCGCGGGGTCCGGCGTGCGAGGCCGGGAGGCGGGGGCGCTGCAGGCGATCCGCGACTCGGCCCTCGACGGGCTCGACGAGATGCGGTCGATGATCCTCATCCTCCGAAGCGGCGCCGGCGACGGGGAGGTCGCGGCGCCGCCGAGGCTGGCTCAGGTCGCGGAGCTCGTGGCCTCGGCGGACTCGGTCGAGGCGAGCATCGTCGGGGAGGTGCCGAGCACATCCGCCGCCACGGAGCAGGCCCTCGCCCGTGTGGTGGTCGAGGCCGTCTCGAACGCCGGGCGGCACTCGCCGGGCGCCGTCGTCGAGGTGCGCTTCGAGGAGCGGGCTGACTGGCTCTCCGTCGTCGTGACCTCGACGGGCGGCACCCGGATGGAGGCAGTGCCGGGCACGGGCAACGGGCTCGGTCTCATCCGCGAGCGGGCGGAGCGCCTCGGCGGCCACCTCGAGGCTGGGCCGACGCCAGACGGTGCTGGGTGGCGAGTCGCAGCGACCGTGCCGCGCACCGCGGGCGCGAGGGCGCAGACCACTGAACGACCTGAGGGGAGCACATCGTGACCGAGGAGATCGACGGACCCATTCGTGTGCTCGTCGCCGACGACCACGCCGCGATCCGGGCCGGGCTGCGGCTGCTGCTCGAGGCCCACGGCATCGAGGTCGTGGGCGAGGCCGGCGACGGGGCCGCGGCGATCAGGAACGCGCGGGCCCTGCGACCCGACGTCGTGCTCATGGACGTCCGCATGCCGGGGACCGACGGCATCGAGGCGACGCGAGCCATCGTCGCCGACTCGCTCGCGCAGGTGCTGGTGCTCACCACCTTCGACCTCGACGAGTACGTGTTCGGCGCCGTCCGGGCCGGCGCTGCCGGGTTCCTGCTGAAGACGACGTCGGGGCCGGCCCTCCAGGCCGCAGTCGAGGCGGTGGCTCGGGGCGAGGGAGCCCTGTCTCCGGAGGTGACACGGCGTCTCCTCGATCGCTTCGCGCAGACGGCTGACGGCGCTCCGACGCCGACTCCGGAGCTGCCCGGACTCGCCGAGCTCACGGCGCGAGAGCGGGAGGTGCTCTCCGCGCTGGGCGAGGGGCTGTCGAACTCCGGCATCGGCCAGCGGATGCACATCAGCGCCTCCACGGCGAAGACCCACGTGTCGCGGGTGCTCGCGAAGCTCGGCGTCGTGTCCAGGATGGAGGCCGCCGTGCTCGCGCGTCGGGCTGGCCTCAGCGACTGACGCGCGCCCGCATCCGCGAGACGGGGTCCTGGCGACGTCGAAGGTCTGCTCCGTCTTGCTCTGCGAGAAGGCCTCGTGCTCGACGCGCGGAGCTCTCGCGGTGCGCGCGGCGCCCGACTAGGGTTTTTCCGTGACGACTGAACGGGTGCGGTGGGGAATTCTCGGGGCGGGCAACATCGCGAGGACCTTCGTGGGCGACCTCGTGGCGCAGGGCCTGGAGGTGGCGGCGGTCGCGTCTCGGGAGGCGCGGCGCGCGGCCGAGTTCGCCGCTGAGCTGTCGATTCCGACCTCCTACGGCAGCTATGAGGCGCTGGTCGCCGACCCCGGCGTCGACGTCATCTACATCGCGACGCCGCAGGCGTTCCACGCCGAGCAGGCGCTGCTCGCGATCGACGGCGGGAAGCCGGTGCTCGTGGAGAAGTCGTTCACCAACGACGCCCCCGAAGCCGAGCGGGTTGTCGCGGCGGCCCGCGCCAAGGGCGTGTTCGCGATGGAGGCCATGTGGACGCGCTTCCTGCCGACGGCCGACGCGATCGGCGACGTCCTCGAGCGCGGTTCGATCGGCGAGCTCGTGAGCGTCTCCAGCTCGCATTTCCAGAACCTCGACGTGGCCCCGACGAGCCGCCACGGGAACCCCGAGCTCGGCGGTGGCGTCATGGCGGACCTCGGCGTCTACGGCGTCTCCTTCGCCTCGAGGTATCTCGGCGAGCCCACCTCGATGCTCGTCGACGGCGAGGCCTCGGAGCTCGGGGTCGATCTCTCCGCCTCCGTGCTCCTGCGGCATGGTGCCGGCCGCACCTCGGCGACCCTCACGCGCATGGATGCGCCCGGCTCGAACCGCGCGGCCATCGTCGGCTCGGATGGCTGGATCGACATCGACTCGGTCTTCTACGCGTCGACCTCGTTCACGGTCTACGACGGGGGCCGAGGGCAGCGCGGGCTCCTCCGCTTCGACAAGCCGCAGCACGTGGGTCGCGGCATGCAGTTCCAGGCGCTCGAGGTCGAACGGTGCCTCAGCGCCGGCGAGCTCGAGAGCCCGCGCATGCCGCTCGACGAGTCGATCGCCATCATGCGAACGCTCGACGAGGTGCGGGCGCGCATCGCGGGCGCTCGTTCCAGCTCGGTCTCGCGCTAGGAGCTCGACCAGACCCCGAGCTCGTTGCCCGCCGGGTCGGTGAAGTGGAAGCGGCGGCCACCGGGGAACTCGTACGGCCCGCTCACGACCTCGCCGCCGGCCGCGCGCACCTGCGCGACGCTCGCCTCGAGGTCGTCGGAGTAGAGCAGCACAAGCGCCCCGCCTGGAGTGACCTGGGGGTCGAGTCGGAAGCCGCCCACCTCGTCGGTGGCGTCACCGCCGGGCCGGCGGATGCCGACGTAGTTGGGGCCGGGGCCGTAGTCGTTGAAGCTCCACCCGAAGGCATCGCCGTAGAACTGCTTGGCCACGGCGAGGTCGGTGACTCCGAACTCGAGGTAGTCGATGGAATGGTGGGCGCGGGCGGCTGGTTCCGTCATGCGAACCAGTCTGCCCGCAGCCACCGACATTTCACCGTCGCCTGGCAGGAGATCAGCTCGACGCGGCGAGCTCCGCGAGCACCTCGCCAGCTGCGATGGGGCTCCCAGCCTCGGCGCGCTGGCGGAGGACGCCAGCGGCCGTGACCTGAACGGGCGTCTCCATCTTCATGGCCTCGACGACCGCGACGGCGGTCCCCGCCTCGACTTCGGCGCCGTCCTCCACGAGCCAGCGCAGGAGCGTGCCCGCCATGGGGGCCGTGACCGACGAGCCGGACTCGCTGCCAGCATCCGCTGCCCCTGCAGAACCTGCCGCACCGGCAGGCGACGCCGCGGGAGCCGAGCCTCCGGCCGCGAAGAGCGTCGCAGGGAGCCGGAGGGCGACGCGGCGGCCGTCGAGCTCGACCCACGTCGAGACCACGGAGGGGTCGCTCGGCTCGACGGCGAGCACCTGCTCGGGAACCCGCTCGGCGAAGGTCGTCTCGATCCACTGCGTGTGCACGCCGAAGCCGGGGACGCCCTCGGCGCTCTTGCCGCCGATGAAGTCCGGGTCGTCGAGCACCGCGCGGTGGAAGGGCAGCACCGTCGGCACGCCTTCGACCTCGAACTCGGCGAGGGCGCGGCGCGCGCGGCGGAGCGCCTCCTCGCGGGTCGCGCCGGTGACGATGAGCTTCGCGAGCATTGAGTCGAACTGGCCGGAGACCACGGAGCCGGTCTCGACGCCCGAGTCGACGCGGACGCCCGGTCCGGACGGTGCTCGGAACAGCGAGATGGTGCCCGGCCCCGGGAGGAAGCCACGCGCCGGATCCTCGGCGTTGATGCGGAACTCGAACGAGTGCGCGCGGGGCGTGAACTCGGCCGCCTCGAGCGCGAGCCCGTCGGCGATGCGGAGCTGCTCGACGACGAGGTCGACGCCCGCAGTCTCCTCGGTGACGGGATGCTCGACCTGCAGGCGCGTGTTGACCTCGAGGAACGAGATGACGCCGTTCGCGTCGAGGAGGAACTCGACGGTGCCAGCGCTGCGGTAGCCGGCGGCCGCGCAGATGTCGCGGGCCGAGGTGTGGATGCGCTCTCGCTGCTCCGCGGTCAGGAAGGGGGCAGGTGCCTCCTCGACGAGCTTCTGGTTGCGGCGCTGCAGCGAGCAGTCGCGGGTGCCGACGACGACGACGTTGCCGTGCTCGTCGGCGAGCACCTGCGCCTCGATGTGGCGCGGCGACTCCAGGAACTGCTCGACGAAGCACTCGCCCCTGCCGAAGGCGGCGACGGCTTCTCGCCCGGCGGCGGCGAAGAGCTCCTCGACCTCGTCGAGGCGGCGCGCGACGCGCAGGCCGCGCCCACCACCGCCGAACGCGGCCTTGATCGCGATGGGGAGGCCGTGCTCCTCCGCGAAGGCGCTCGCCTCTGCGGGGGAGCCGACGGGGCCGCTGGTTCCGGCGACGAGCGGCGCGCCGACCTGCTCGGCGAGGCGGCGGGCCGAGATCTTGTCGCCGAGCAGCTCGATCGCCTCGGGAGACGGGCCGATCCAGACGAGCCCCGCCCCCTCGACGGCGCGCGCGAACTCGGCGTTCTCGGAGAGGAAGCCGTAGCCCGGGTGCACGGCGTCGGCGCCCGTGGATGTCGCAGCAGCAAGCAGCTTCTCGGCATCGAGGTACGTGTCCCGCGAGGTCGCGCCCTCGAGTGGCACGGCCTCGTCGGCGAGGCGCACGTGAAGCGCATCGGCGTCGCCGTCGGCGTACACGGCAACGGAGGCGACCCCGTAGTCGGCGCAGGCGCGGGCGACGCGCACGGCGATCTCGCCGCGGTTCGCGATGAGGACCTTGGTGATGCGGGTCATCGGAGTTCTCCTGGGGTCTGGGTGCGTGGGGTCTGGGTGCGTGGCTGGTGGCCGCGCGGTTCGACGATGCGGAATCGCACCGTCGCGCCGACCGGCAGCTGGCCCGCGAGGGGGAGGTCGTCGGTGATGACGGCGCCGAGCACGGGGTAGCCGCCGGTGAGGGGGTGGTCGGCGAGGAAGAGCACCGGCTGCCCGTTCGGGGGCATCTGGATCGCGCCGCTGACGCAGCCCTCGCTGGGCAGCTCGCCGCTCTTCACTCGGGTGAGGGCGTCGCCGTCGAGTCGCACGCCGACCCGGTTCGATTGCGGCGTCACCTGCCAGTCCTGGCCGGTGAAGCGCTCGATCTCCTCGGCCGAGAACCAGTCGTCGCGGGGGCCGAGCACGATGCGCAGCTCGACGGTCTCGCCGCCGGCTCGGGGAAGCTCGCGCGGCGGGGCGTCCGCGACGGGGCTGGCAGCGAGGAGGGTGGCGTGGGGCGCGAGGACGCTGAGCAGGTCGCCGGCTTTCAGCGCGTCGGGGCCGAGCCCCGCAAGGAGGTCGGTCGCAAGGCTCTCGAGCACCGGGGGCGCGCCGAACCCGCCGCGCACCGCGAGGTAGCTGCGCACTCCGGCGGCGGGGGAGCCGAGCTGCAGTTCGTCGCCGTCGTCCAGCGCGAACGCCGCTCCGAATGGGGCGGTGCGGGGAAGGGTGCCGGACACGGTCAGGGGCACCTCGGCGCCCGTCACCGCCACGACCTGCGGGCCGTGCGCCCGCACCAGGAGGCCGCCGTAGGCGACCTCTAGGGTGGGGGCCTCCGCAGCGCTGCCGACGAGGCGGTTCGCCTGGCGGTGGGCTGGCGCATCCAGTGCCCCGGAGGCGGAGACGCCCATGCTGGCGTAGCCGTCGCGTCCGAGGTCCTGGAACAGGGTCTGCAGGCCGGGGGACAGCACTTCGAGGGCGGAGGGGCTGTCGCTCGTGTCGACCGCACCCGCTGGTGTGGCCCCTCGGGCACTGTGTGCTCGGTCCTCGCTCACGCTCGCGCGGGCCCTCGTGGTGGCGACGCTGAACGTGACGAGATCACCTGGCGCCATGAACGCGGCCGGGTCGCGGTCGAGGTCCCACATGGGCACCTCGGTGGTGCCGATGAGCTGCCACCCGCCGGGGCTCTCGCGCGGGTAGACGCCGCTGTATGTGCCTGCCAGCGCGACGGAGCCCGCGGGGATGCGGGTGCGGGGCGTCGCCCGGCGTGGCACGTCGAGCACGGGGTCGTCGCCTGTCAGGTACGCGAAGCCGGGAGCGAAGCCCACGAACCCGACCGTGAAGGTCGAGCTCGTGTGGCGGCGCACGACTTCGTCAGTGGAGAGGCCGAGGAGCTCGGCGACCTCCGCGAGGTCCTCACCGTCGTACCGCGTCGGGATCTCGAGACGCCTCGGCTGTCCCGTGCGCACGCCGCTGAGGTCGGCTGCCGCGGCGGCGGCCTCGATCTCCTCGGCGGTGACCCGGGCTGGCCGGAACGGGACGAGCAGGGTGCGCGCACCCGGCACCATCTCGCCGACACCGGGGATGCGCAGTGCGGTCAGGGCGTCGAAGAGCGCGATCGTCTCGTCGAGGCTGTTGCACTCGATGAGGACCGCATCGTCGCGGGCGGTGAGGACTCTCATGGGGTCAGGCCAGCTTTCCGGCGGCTGCCGGGGCGGCTGCGAACGGGCGCAGCTCCACGCCGGCCTCCGTGAGCGCGAGCCGCACCTGCTTCGCCATGTCGGTTGCCCCTGGACTGTCGCCGTGCACGCAGATCGAGTCGGCCCGCAGCTCGAGAGTGCTGCCGTCGATCGCTTCCAGCAGGCCCTCGGTCGCGAGGCGCACCATACGCTTCGCGACCTTGTCGACGTCGTGCAGCACGGCGCCGGGCTCCCGACGGGAGACGAGCGTGCCCTGCGGCGTGTACGCGCGGTCGGCGAAGGCCTCGATCGCGGTGGGGATGCCCGCCTCGGTGGCGAGGCGGAGCACGGCCGAGCCCGGCATGCCGAGGAGCACGAGGCTCGGGTCGACGAGGCGAACGGCCTCGACGACGTCCGCCGCCTGCCGCTCGTCGTGCACGATCGTGTTGTAGAGGGCCCCGTGCGGCTTGACGTAGCTCACACTGGTCCCCTCGGCGGCGGCGAGTGCCTGCAGGGCGCCGATCTGGTAGACCACATCGGCCACGAGGTCGTCGGAGGCGACGTCGATGTTGCGACGCCCGAAGCCGGCCAGGTCGCGGTAGCCGACGTGCGCGCCGATCGCGACCCCCGCATCCGCCGCCCCCTTGACGGTGGCGCGGATGGCGCGCGGGTCGCCGGCGTGGAACCCGCAGGCGACGTTCGCGCTCGTGACGATGCCGAGCATCTCCTGGTCGTTTCCCAGGGTCCAGCGGCCGAAGCCCTCGCCGAGGTCGCTGTTGAGGTCGATGGAGCGTGTGTTCATGTGGTCAGCCTTTCGCTCGGGATACGGATCAGGTGTTGAGGAGGTCGAAGATCGGTCCGACCGCGTTGACGGCCATGTACCAGGTGATGAGCGTCGCGAGCGTGCCGATGATGAGCAGCCACTTCGGGTACTTCGCGCCGCCCAGCTTCGACGGGCGGAACCAGCCGATGTACATGAACAGGGTGAGGCCGATCGGCAGGATGAGGCCGTTGAAGCCACCGACGAACACGAGGAGCGTTGCGGGCGGAGTGCCGATCGACAGGTAGATGGCCAGCGAGAACAGGATGAAGCCCACGGTCCAGAAGTCAGCGGCGCGGCCGGCGATGCGCTTCGAGAGGACCGGCAGGAACGACACCGAGGTGTACGCGGCGCCGATGATGCTCGTGAGGGCGGCGAGCCAGAAGATGGCGCCGAAGATGCGGAAGCCAGCCTCGCCGGCGGCTGCCTGGAAGGCGTCTGCTGCCGGGTTGAGGGTCGTGTCGAGCACGACGCCGCTCGCGACGACGCCGAGGATGGCGAGGAACAGCACGTAGCGCATGATGCCCGTGATGACGATGCCGGTCACAGCCGCGCGGTTGACTTCCTTGATGTGCTCCGGTCCGGCGTTGCCGGAGTCGAGCAGCTTGTGCGCCCCCGAGTAGACGATGTACCCGCCGACGGTGCCGCCGACGATCGTCGTGATGGTCGCGAAGTTGATGGTGTCGGGGAGGACGGTCTGGCGGAGTGCGTCGCCGATGGGCGGCTGCGCGACGATGGCGACGATGACCGTGAGGATGATCATGGCGATACCGGCCACGATGACGACCCGGTCCATGACGATGCCGGCGCGCTTGATGAGGAAGATGGCGATCGCGATGGCGGCGCTGATGACGGCGCCGACCTTGACGTCGAGGCCGAGCAGCACGTTCAGGCCGAGCCCGGCGCCGCCGATGTTGCCGATGTTGAAGACGAGGCCGCCGATGACGATGAGCACGGCGAGCACGTAGCCGCTGCCGGGGAGGGCGTCGTTGGCGAGGGCGCTCGCGCGCTTCCCGGAGAGCGTGATCATGCGCCAGATGTTGAGCTGCACGGCGAGGTCGATGAGCACCGAGATGAGGATGCCGAAGGCGAACGCGGCGCCGAGCTGCTGGGTGAAGGTCGCCGTCTGGGTGATGAAGCCGGGGCCGATGGCCGAGGTGGCCATGAGGAAGAGCGCGCCGACCAGCGAGGTGCGGCGAGCTTTGGCGTACTGCTTGAGCTTCTCCGGGGTGCTCGCCTCGTCGGCGGCAGAAGAGCCGGACGCTGGGGACGCCGGGGAAGCGGGAGGAGGTGTGGAGGTCATGACTCGTTCCAGTTCGGTAGGGGAGCAGCGAGTGATTGCGGCAACCCTACGGTTGTTCAACGCTGAGCAACAGATTGTTCAACGATAGACGCGTAAATGTCTTGTTACAAGATGTATCGGGCAGATTTCGTCCAACGGGTCACCGCGAAGCGCCGCCGGTAGAGTGCGAAGCGTGAACGCAGCCGACGAGACCCTCGACAGGGCGGAACGAGCGGCCTCGAGCCTCCGCCAGATGATCGTCACCGGCGAGATCGTGCCAGGGCAGCGCCTCTCGGAGAGCGCCATGACCGAGCGACTCGACGTCTCGCGCAACACCCTCCGCGAGGCATTCCGCATGCTCACGGCGGAGCGACTGCTCACCCGGCGCCCCAACGCGGGCGTCTTCGTGGCCATCCCCTCACTGGCCTCGATCCTCGACATCTACCGCGTTCGACGCATGATCGAGGTGCAGGCCCTGCGCGCCGCCCCGGGGCGGCACCCGGCCGGGGCGCGGATGCGCGAGGCCGTCGAGCACGCCATCCGAGGGCGAGAGGCCGGCGACTGGGCGGCGGTCGGAACCGCCAACATGGCATTCCACACGGCGATCGTCGCGCTCGCTGACAGCGAGCGCCTCGACCGCGTCTACGCGAACGTCTCAGCGGAGCTCCGGCTCGCATTCGGCTTCCTCGAGGACCTCGAGTATCTGCACGCGCCCTACATCGAGCTCAACCAGCGCGTGCTGGAGCTCCACCTCGCCGGCGATACGGCCGGGGCGGCGGAGGCCCTCGACGAGTACCTCGTGCGCTCCGAGCGCACCGTGCTCGCCGCCTACGCGCGCATCGCCCCAGCACCGACGCTCTGACCCGACGACCTGAACCGAAGACCGACTCGTCGCCTCGAGTCGCACCCAACCCGAAGGAGTCCGCCGTGTCTCTCACCGCTCTGGTCGTCCGCCACGTCGTCTTCGAGGACCTCGGGCTGCTTCGTGACGTGCTCACTGAGCGCGGCTACGGCATCCACTACCTCGAGGCCGGGCAGGACGAGATCACTGCCGAGCTGCTCGTCGATGCCGACCTCGTCGTGGTGCTCGGCGGGCCGATCGGGGTGGGGGATGCGGAGCGATACCCGTTCCTAACTCCCGAGATCGCCGCCATCAGGGCTCGCGTCGAAGCAGACCGGCCCACGCTGGGCGTGTGCCTCGGGGCACAGCTCATGGCGGCAGCCATGGGCGCGGCGGTCGCGCCGACGGGGCGGGTCGAGATCGGCTTCTCGCCGCTCACGCTGACCCCGGATGGGGCAGCTTCGGTGTTGGGCGGCCTCGCTGACGTGCCGGTGCTGCACTGGCACGGCGACCAGTTCGAGATCCCCGCGGGAGCCGAGCGACTCGCCGAGACCCCCGGCTTCCCGAACCAGGCGTTCGCCGCGGGCCGGAACCTGCTCGGCCTGCAGTTCCACCTCGAGGTCGACCCGCGGATGGTCGAGACCTGGCTCATCGCGAACGCCTACGAGCTGGCGATTCACAAGCTCGATCCGCGGGAGATCCGGGCGGATGCGCTCGCGATCACGCCACGACTCACGGCCGCCGCGCGGACCGTCGTCGGTGGCTGGCTCGGCGCGCTCGATCCCGTTGCCGCCGGCGGGAACGAAGCCAGCGGGAACTAGGCCGGGGAGCCCGCGCCCGCCCGTGCGCTCTCCGTGGGACGAGGGTGGGGCATCCCGCGCGGCACGACAAGCGGCCCGCCCGTGATGGGGTCTTCGATGACGACGTTCGGCAGGCCGTAGATCTCCTCGACCCGCTCGCTCGTCACGACGTCGCGGGGTGTGCCGGAGGCGAGGATGCGCCCGTCGCGCATCGCGATGATGTGATCGGCGTAGCGCGCGGCGTGGTTGAGGTCGTGCAGCACGGCGACGATCGTGCGGCCCTGCCGGTTGAGGTGCGCGAAGAGCTCCATGAGCTCGACCTGGTGCGCGATGTCGAGGAACGTCGTCGGCTCGTCGAGCAGGAGTAGCTCGGTCTCCTGCGCGAGGACCATCGCGACCCAGACCCGCTGGCGCTGGCCGCCGGAGAGCTCGTCGACGCGTCTCGACGCCAACGGCAGGGTGCCTGTCGCGTCGAGGGCATCGCGGACCGCTCGCTCGTCGGACTCGGACCATTGGCGCAGGAGACGCTGGTGCGCGAACCTGCCGCGGCCGACGAGGTCGGCGACGGTGATGCCATCCGGAGCCAGGGCCGACTGCGGCAGCAGGCCGAGGCGACGGGCGACGTCCTTCGCCCGCATGCTCGTGATGGCCTTCCCGTCCAGCACGACCCGGCCGGCGTCCGGCGCGAGCAGTCGGGACAGGCCGCGGAGCAGGGTGGACTTTCCGCATGCGTTCGGGCCGATGATGACGGTGAAGGAGCCGTCGGGGATCTCGGCGCTCAGGTGCTCGATGATCGGTCTGCCGTCGTAGCCGAGGGTGATGTCCTCGGCGACGAGGCGCGACGAGGCGGGGAGCGTGGCGCGCTCTCGGGGCGTGCGGGCGGTGGGTGGTGGCTGGTGCTCAGGCACGGCGGCGGATCTCCTGGACGATGGTGACGACGAGGTAGAGGCCGCCGACGGAGACCGTCACGACCCCAACCGGCAGTGTGACGGGAAGGACGTGCTGGGCGATGAGGTCGGAGGCGAGGAGGAGCAGAGCACCGACCAGGGCTGCGAGCGACAGCGACAGGTACGGGGTGCGCGCCATGCGACGCGCGATCTGGGGAGCCGCCAGGGCGATGAAGGCGACGGGGCCGATGACGGCCGTCGAGATCGACACGAAGCCGACCGCGGCGAGCAGGACAAGCGCGCGGACGAGCTGCGGCCTGGCACCGGTCGCGGCGGCCACGTCGTCGCCGAGGTCGAGCTGACGCAGCTGCGGGGCGAGGAAGAGCAGCACGGCGAACAGCGGGATGCCGCAGGCGATCGCGCCGGCGAGGGGCGGGCCGGTCACGCCGTTGAGGGTGCCGGCGCCCCACGCGGAGGCGAACATGGCGGTCTCGAGCTCTACCTCGAGCAGCATCCACGTGTTCGCGGAGGCGAGCATGGCCGAGACGCCGATGCCGATCACGATGAGGCGGAACCCCTGCGCGCCGCCGCGATGCGCGAACGCCCAGATCACGAGGGCGGTGAGGAGGCCGCCGATCACCGCACCGGCGGTCATGAGCGGCCAGGATGCGGAGAACACGACGACGCTCACGAGCATGCCCGTGAAGGCGCCGTTGGAGAGGCCGAGGATGTCGGGGCTCGCGAGCGGGTTCCTCGTGACCGTCTGGAAGAGGGCGCCGGCGACGGCGAGGAAGGCGCCGAGGGTGATGGCCGCGATGACCCGGGCGAGTCGCCACTCGTAGACGACGGTGCGGTCGAGTGCGTCGCCGCCGCCGAGCAGGGCGCGGACGACGGCATCGGGGCTGAGCGGATACGTTCCGAGCCCTAGGCCCAGGATGCCGAGGACCAGCACGGCCGCGGCCACGGCCGCACCGACGATGGCGCTGCGCAGGCGGATGGTGACGGCGATGGGGCCGGCCCCGAGGCGGAGCTGCCGGTAGCCGAGGTCGACGGGCTCGAGGCGGTCCTCGGTGGGGGTAGGGGTGCGGGTCGCGGTCACGAGAGGGCGCTCGCCTTCCGCTGCCTGGCGAGGGCGATGAGGATCGGGGCTCCGACGAATGCCGTGACGATCCCGACGGGGATCTCGGCGGGCGCGATGAGGACGCGGCCGAGCACGTCCGAGAGGAGCACGATGACGGGGGCGAGGACCACGGAGATGACGAGGATGACACGCTGGTCGACGCCGAACAGCCACCGTGCGACGTGCGGCACCATGAGGCCGATGAACGAGATGGGGCCGGCCAGCGCGGTCGCGGTTCCCGCGAGCACGGTGACGGCGAGGATGACGCCGATCCGGATCGCGCCGACGTTGGCGCCCTGGGAGCGGGCCACATCCTCCCCGAGGGCGAGCGCGTTGAGGCCGGGGGTGAGCAGGAGGGCGCCGAGCACCGCGAGCGCGATGAAGGGGAGCACGGGCAGCAGGACGTCGAAGCCGCGGCCGAGCAGCGAGCCGGCGTTCCAGGACCGCATCTGCTCGAAGGCATCCGGGTTGCTGAGGGTCATGCCGGTGGTCATCCCCGAGAACACGGCGCCGAGGGCCACCCCGGCCAGGGTGAGGCGGATGGGGTCGGCGGGGCCCCGGCCGGAGGAGCCGATGAGGTACACGGCGACGGTCACGATGAGGGCGCCGAGGAAGCCGAGCCACACGAACGACGAGATGTCTCGGAGGCCGAGGAACGCCACCCCGATGGCGATCGCGAATGCGGCCCCTGCATTGACACCGAGGATGCCGGGGTCGGCGAGCGGGTTGCGGGTGAAGGCCTGGATGAGCGCTCCGGCGACACCGAGGGCGACGCCGACGAAGATGCCCGTGACCGTGCGCGGCACCCGGAGCTCGGCGACGACGTAGCGCGCTTCGGAGGACCCGCCGCCCCGCAGCACGTCGAGCACGACGTGCGGCGGGAGCGCGTTGGAGCCGAGCATGAGGGAGAGTGCAACTGCGGTCACGAGCAGGGCGAGGAGCACGAGCGCGCCGGTGGTTGCGCGCGCTCGTGACCCCGCCCTGAGTCGAGCCGGGGTGCGATCGGTGTGGAGGAGCGTCACCGCTGGGTTTCGAGGAAGCGCTCGATGTCGTCGAGCACAAGCGCGCCGCCCTTGGGGCCGACGCCGGACACCCAGTAGCTGGTGTCGACGAGGGTCACCGAGGGGAACTCGGCGGCGTTCTGGGTGATCGCGGCGGGGACGGTCGATGCGTCGTCGACGTCGGTGGTCGTCACGAACACATAGTCGGCCTTGGCGTCGAGGATGTTCTCGGGGGAGAGGTCGGCCTGGAGTCCGTCTTCCCATTCCTGCTCGGGGATGGTGAGGCCGGCGCATTCGAGCGCGCCGCCGGCGAACGAGGTCGGGCCGTAGAGGCTGAGCGTCGTCTCGTCACGGGGGCGGATGAGGTTGGCGGTCTTGCCGTCGACGCCGAACTCGGTCTTGATCTCTTCGCAGCGGTTGTTGAAGCCGGTCAGCAGCTCCTGTGCTTCGTCCTGCTGCCCGAGGGCTTCGCCGATGAGGAGGACGTTCTCCTGCCACGGGTCGGCCTGGCTCGCCATGAAGACGGTGGGGGCGATGGCTCCGAGCTGCTCGTAGAGCTTCGAGTGCCGCGACTCCGTTCCGAGGATGAGGTCGGGCTTGAGGGCGGCGATGGCTTCGAGGTCGGGCTCCGGCACCGTACCGACGGGCTCGACGCCGTCAACGCCCAGGTACTCGGGCACGCCGGCGACGTTGCTCGCGACTGCGGCCCCGACGGGGGTGACGCCGAGGGCCACGGCAGTGTCGAGCTCGACGGGTTCGAGGACGACGACGCGCTGCGGGTCGGCGGGGACTTCGGCCGTGCCGCGGGCGTGCTCGACGGACCGGGTGCCGGATGCGGTGCCCTCCGCGTCTCCTGCGGTTGGGGCGTCCGTGGCTCCGGCCGAGCAGCCGGCGAGCAGCAGGCCGGTGAGGGCTGCCGAGGCGATGAGCGTTGCGGCTCTGCGTGTGGTGCGTGTGTGCATGGTGAACGACTTCCGTGGGGTGGGATGGGGAGGGGGATGCGCTGCCGGCGAGTGCCTACCGGTAGTAGACGGCGAGCGGGTAGTCGCCGTCGTCTCGCACCTGGATGGGGGTGCCGAAGACCTGCTCGAGCGTCTCGGTGGTCATGAGCTCGCTCGGGCTGCCGGAGTGCGCGAGCTGGCCGTCGGTGAGCGCGACGATGTTGTCGGCGTAGGCGGCCGCGAAGTTGATGTCGTGGATGACGATGACAAACGTCTTCCCGAGCTCGTCGGCGGCGCGGCGCAGCTGGCCCATCATGGCGACGGCGTGCTTCATGTCGAGGTTGTTGAGGGGCTCGTCGAGGAGGATGTAGTCGGTGTCCTGGGCGAGCACCATGGCGACGTAGGCGCGCTGGCGCTGCCCGCCGGAGAGCTGGTCGAGGTAGCGGTGCTCGAGGGCTGCCAGGTCGAGGAACTCGATGGCCCGGTCGATGTGCACCTTGTCATCGGCGGTGAGGCGCCCCTGCGAGTGCGGGAAGCGGCCGAAGCCGACGAGCTCGCGCACCGTGAGCCGGGTGACGAAGTGGTTCTCCTGGCGGAGGATCGAGACGACCTTCGCGAGGTCGCGGCTCCTGGCCTTCGTGACATCGTGTCCGCCGACGGTGACGGTGCCGGTGCTCGCATCCGTCAGCCTGCCGACGATCGTGAGGAGCGTCGACTTGCCTGCGCCGTTCGGCCCGACGAGCGCCGTGATGCCGCCAGCTGGGATGTCGAGGGTCACGGGGCCGAGCACGGTGGTCTTGCCGTAGGTCTTGGTGACGTTCGAGAGCGAGATCACAGTGCACCCTTTCGGAGCAGGTAGACAATGAAGAACAGGCCGCCGACGAACTCGATGATGATCGAGAGGGACCCGGCCGCGTAGAACACGTGGCGCAGCACGAAGTAGCCGCCCAGCAGCGTCAGCATGCCGAGCAGCATCGCGAACGGGATGACGTGCTTGTGCAGGGAGGAACCCGTCAGCTGGTAGGCGAGGGTCGCGACGATGAACCCGAAGAACGTCATGGGGCCGACGAGGGTTGTCGAGATGGAGATGAGCACGGCCGTCAGGATGAGCAGCACCGTGACCTTGCGCTTGTAGGCGACACCGAGGTTGACGGCGGTGTCCCGGCCGAGGGCGAGCACATCGAGGTTGTTCCGGGTGCGCCAGATGAAGGCGAGCACGACCGCGATGATGAGCGCAGCCCACGGCAGGTACTCGGGGTTCGAGTTGCTGAGGTTGCCGAAGAGCTTCGCGGAGAGCACGTCGAACTCGCTCGGGGTGAGGAGGCGCTGCATGAACGTGGAGAGCGAGCCGAAGCCCACCCCGAAGACGACGCCGATGAGCAGCATGATGTGCAGGTTGCCGCGCTTGCCGGAGAACAGCCACGTGTAGAGCAGCGTCGCGAAGCCCACCATGAGGAAGCTCTGCAGGAACACCTTGGGCAGGCCGTCGGTGGAGGCGAGGGCGGCGCCGCCGAGGAAGAACACGAGCGCGGTCTGGAAGACGACGTAGATCGCGTCGAACCCCATGATCGAGGGGGTGAGGATGCGGTTGCCGGTCGCGGTGTGGAAGAGCACGGTCGCGACGGCCTGGCAGGCGGCGACGACGATGACGGTCGCGACGGTCACGACGCGCAGGTTCACGGCGAGCCAGAAGCCGCGGCTGCCGGGTTCCATTGCGATGTCGTAGGTGAGGACGCCGACGGCGGCGAGGATGACGAGGGCGGCGAGGATGCTGAAGCGCACCCAGAGTCGGGGCGCCGTCGCGGGGCGGCTGGCGTCGCTGACCTGGTCGCCGATGCGACGGGACGTGGATCTCGGGAAGCGGGGCACGGTCTCAGCCATTGCGGCGCATCCGGAGGAGGAGGGTGATGAAGACGGCGGCGCCGACCATGCCAAGGATCATGGAGACGGGCAGCTCGAAGGGCATGCGGATGACGCGGCCGATGATGTCGCAGACGATGATGATGCCGACGCCGAGCACGCACACCCAGGGCAGGTTCGATCTGAGGTTGTCGCCGCGCGCCATGGAGACGAGGTTCGGCACGATGAGCCCGAGGAAGGGCAGGAAGCCGACCACGACGGTGGTGACTCCGGTGGCGATGGCGACGAGGGCCGTGCCGATGAACATGACGAGGGTGTAGTTGAGCCCGAAGTTCGTGGCGATGTCCTTGCCGAGGCCCGCGACGGTGAAGCGGTCGGCGACGAAGTACGCGATGACGACGATGATGGCGACGATCCACAGCACCTCGTAGCGGCCGCGGACGACGCTCGTGAAGCTGCCCATGAACCAGGTGCCGAGCATCTGCAGGTAGTTCGTCTCGATGGCGAGCCAGGTCGTGAAGGCGGAGACGACGGCGCCGAGCATGATGCCGATGAGCGGCACGATGAGGGCGGAGCGAAGTGCGACGCGGCGCAGCACGGCGAGGAACACCATGGTGCCGATGAAGGCGGAGACGCTTGCCATGACCATGCGGGTCGTGAGGCCGGCCGCTGGGGCGACGATGTAGCTCACGAGCAGGCCGAGGGCTGACCACTCGGTGGTGCCGGTTGTCGTGGGTTCCACGAAGCGGTTCTGGGTGAGCAGCTGCAGGATGAGGCCGGAGACGCTCATCGCGCAGCCCGCGAGCACGAGCGAGACGGTGCGGGGAACCCGGGAGATCCAGATCATCTCGCCGCCGAACTCGTTGCCGGCGATGTCGTAGGCGCCGACGAAGAGCGACAGGACGGCGAGACCGGCGACGGTGAGGATACCGATGGGGAGCGCCCCTCGCCGGTTGAGGAGCGGCACGTGCGGCTTCGGCGCGGCTCGGGGCGCCGGCGCTGCTGGGGGTGGGGCTGTTGCTGTCATTCGCTCGCTGTCGTGGGTGACGTGCGGAGGGGCCGTGCGGAGGGGTGCCGTGCGGCTGTCGCGGTTTGCGCGGCTTACGCGGCGGGAGACCCCGGGATGCCCGGGTCCGGTTCGTGCCCCGCCTCCCGGGCGCCACGAGGGCGTCAGGGCAGCGGCGGGGCACGAGCCCCGGAGCGTGGCTAGCTGCTCGCGCCGGAGAACGCCGCGGCGACGTCCGTGTACAGGCCCGTGTAGGCCTGGATGCCCTCGTCGAGGTAGAAGGTCGGGTCGAGGTAGACGATCTGGTTCTTCTGCACGGCTGGCACGTTCTGCAGGGCCTCGGCGCCGGCGATCAGCTCGGCTGCTGCCGTAGCGCCCTCTTCGCCGGTGCCGGCGTCGCGGTCGAGCACGATCATCCACTCGGGGTTGGCCTGGGCGATGGCCTCGACGCTGATGTCGTCGCCGTGGGAGGCGTCTTCAGCGGCCTGGTCGATGGCGGGGGTGAGGCCGATCGTGGGGAAGAGCTGGCCGACGCCGCGTCCCTCACCTGGTGCTGCGTAGGCGATCTCGCCGCCGGAGGTGATGAGGCCGACGACCGTGTCGGTGCCGTTGTAGGCGCTCTTGGCATCGGCGATGGCGGTGTCGAACGCCGCGACCGTCTCGGCGGCTTCCGCTTCCTTGTCGAAGATCTGGCCGAGGATCTCGACCTGGCGCTTCAGCTCGCTCGTGGCCTCCTCGCCGTCGCGGGGGTTGATCTCGATGGTCTTGGGCTGGATGTCCTTGAGGTCCTCGTAGTAGTCCTGGAAGCGGTAGCCGCCGATGATGAGGTCGGGCTCGGCTTCGATGACGGCCTCGAGGTCTGGCTCGCGGTGGAGGCCGACGTCGAGCACCTCGTCGCCGCCGGCGAGGTCGGGCCAGACGCTCTCCATGAGCGGCTTGGGGGCTGCGACGACGTTGATGCCCCAGTCGCTGAGGGTCTGGAACGTCGTGTTGTCGAGGGCGATGACGCGCTCGGGGTTGACGGGAACCTCGATCTCACCGTGGTTGTCGGTGATGGTGACGGTTCCGGATGCGGCAGCAGTGGTCTCCTCTGGTGCGGCCCCGGTGGCGGCTGGGGCGCATCCGGCGAGGAGGAGCGCGGAGATGGCGAGCAGTCCGGCGCCCTGGATGCGGGCGGCCGTGCGCCTCGTGGGAATCGTGAGCGTTTCGGGCATGGCGGATCCTCTGTTCGGGGATGTGCTGTGCTGCGCGCACAGAGAGTGGAGCCGTTGCAGGGGCCGCACGGGCGCTTTGGGGGGCGGACGGGCCAAGCCTGCGCGTCGCGTTGAACGTCCAACACGACTCGGCTTTCAGTAAGGCTAGCCTATCTTAAGTTCGGAGTCGTGGTCAGGGGCGGCAGACGGGGAGAAGTCCCCGGGCGGGGAGATAATGGCGCAATGCCTTTTTCCCGACACGAGCTGATCCCTGGCTGGCGCGACCTTGTGACGATGGGGCCTTATCGCCGCGACCATTGGGTGGCACTGCGGGTTGCACTGGCGATCGGCGCGCCACTGGTGCTCCTGTGGGCGACCGGATCCATGGAGCTTGCGATCTTCGCCGTGTTCGGGGCCTTCACGAGCGTCTACGGACGAGGGCTGGGCGTGTTCGCTCGCCTCCGACTGCAGTCGATCGCGGCGGGAGCGCTGCTCGTGTCCGTCGGGGTGGGGGCACTCGTCTCGCTGTCGCCAGAGCGCGGCCTGCTCGTGCTGCCCGTCGCCGCCGCGTGGGCCTTCCTCATGTCCCTCCTCGGCGACCGGGTGCGATGGGCACCTCCCGGCCCCATGTTCCAGATCTTCGCCCTCGCCGCGATCGCGGCGCTCGCGGTGGACGGGGCGGTGCTGCTGCGCGGTCTCGGCGTGGCCGTCGTGACGGCGGTGTGGTCGCTGCTCCTTGGGGTCGCGTTCGGCGCGGTCGGGGAGCTCGTGGACAGGGGCCGAGCGGCGCGTGCTGCCGCCGGTGAAGCCGCTGCTCCTGCTCTGGCTCCTGGGCCAGCTGTCTCGGGGGCCTCTGCTGGGGGCTCGCCGTCGACGGGATCGATCAGGTCGGTTCGACCTGCGAGGTCGACGCCGGTGGGGCGCGCGTGGATGTTCGCGGTCGGCACGCTGGTGGCTGGGGCGATTCCGCTGCTGATCGGCATCGGGCATCCGTATTGGGCGATGGTGTCCGCGATCGCGGGTCTGTCGGCGGCGACGGGGTTCCATCGGGTGCTGCGGGCGACGCATCGGCTTGTGGGGACGGTGCTCGGCCTCGGGGTGGCGGCGGTGCTGATGGCGTTCGAGCCGAGCGGCCTGGTTGTGGTGCTGCTGGTGATCGCCCTGCAGGGTGGAGTCGAGCTGTTCATCGTGCGCAACTACACGCTGGGGCTGCTGTTCCTGACGCCGCTTGTGCTTGTCATGGGGCGCCTCGCGGGGGATGTCTCGGCTGGGCAGCTGCTGCTCGAGCGGGGTGTGGAGACGCTCATCGGGTTGGCTGTCGCGGTGGCGATCGCGGTGGTTCTCGAGCGCCTGCCTGCCTCTTCCAAGTTATAAATCACCAGGGGGCTTGCCGCAAGACCCCGTCGAGGCACCAGAATGAGCGATCGTGACATCTCCTGCTGAAGTCTTTGCCCTCCCGGCCCATCTCTCGTTCAAGTCCGACCCGGAACTGGTGGGTGCTGATGCTGAGCAGTTCGCTGCGGTCGCTGAGGCGCTAGCCCTGCAGAAGGGCGAGCTCGCGGCGCGGCTGGACGAGCTGCGGCTGACGGAGGGCGGCGCGGGGCAGCAGGCGCTTGATCGGGATACGGAGATCCATCGCCTGTCGCGGCAGCTGCGTGGCCTGGAGCGCTTCGGGGTCGATGCGTGCTTGGGGCGGATGACGCCGGCGGATGGTTCGCCCGATGTGTACGTCGGCCGGTTCGGTCTCGCGGATGAGGCCGGGCGTCGACTGCTCATCGACTGGCGTGTGCCGGCGGCTGAGCCGTTCTTCGCGGCGACGCACGCGAATCCGCTCGGCCTGGCGAGCCGCCGCCGGTACCGCTGGAACGTGGAGCGGGTCGTCGACTACTGGGATGAGGTGTTCGTGCCGGGAGATCTCGTCGGCCGTGTGGCGCTGGACGACCAGTCGTCGTTCATCGCGAGTCTCGGGACGGCGAGGTCGGGGGAGATGCGGGACGTGCTCGGCACGATCCAGGCCGATCAGGACGCGATCATCCGCGCCCCTTCGCGGGGTGCGCTGGTTGTGGATGGCGGGCCCGGCACAGGCAAGACGGTTGTGGCGCTGCACCGCACGGCGTTCCTGCTGTACTCGGACCCCCGCTTCAAGCAGGGGCGCGGCGGGGTGCTGTTCGTGGGCCCGAGTCGCCCGTACCTGAACTATGTGGCGAACGTGCTGCCGAGCCTCGGCGAGGACAGCGTGCAGCTGTGCACGCTCCGCGACCTGCTCCCGGAGGGAGCCGACGCGCGGGAAGAGGCTGATGCATCCGTTGCCCGGCTGAAGTCGTCGCTCGACCTGGTGCGAGCTGTCGGCAAGGCGGTGCGGTACCACCAGCGTCCGCCGCGGGCGCCGTTCTCGGTGACGACGACGGACTCGCAGGAGCTGACCCTGGATGCCCGCGACTGGGCGGAGGCGTTCGTGGCGTACGAGCCTGGGCTCACGCACAACGAGGCTCGTGAGCAGGTGTGGGAGGAAGTGCTGCGGCTGCTCGTCGACAAGCGCTCGCCGCAGGCTTCCGAGCACGCGGTGAGGGCGTCGCTGGTGCGTGATGAGCGGTTGCGGGCCGCGTTCGCGAAGGCGTGGCCGCTGCTCGACCCGGCTTCCGTGATCGCCGACCTCTGGTCGGTGCCGGCGTACCTGCAGTGGTGCGCCCCTGAGCTGAGCGCTGAGCAGGTTCGGGCGCTGCAGCGGGCGGATGCTCGCTCGTGGACCGTCTCGGATCTCCCGCTCATCGACGCGGCACGGCGACTCACGGGCGACCCGAACGAGTTCCGGCAGCGGGCACGTCGGGCCGAGGCGCTGGTGTCGCAGCAGGAGAACATGTCGCATGTGGTCGACAACCTCATCGAGGGCGACGACGACGGCGAGGGTGTCGTCACGATGCTCCGGGTCGAGGATGCGCAGCATTCGCTCATCGACGAGGATTCCCTGCCCCCGGTCGACTTCGACGAGCTGGCTGGCCCCTTCGCGCACGTGGTGATCGACGAGGCGCAGGAGCTCACCGATGCCGAGTGGGCGATGCTGCTTGCGCGGTGCCCCTCCCGCAGCTTCACGGTCGTCGGCGACCGGGCGCAGGCGAGGCACGGCTTCCGCGAGACGTGGGAGGAGCGTCTGCGAGGCATCGGGCTGCCGAAGGTCGAGGTGGCGCAGCTCACGATCAACTACCGCACGCCGGAGGAGGTCATGGCCGAGGCTGCGCCTGTCATCCTGGCGGCGCTCCCGGATGCCAACGTGCCGGTGTCGGTGCGCAGCAGCGGACTGCCGGTCGTGCACGGATCGGCCGCTGACCTCCAGCAGGTGCTGGATGCGTGGCTGGAGGAGAACCTCGAAGGAATCGCCTGCGTCATCACGGCCGTCGGGAGCGGGAGCGGTGGCGGTGATGGCCAGAGCGGTGTCGAGTTCGACAACCGGGGTCGGGTGCGCTCGCTCACTCCGGAGACCGCGAAGGGCCTCGAGTTCGACCTGGTCGTGCTCGTCGATCCCGAGCAGTTCGGGACCGGGATCGAGGGTGCCGTCGACAGGTACGTCGCCATGACCCGGGCCACGCAGCGCCTCGTGGTGCTGACCACCGACTGACGCTGCGGTGCGTGTCGTCGGTGTCGACAGCTTCGGAGGGGTCGTCAGCATCGCTCACGCCGCCACGGCGAAGTACTCGGCCTTGTCGAAGTGGCGCACGCCCTCGCGCGACGCGAGGAGCTGCGCGCGCACGGTGAGCTCGCGCACCTCGCACGCGATGCCGAGCGCGGCTGCCCACAGCCGCTCGTCTGGCGTGGAGTCGCCAGAGCCTGGCCGCTCCCACGTGAGGATGACGCTCGCGGCCCGCAGCTCGGCGACCATGTCGGCGATGGCCCCCGCGATCTTCTCGAGGTGCGGATACGTGGGTCTGTTCGGGTAGGCCTCGATCGGCATGAGCACTGGGAGGGCGAGGTCGTCGGCGTCGAGGAACATGAGCCAGAGCTGGCGCCGGTAGGCCTCTCCGACGAGGCCGGTCACGTGACGGAGCACCTCCTCGTCGGTGATGATGGGCTCGGTCATCGGGGCTGGGATCGCTGTCATGCGACGAGTGTGCGCGCGACGAACGGACCGGAACCGGGCTGGCTTCGCACCTGTGGAAGGGGTGCATCCACAGGCCGCACGCCTGCGGAGTCGCTCCTCGCCCGCACTGGCCCTCCTGGAGCATCTGTTACGCCCGTCTGGCTGGGCTCTTGGCAGCGGGGCCGCGCCGTGTGAAGCTGACGGAGTGACGACTTCCCCCACCGGCAACCAGGTTTCGCGACGCCTGCTGCACGGTCCGCGCGATCCCGGTGACGCGTGGGTGTACTCCGAGACCGGACAGCGCTACTGGGGCAGGTTCGGTGCCGCAGGGCTCGTGGCCGTCGACCCGCAGCGCGGCATCCTGCTCCAGCACCGCGCCGAGTGGAGCCACCACGGCGGCACGTGGGGCATCCCGGGCGGGGCGCTGCACGAGGGTGAGTCCCCGGCCGTCGGCGCCCTCCGTGAGGCCGCCGAGGAAGCGGGTGTGCCGTGCGGCTCCGTGTCGCCGCTCTTCACGAGCGTGCTGGAGCTCGGCTTCTGGCGGTACACGACGCTCGTCGCTCGCGTCGTCGAGCCCTTCGATCCGGTCATCGCCGACGCTGAGAGCCTCGAGCTGCGCTGGGTCCCCGTCGCTGAGGTGGACAAGCTGCCGCTGCACCACGGCTTCGCGGCCTCCTGGCCTGCGCTGCGGGCCGCCCTCGAGGTGCGTGCGGCGGTTGTCGTGGACGCGGCGAACGTGGTCGGCTCGGTCCCCGACGGCTGGTGGCGGGACCGTGCGGGCGCTGCCGAGCGGCTGCTGTCGAAGGTCGAGGCCTTCGCTCAAGCCGGAGCGGCCCTGCCTGTGTCGTCCGTATCCACATCGGTGGCCGCCGGTGTCTCGGCCGAAGACCTGGGACTGGGCGGCACGAGCTGGTTCCCAGAGTTCGCGGTGGTCGTCGAGGGCGCCGCGCGGGAGATCCGCGGCCCGTCGGAAGACGAGGCGCCGCACGCCCCGGTTCGAGTGGTGCGCGCGAGCGCGTCAGGAGATGACGCGATTGTCGATGAGGCGCGTCGCCGGGTCGATGGTGGCGAGACCGTGACGGTCGCCACGAGCGATCGCGAGCTCGGCGAACGCGTTGCGGCGGTCGGTGCGACCGTGAAGGGCGTTGGCTGGCTGCGCGAGCTGATCGGCTACGGGGCTCGCCGCTAGGGCACGTGCCTGCCGTCTCGCTCTCACGTCTCGCTCTCAGGCGCCGCGCCGGCAGTGCACGGCGGGCATCCGGGAGACACGAGGGGGATTCGGAGGCCCCGTGCGTACGTTCGCCGGGTCCCGTCAATGGGAGCGCCCGATGATGGGCGCGACGATGCGCACGATCTGATCCCCGAGGAGCAACACATGACCGACCACACGACGCACGACGGCCACGGCACCCACTCGAATGCCTCGCACGCCGACGAGGTGGCGAAGATCGCGAAGCTCGTCAAGGAGTTCCGCTTCGCCATGCTGACGACGATCGAGGGCTCGGGGTCGCTGGTCGCGCATCCGCTCACCATTCAGGAGGCGGAGTTCGACGGCGACCTGTGGTTCCTCATCCAGAAGGACTCGACGACGGTCCGGAACCTCGCGGCGGATGCTCGCGCCGGGGTCTCGCTGAGCTCGAACGACTCGTGGGTCTCGCTCTCCGGGACGGCGGGAGTCGTGGATGCGCCGGAGAAGCTGCGCGAGCTCTGGAACCCGGCCGCCGAGGCGTGGTTCCCTGACGGACCCGAGGACCCGAACGTGGGCGTCCTGAAGTTCACGGCGAGCGGCGGCGAGTACTGGGACACCCCCGGCGGCCGCATCGCGACGGTCTTCAGCTTCATCAAGTCGAAGGTCTCCGGAGAGCCCATCGAGGGTGACAGCGGCAAGGTCGAGCTCTAACAGGCACGCGGGCGGCACGGAGCCGGACCCGTCTGACGCCCTCGACCATGAGGCACCACGCGGTGCGGTTCATGGTCGGGGGCGTTTGCCGTCGCTGCGACGGCTCGATCGACTCCGGCACGCACCGGTGTCAACATCCACGCCGCATTCAGTTAGATCGTTTAGCTTCTTTGCATGTCCTCCGATCTTCTCCGTCGTCTGTTCGTGACCGTCTCCGGAATCCTCTGCGTCGTCGGGACCCTCTACGGGGTGGGTCTCTTCGGCGGCACTGAGGTCAATCAGTCGTCGAGCGGCAACCTCTCCGCCGACGCAACACTCATCGCCCCGGCCGGCACAGCCTTCTCGATCTGGTCGGTCATCTATCTCGGCCTGTTCGCCTACGTCGTCTGGCAGTGGCTGCCGAAGCAGGCCGCATCGGCGAAGGCTCGCTCGACGGGTTGGCTGGCCGCGCTTTCGATGCTCCTGAACGCCGGATGGCTGCTGGTCACCCAGTTCGGTCTGATCTGGGTGAGCGTCGCCGTCATCGTCGCGCTCCTCGCCGTCTGCATCGCGCTCGTGAGCCGTATCGCCGCACGCCCCGCCGAGAACTGGGGCGAGCGTCTCGCCGTCGACACGACCTTCGGCCTCTACCTCGGCTGGGTGTCGGTTGCGACCCTCGCGAACCTCGGGGCGGCCATCGTCTCGACCGGGGTGGCTGCTGAGAGCACGCTCGGCGAGATCTCGACCACCGCGGCCCTCGTCGCCGTCCTCGGACTCGCGACGTTCTACGTGTGGCGTTGGAAGAACCTCGCCGTGTCGGCGGCCATCATCTGGGGTGTCGCCTGGGTTGGCTTCGGGCGGCTCGCGGATGCACCCGAGTCGACGCTCGTCGGCGTCGTCGCCCTCGCGGTCGCGATCCTCATCGCCGTAACGGGGGTGCTCGCGAAGTCGATCGACTCGCGCAACGCGAGCAGCCAGCAGGCCGTCCTGGCGTAGGTCCCTGCTTCGAAGGGCCCAGTCACCGCTCTCGCGGTGACTGGGCCATTCTGCATGCCAGGTGTCGCACTCCCGCGGGCACGATCTCGCTAGCATTCGAGTATGGAAGCTACCGATGGAGCCCTTCTTCGAGACGAGACGCGTGCTGCAGCCCGCGTGGCGCGCGGGATGCGAGTCCCACGATGAGGGTCGCGCTCCACTCGGAGATCAAGCCGGGATCGATCGAGGGGTACCGTGCCAGCCACGCCGTCGTGCCTGACGAGCTCATGGCCGCGTTCGACCAGGTCGGCATCCGCAGCTGGACGATCTTCCGCTCCGGGCATCGGCTCTTCCACGACGTGATCTGCGACGACTGGGATGCGGCCATCGCGGCGCTCGACGTCGATCCCGCGAATGCTCGCTGGCAGGAGGACATCGGACGCTTCGTCGAGCTGTACCGAGACTCCGATGGTGAGGAGGGATTCTCCCCGCTGGAGCTCGTGTGGGATCTCGATGCGCAGAAGCGCGGCGGCTGACACGCTGGGAACCGCCGGTTCTCGCATCCGTTCTCGCATGCGTTGGCGGCGTTTCCAACTTGCTCCCGGAACGATCATGGGCTTACACTCGAATCCTTGGGGGATGCGTTCTTGAGACGCCTTGTCTGGTGCAATTCCAGAGTCCTCCACCAATCTTTTCTGGTGAGTTTTCTTCTCGCTGGATCTAGGCTCTGGCCATGAGCGGTATCGAAGGCGATTCCCCAACTGCCGGGCCGGCGCTTGAGCGCGGTCTCAGCAACCGACACATTCAGCTGATCGCTATCGGCGGTGCGATCGGAACCGGACTCTTCCTGGGTTCCGGCATCGGCATCCATAAGGCCGGCCCGTCGATTCTGCTGGTGTACGTCGTCGTCGGCGCCATGTTGTTCGTGATGATGCGGGCGATGGGGGAGCTGCTGCTCTCGAATCTCGGCTATCGCACCTTCCAGGACTTCGCTGCGGACTATCTCGGTGAATGGGCGCGCTTCTTCATCGGCTGGACCTATTGGCTGTGTCTCATCTCGATCGCGACGGCCGACATGGTCGGCGTGCAGACGTATGCGAGGTTCTGGTGGCCGGATCTTCCCGGCTGGGTGCCGATGGTCATCGCGGTCGCGTTTGTGCTGGCGTTGAATCTCATCGCCGTGCAGGCATTCGGAGAGGCCGAGTTCTGGTTCGCGCTCATCAAGGTGGTCACCATTCTGGGGCTGATCGTGGTCGGCATCTTCCTCATCGCGACGGCGTTCACAGCCCCGAACGGGGATATGGCGAGCGTCACGCATCTGTGGGACGACGGCGGCTTCTTCCCGAACGGTCTCATCGGGTTCCTGGGCGGCTTCCAGATCGCGATCTTCGCGTTCGCGGGCATCGAGCTGGTCGGCACGACGGCGGCCGAGGCGAAGGATCCGGAGAAGAACCTGCCGAAGGCGATCAACCAGGTGCCGATGCGCATCCTCTTCTTCTACGTGCTCGCGCTCGGCGTCATCATGTGCGTGACGCCGTGGAGCGAGATCGACCCGAGCGAGAGCCCGTTCGTGGCGCTCTTCCTGCTCATCGGTCTCGGCGGGGCGGCCGCCATCATCAACGCCGTGGTGATGACGTCAGCCGTCTCAGCCGCGAACAGCGGCTTCTTCTCCTCGAGTCGCATGGCCTACGGCCTGGCGACGAGGAGGCAGGCTCCTGCCGTGTTCGGGAAGCTGACGCGGACAGCCGTGCCGGGCAGTGCTCTGCTGCTGTCGTGTGGGGTGGTGCTGCTGGGCGGATCGCTCGGGTTGATCTTCGACGATGCGTTCCAGCTCGTCACAGCGGTGTCGTCGATTCTCTTCATCTTCGTGTGGTCGATGATTCTCGCGTCGTACCTCGTGTACCGGCGCCGTCCCGAGCTGCATGCCGCATCCGCCTACCGGCTGCGTTTCGGCGTGCCGCTCTCGTGGGTGGTGCTCGGGTTCTTCGTCTTCATGCTCGTGGTGCTCGGCATGTTCGACGACACCCGCGGGCCGCTGCTGCTGACTCCTGTGTGGTTCGTCATCCTGGGCATCGCGTGGATGCTCGTGCGGCGTCGGGTGGGTCGGATCGCGCAAGAAGAGCGTGATGCTGTGGAGCCGGCTCGCCCCTAGCCGTCGCGCGTGAGCCCTGGTGGTCCAGGGGTGTCTGACGCTCGGTCAGGTGCCGGTCGAGAGCCCGAGCACTGGGTAGAGCACGTTGAAGCCTTCGGTGAGGCCGCCGCTGACGGCGGAACCGCCGTGGTCGGCGCCCTGCACGATGAACAGGGTCGTCGCGATGCCGAGGGCCTGGGTGGCGTTGGAGAGCGTTGTCGCCATGGAGACGAAGTCGGGGTCTTCACTGCCGGCCGTGAAGATGGCGGTCATTCCGGCGTACGTGCCCGCCGGCGCGGCGTTGAAGATCGTGATGGGCTTCGACGCTTCGAAGGCGGCGGTGTCGCCGCCGTAGATGTCGGTCGTGACGGCGTCTGGGGTCTCTGAGCCGGGGTACTGCTCGCCGGAGACGCTGATGATGTTCTTGAAGGTGCCGGGGTCTTTCGCGGCGTACTTGGCCGCGCATCCGCCGCCGTTGGAGTAGCCGGCGACGGTCCAGTACTTGGGGTCCTGGATGACGTTGAGGTTGGCGTTGACCCAGTTGACGACGTCGGTGGTGACGTAGGTCTCGGCGTTGCCGTACTTCGCTGAGTCGGCGCAGGCCGGGTCGACGTCGCCCGCTCCGCCGAGCTGGTCGGCGACGACGACGATGGGGGCGAGGCCGTTGTGGTCGGCGGCGAACTGGTCGAGGACGTCGCTGATGATGGTCGGGTCGGGGTTGCCGACGTAGCCCATCATCATGATGACGACGGGCAGGGCTGGGGCGTTCTCGACGAGCGCCGCCGGGGGCAGGTAGATGCCGGCGTCTCGGGCCACGAAGCCCGATACGGTGCCGGGAATGGGGGCCGAGCCGCGTTCGCCGACGGAGGGCATGTCGTCGGGCGCCTGCCACGTCGCGGCGAGGGGCTGCGTGGGCGCGGCTCGGTTGTCGGGGTTGTACTCGGGGAGCGTGATCTGGTCTTCTTCGACGACGCCGAAGACGGAGCCGAGGGTGGGGTTGAGGCCGTAGAAGGCGTTGATGCCGGTTGCGCCCGCGAGGAGGTAGGCGAGGATGGCGACGCTCGCGACGATCTTGCGCCAGGGCTTCGCGTCCGGGAAGGAGGCGATGGCGAGGCCGACGCCCGCGAACATGGCGGTCGCCCACACGCCAACCATGAGGGGCAGGTTCACTCCGAAGAGGTCGAGCAGGTTGCCCGCGAAGTAGATGCCCATGCCGAGCAGCGCTCCAGCGACGGCGCCGATGGAGGCGCGCACGAACCACTTCGGGTCGGGGTCGCGGACGAGCAGCGTGATCGTGAGGGCGACCGCGACGAGGTAGATGATCCACATCGCGGGCGAGTTGACGATGGGCAGCTCGAGGATGGCGCTCATGCGCGCGCGGGGAACGACATCGGGTGCTCCTTCGAACGAAGCGTTACGGGGGATTCTGACGAATCTCGGGTCCCGGTGGACTCAACTTCTCACACGGGGTGAGAGAAAGCTACACGCGAAGGCGGAGCGAATTGCTGGGTGGCGATGGGTGGATGCGCGGCTCAGATCGCCTCCAAGTGCTAGGCCGGGACCGCGGGTCGCTGGCAAGGCTTCCGACTCGGCAGCATCGGCGCTACGTTTCGAGGGTGAGCACCCCAGCAGAGGTCGAGGAGCCCGCGGACGAGCGCCAGCGCGACGTGCCGCTTGGTGTCGTCATGGTGGGTATGGCGGCGGTCGCTTGGTGGCCGGCGTTCACCCTCGGAGCGTGGGGTGAGGTGTTCTTCGACGACATCCTCGGGTTCTGGGCGGCATCGACAGCCGCGTTCGTGTTCGTGCTGCTCGAACGGCGGAGGGTGTGGGGCAGGCTGTGGCGCGCGGGGCTGCTGCTCGTGCCAACGATGTGGCTGGCCCTCAACTTCCTCGTCGACGACGACTCGGGCAACCTCGGTGTCGCCTTCGTAGACCTCGCCGCGCTTCTCGTCGTGCTCGTGTGCGTGCCCTTCACGCTCTGGGTGCTGCTGCGCATCGTGTGGCCCGACTTCGTCGATCGCACCTCACGGCATCGGCGCTGGCTGATCGTCGCCGTGGTCGGCGGCATCGTTGTGGTCGCCTACGTGCTCGGCCTTAACCAGGCGCACTTCCTCACCTGCGACGACTTCGCCATCAGCGGGAACTCGCTGCCGCCGGGGTGCGTGCAGGGGAGCTAGGAACAGTCTCGATGAGTGGCTGAACGCAGTGCGTCGCAGGGTTGCAGCGAGCGCAGAACCGCTCTTGAGCCGTTGTGGGGTCGAGGCCCGGTGACGGTTTGGCTACTCGCAGCCGATACCGTCACCGTCACGGTCGAGGTGTGGGCCGTAGCCAGGATCTCCGGAGTAGACGGGTGCTGCGCCTGCATCGCGGGCGGCGGTGCAGTTCTTGTAGTACACGTTTGACGGCTGCTCGACGGGTTCCGCGGCGAGCGGCACTGGCGCCGTTTCGGGTTCAGGTGCGGGCTCCGGCGCCGCGGGTGCCGCCTCGGGAACGCTGACTTCCTCAGCGGGCACGACAACTTCGGGGGTGGCTGTGACGGTGACCGTTACCGTCTCGACAGGAAGCGTGGCCGTCGCCGTTACGGTGACCGTTGGGGCTGGCTCGGCGGCTGGCTCGCTCGCAGACGCGCATCCACTGAGCACTCCGAACGCGACGATCGAAAGAGCCGCTGCTGCAGCCAAAAGGGTGTGGCGGGGCAGGCGCGACTTAGGGGCGCGAGGGGAGTTCACGACGAGGGGCTCCAGAGATGGGGGAGAGCGAGGAAGACCGGGCGAGCCTATGCGACCAGAGTTCATGTCGTGAAATGCCCGGGTGCTGGGGCATTGGGGCTGAGATATGCGTGGATAGGGGAGGGCGCAGGTGTGGCTCGTACTGGAGGTACCGGCGAACTGTTCTTCGTGCACGGCTATCGGTAGTCTAGAAACGTGGATTTCCCCTGGCCCATACGCATCGGTGAGACCCTTCGTCGACGCCAAATCCACGAGATGCTGGGCGGTCAACAACAGCAGGGAATATCGACTCCCCGCGGAAACCCCAATATCCTCATCTTCACGGACCCCAAGAAGGGGCGGCGATACGGCTACGACCTCCACGAAGGCCTTCGCGCCGACGGAGTTTACGCGTACACGGGGGAGGGAACCCTCGGGGATCAGAAGTTCCTTCGAGGAAACGCAGCGATCATGTCATCTGTGCAAGATGGTCGCCTGATCAGGCTCTTTACGGTACAGGGGGTGGACGCCACCTACGTCGGCGCTTTCACTCTCGCTGACCCGCCGTTCGAGTACCGTGAGATACCCGATGTGGAACGAGGATCCCGCCGCGGCATCATTTTCTTACTCGCTCCGGTTGACGCGGATGTGGCGCAACTTGCGCCGAATGGCAGGCCCGATGCTGAGCAAGTCGTCGTCGCTGATTGGATCATGCCCGAGTGGGGAGGCTTCACTGTCGAGCTGCAGCCTCGCGAACTCGAGATATCGAGAGTTGAATTCAATCTCCAGGCAGCATTCGGAACCTGGCTGAAGTCGAAGAACCATGTGGTTCAGTCCATGTCGCTGACGGTTGGAAACACTCGGATACGTCCTGATTTTTACGACAGCACTGCGGGCGAAGTCATAGAAGCGAAGAAGTCCACCGCTCGCTCGTACGTTCGCGCGGCTATCGGGCAGTCGCTCGACTACGCTCACAATGCGCGGCGAGCTGGCTACCCCGTGAAACCGGCAATCCTCATGCCGGGTCGCATGGAAGACGACCTCTCAGAGCTCTGTCGCGAGCTCGACGTTCGCGTCCACACGCGTGTTGGAGAAGGTTTCGTCGAAAGCGACTGGTGAACGAGGCGTTCCGGCTCAGCCGGCGCTCCGTATGAGTGCCCCCACAGTTGGAAGATCTGGTTTCGCCCAGTCCAGAGCCGCGAGCTGGCTAATCGGGACCCAGCGCAGAAGATCGTGGTCCGTGCTGCTGCTGGGCTCAGTCTCAAGAGCCTCGACGAGATAGCAGCTGAGGTCGATGGTGACATCCTTCAGCGTCGTCGTCGAACGATCGACGAGTTCCAGAACGTTGACGTCGATGCAGAGTTCCTCTGAGATCTCTCGGGCAAGCGCCGCCTCGGGTGTCTCGCCAGGTTCCACTTTGCCACCGGGGAACTCCCATGATCCGGCCCCACTTTTGTCGGAGCCTCGTCTGCAAGCGAGCACTTTTCCATCCTGAAGAAAAACGCCCGCGACGACTGTCATCGTTGTCTCGCGTCCCATATCCACGCCAGACAGTCTGGTCCAACTCGCGCGTGCCGGCTAGTTGTCGCAGCTGATGCGCCAACTCTGGCACTTACGCCCCGAGGTTTACCCGCGAAAGGAACTCAACCGTCTCTGGCCGCTGCGGGTTCGTGAAGAACTGCTCGGGCGCGGCGCGTTCGATGAGCACGCCGTCCTTAAGGAACACGATCTGGTCGGCGACGCGCCGCGCGAAGCTCATCTCGTGCGTCGCCATCAGGATCGTGGCGCCCTGCTCCTTCAACTCGAGCACAACATCCAGCACCTCACCCACCAACTGCGGGTCGAGCGCGCTCGTGATCTCATCCAGCAGCAGCACCTTCGGCTCCGTCATGATGGCGCGCGCAATCGCCACCCGCTGCTGCTGACCACCAGACAGCCGATCCGGGTAACTCGTCGCATGCGCACCCAGGCCCACGCGCTCCAGGATGGCCGCGCCCCGCGCCGCCGCCTCAGCCCGAGGCGTCTTGTGCACCTTCCGGGCAGCGAGCGTCACGTTGTCGAGCACCGTCATGTGCGGGAACAGGTTGAAATGCTGGAAGACCACACCGATGCGGCTCCGCACCGCGTCGGCGTTCGCGCGCGGGTCGGAGATGTCCTCGCCATCGAGGAAGATCTGCCCATCGTCGACCCGCTCGATCAGGTTGATCGTCTTCAGCAGCGTCGACTTGCCCGAACCGCTCGACCCCACCAGCACGATCACCTGATGCGGCAGCACGGAAAGATCGATGCCACGCAGCACCTGCACGTCACCGAACTGCTTGTGCACGCCCCGAACCTCCAGGACCGGCTTCAGATCGCCCGCGGTGACAGCGGATGCAGCGGTGCCCGCGGCGGCGGACTCGTCGTCGTACGCATACACGTCACTCATACCGTGCCCCCGATCTGCTCACGCTTCTGCGCCCGAGCCGTGTACCAATCCGTCAGACGGATCATCGGCAGGCTGATCAGCACGAACAGCAGACCCGCGACCACGTACGGCGTGTAGTTGTAGGTGAGCGCCGTCTCGATCTGCGCGGCCCGAACCGCATCCACCGCACCCAGGATCGAGATGAGGCCGACGTCCTTCTGCATGGAGATGAAGTCATTCATGAGGGCTGGCGTCACCTTGCGCACACCCTGCGGCATCACTACCAGGCGCAGCGTGGCAGCGTGCGAGAGGCCGAGCGAACGCGCAGCCACGCGCTGCGTCGGATGCACCGACTCCATACCCGCCCGCAGCACCTCGGCGACATACGCCGAGTACACGAGCACGAGGGCGAGGGTGCCCCAGACAGCCGCATCCACGCGAGGGAAGATGCCCAATGCTGGAACGCCGATGCCCACCAGGTAGAGCACGATGATGATCGGCATGCCCCGGAACAGGTCCGTGTACACCGTCGCGACGGCACGCAACGGGAAGAAGACCGGACCGCGCAGCGTGCGGATGACCGCCAGCAGCGTCGCGAAGATCGCCACCCCCACCACGGCGACGGCCAGCACGCGGATGTTCAACCACAGGCCCTCGAGCACCGTCGGCAGCACTTCGATCGCGTAGTCGAGATCGAAGAACGTCTCCGACACCGCCGCCCAGCCAGGCGTGTTGATGAGCGTCGCCCAGACGATGACCGCGAACGCGAGCGTCGAGACGAGCGCCACCAGCACCGAACGCTGCGACTGGCGTCGCCGGAATGCTCGCCGCTCGAGCTCGATCGCACTTGGCGACCAAGGCTCGGCGGCCGCGGCGCTCGCCGGCACTTCGGCGGGAGGAGGAGGGACCTGCGACACGAGCTACTTCAGCGTCGGAACGTCAACCGACGTCTCGAGCCACTCGGTCTCGAGCTCGCCGAGCTTGCCGTTGTCACGCAGCGCATCCACGGCGGCCGTGACCGGCGCCGTCAGCGCAGAGTCCTTCGGGAGCACGATGCCGAACTCGTCGCCACCCTCGGTCGAGTCGAACTGGCCGATGATCTTGCCATCCTCGAGCTCCACCCCGGTGAGGTAGAACGCCGTCGGCAGGTCGGTGACCAGCGCGTCGATCTGGCCGCTCTTCAGCGCCAGGACGGTGTCCTCGTTCGAGTTGAAGACCTCAGGATCCTTGCCGAGCGCATCCTTCGCGACCGAGTAGCTCGTCGAAGCCGCGGCGACGCCCACCTTGGCGTCCGCGAAATCGGCGATCGATGCAGCACCGGCGACGCTCGACCCCTCGGTCGTGATGATCGCCTGCGTCGTCGTGTAGTACGGCGACGAGAAGTCCACGGCGTTCTTCCGCTCCTCGGAGATCGTGAACTGCTGCAGGTTCAGATCGAAGTCCTTTGGCCCCGGCGCGACGGCGCTATCGAAGGTCGTGCGCACCCACTCCACGTCCTCCGGCGCGTACCCCAGCTCCTCGGCAACCGCCAACGCGACGGCGGCCTCGAAGCCCTCGCCCGACTCCGGAGCGTTGTCGATGACCCACGGGTAATACGCCGGCTCGCCCGTCGCGATCGTCAGCTTGCCCGGCGTGAGCGTCTGCAGCCCGTCACCCTCAGCGGCCGGCTCAGTCGTGGACGTGCCGGAGCACGCGGAAAGCGCGAACAGCGCGGCGATGACGCCAGCGGCAGCAGCGCCCTTGCGGATGCGGGAGGAGAGAGTCATGACAAGCCTTTCGTTCACTGCTGAAGATAGGGGAAGGCGCACGCAGGCACGCGCCCATTACGCCTGGTTGCAGGCAAGGCAGGCTCACGCCTCCGGGTCGTCGACCAGCGTGAAATCGTCGAAGCTGAAACCGGGGGAGACGAGGCAGCTCACGAGCACCTCTTCCTCGCCCGGCAGCGTGCGCTGCCAGTGCCCGGCGGGGACAAGCTCCTGCGCGTGCCGAAGATCGAGCGTGACGGGCTCGCGGGCATCCGGCGCCGACCCGTTGCCGCCCAGCTGCAGCTCGAGCGAGCCTGGGCCGTGCCACATCCAGATCTCGTCGCTGGTCACGAGATGCCAAGCCGACGACTCGCCAGGCGGGAGCAGAAAGTGGATGAGCGTGGCCGCGGGCCGCTCGCCGTTCGGGGTCTGCAGGCGGTCGCCCGACGTCCACGTGCGGCGATACCAGCCGCCTTCGGGATGCGGCTCGAGGCCCAGCTCTGTGGCGCGCGCGGGGACGGCGGACGGCTCGTGCGCATCCGCATGCCGACGCCCCTGCGCAGCTGACCCTTCTGCTGCAGTCGCCTGCGTCTCGCCCTGCTGCTGCTCTGCGTTCCCCTGCTCAGCCACGTGAAACCTCCAGCTCAGTGTTGTCGGCGGCCCAGACGAGCTCGCCGCCGATCATGGTCGCCGACGCCCGGCCTGCCCCCGCCTCGGCGAGCGCGACGATACCGTCAACCACCGACACCACGGGCACGTCGAAGAACGCCAGATCGGCGCGCGCCCCCACGGCGAGGTACCCGGTGCGGTCGGGACCGAGGTCGAGGCCCAGCGCGTGCGCCCCGCCGAGCGTCGCCGCCGACAGGATGCGCTCGTGCAGGTCGTCGCCCCGATACCCCTGCGAGCGCGCCACCTCGACGAGCGTCGCGACGTCGTGCATGAGGTCGAGCGACGGACTCGACGACAGCGAGTCAGTGCCGATCGCGATCGGGCTGCCCTCCACGAGGTACTCGGCGACCGGCGGCGCATCGAGGCCGATGACTTCGTTCGACCGCGGACACAGGGCGACGCTCGTGCCGCGCTTGCGCAGCAGCGCCCGGTCCGACGCCGTCATGTACACGCCGTGCGCGACGTGGCAGTCGGGGCCCAGCACGCCGAGCTGGTCGACGAACTCGGTCGCGCTCATCCCGAAGCCCGCCGAGCGCATCGCCCGGAAGCTCTCGAGCTTCACCATCTGCCACGGCTCACCGTCGACGCCGCTGCCATCGCGCTCGCCCTCGAACGCGGCCTCGCCCAGGTGCAGATGCGTGCGCAGCCCGCGCTGGCGCACGATGTCGGGGATATCGAGCAGGGGAACCGCGTCGAGCGAATACGGCGCATGCGGTGAAAGACCGGCGCCCGGAGTAGTGGGGATGCGATCGAGCTCCTCCACGATGAGCTGACGGCCCCGCTCCTGCCAGTCCTCGTTGGTCCAGCTCATCACCTCCCAGTAGGTGATGCCGTGCAGGCCAGACTCGTGCAGCACGGGGATCGCCGTCGGGTCGGTGACGATGTCGGCGACGCTGGTCGTGCCCGCGCGCAGCAGGCTCTGCGCGCCCGCCATGGCGTCGGCATACCAGTCGTGGGGGAGCACGTAATCGCGGTTGAAGGCCTCGGCCCAATCCTCGAACCCGTTGTACTGGCGCTGCCCGACGGCGGCCATACCCGTGTACTGCAGGTGCGAGTGCGCGTTGACGAGCCCCGGCATCAGGATGCCGTCGTGGTGCACCTCCCGCGCCACGACGCCGCGCTCGGCGAGCGACTCCGTTACCCAGGCCCGCTCGCCGACATGCACGATCCTGCCGCCGCGCACCGCGACCGCGCCGCCCAGGATCGGAGGCGCGGTGATCGGGATGACCAGCGTCGCCGTGTAGACCGTGACCTCGTCGTGCGCCGAGGTCTTTGCTGCGTTCTGCACGGGCGCTCCAGTCATGCGTTCGGGAATCTGGTGGGATGCCAGGCGGGCTTGTGGCTCTGGCCCTCGGTCTGGCTCCTGCGCGGGTTCCGGGCCGTCGGCTCGGGCAGGGTCTCGGTTTCGGACTCGGAGAGTTCCGGACTCCTCTGCCCGACGTCGCCACCGAGCATCCCGGCCGCGATGACCTCGTCGGCGCTCGGGGGCAGCGGATGCACGCCCGGCTCCCGCACGTCGCCGCGCGCCAGCATGCCGGCCGCCGTGAGCTGCGCCGCGAACGAGAGGTCCATGATCTGCACCGGGTTGCCCTCCGCGGCGGTGATGTTGATGCAGCCGCCGCGATCGAGAACGAGTGCGGGGGAGTCTGCGGAGCCTGAGGCGGAGCCGCAGCCGGACGCGGATGCAGCCGTCGAGTCGTCGGCCCGGTCGCCGTGCTCGGCCCTCGGCCAGACCACCGCGTCGACCTTCCACGCCCGCGATTCCAGACGCGCACCCAGCGACTGCGCGTCTTCGAGCGCGATCTCGTCGAGCACGCCGCCCGCGACGGCAAACGCCGTGCCGGGGCCCGCCACGCGCAGGTGGGCCGCGGTGATCGTCTGCGGCTCGCCGGTCGCAGAGATGACGACATGGGCGGTGCCGACCGTGTCCTCGAGGGGCGCCGTGTCGTAGCCGGCGTACCGCGCCTCGAGCGCCCGCACCGGATCGAGCTCGCACACCGTGACCACCGCCCCAAGTGCCGACGCGTATTGCGCGACCCCCACCCCAACCGGGCCGAACCCGACCACCGCGACGCGTGCATCCGCGAAGCCCCTGCCGAGCTGGTCGAGGAGATCGGCGATCGCGAAGACGCACGACTGGCCCGTGCCGTACCGGTTGTCGAAGCGGGTCTTGACGCGGGCGTCGTTGACGGCGAGGACGGGGATGCGCAGTGCGTCGCCCATGGCGTGCAGCGGGCGGAGGCCGCTTGTGGTCTCCTCGGCAGCACCGAGCAGCTCGACTCCGTCGTGAGCCGCGAGGCGGATGAGGTGCGAGCCGTCGTCGAGGAGGAACTCGTGCCCCTCGGCGAGATACGCGCGCGCGTTCGCGAGCTGCCCGTCGGCGTCCGCGCCAGAACCGGCGTGCACGGCGAAGCCGCGAGCCCTCAGGGCATCGGCGACGGCGTCGTCGGTCTCGTCGCTGTGCGCGTAGAGCGACACCTGCGCTCCGGCCTCGGCGAGCAGCAGCGAGAGCACGGCGGTCTTCGGCTCGAGCACCATGCTCACCCCGAAACGGCGCCCCCGCAGCACCCCCTCTGCCGCGAGCGACGCGGCCACCCTCGAGGAGGCTGGCATGAACCGGCGGGCCCAGTCGAGGCGCAGATCGGCGTCACAGGCGGCCTCGTCCGAGCCCGGTTCGAGCGCCTCGGCTCGGCGGCGAGTGGAGTCGAGTCGAGCAGCGGCCGGGTCGAGGCGCAGAGCGGCGGGGTCGAGTCGGATCACGTCGAGGCCGCGGCCATCGGCGAGGCGGTAGCGGCGCGAGGGCGGTCGCGTCGCGAGCCCAACCGGGCCCGGTGCGTCCAGCGCGGTTGCGAGAGCCCCGTCGTCGCTCGCGTCGACCACGATCGCCCCGTCGCGGAACGGCGGCTCGTCCGTCACAGCAGCCGACGGACTGGCCTCGTCGGCGGTCAGGAAGACGTAGTCGGCCCGGTCGGACCCACTGGAGACCGCGCCGAGCGCGCGCAGCAGGCTGCGGAGCGCGCCGGCCAGCTCGCCCGCACCGGCGACGTGGATGCGCTGCCCAGCGATCACCAGGTTCGTGGCCGCAGCGAAGGCGCGCACGAGCCGCTCGGCAGTCAAAGAGGCGTCACTCACGGCGCAAGTCTAGAGACAGCTGGAGTCCGACTCGGGACACACGACTGGATTTCGTCACAGCCCGACATCGCACGTCTCCCGTCGCTCGTGCTAGCCTCCATCCCACGTTCACGAGCTGCAGCGTCAAGTACCTGGCTAGCTGCACGGCAACCCTCCACCTGAGTGGGGTGCCCCAGGGGAAGAACGGGTCGACACCGCCCGGTGTGCGACAAGTCAGTTCACGCGCCAGTCGGTGCCGAGCGGGGCGACCCGCGCGTGCATCCGCCGAACGCGTGGCGTACCCGCCAGGAGCGCACCCATGCCCGAAACGCCAGCCCCAATCGACGACGCCACCCGCAACCAGAGTGGCGTCCGCCTCATTCACGCGAAGCACGACTGGGATGCGGAACTCGACCAGGACGCCCTCGCCGCGTTCCGAGAGCTGCCCCACGAACTCCGCCGCGAGTGGCTGCTCGCCGTCCTGCGCTGGCCGCCCCACTCGCACGGCACACCGACCTTCGCCATGGCGTTCCTGTCCGGCATGTTCCGCAAGGGCCAGGTTGACACCAAACCCGACTGGCAGGAGTTCGCGGGGCGCTGGCACCAGCTCGGCTTCTCGCCGATGCTGTTCCTGCTGCTCAACGTGACGGCGCAGAGCCGCGCGCGGTTCCGGCTCGAAGCCCACGAGAAGGCGCCGCACGGGGCATCGCCCACGTCGCTGCTCGATCGCGCCGGGTTCGAGCAGGGGCGCATCGGCTACCGGGCAGGTCACCTGCGTCCCAGCGACTGGACGGAGATTCCGACCGCCTACGACAACGGCGACTTCGCCAGCGCGGTCGACGTCTGGCTCACGAGAGCGGGGGAGACCCCAAGCGGATGCGCGAGCTGCGTCGCCCGTGGGCTCGAACGGCGCGCCTTCCGCGACGAAGGTCCGCGCGGCGACGGCCGGCTTCGCGACACGAACCTCGAACACCTAAGCCGGAAGTCCACCGAGCGAGACTGAGGGTGCGGTGTTCTCTCGAAACCACCGAACAGCGGGCACTGGACGCCGTTCAGTGGTTTCGAGAGAAAGGTCGTGCCTTCGCCGACTGCCCTCGAGCGGGCGTCAGACAGAAGGAGCTGGGACGCCTACGCGTCGACGACCCCCGTGAAGCGGGTCCCGATGCCATACGAGAACTCCCGGGTCGTTCCGGCGGCAGGCTCCGGCAACTCGTCGAGATCATGGTTGTCGCACGACACGTACGTGAACTCCGGCCACCACTTCTTGGGCCGCACCTTCTCCACCGTCCCGCACACCTCGCACGTCAGCGTCGCCCACACCGGGCGCTTGCCCGTGCGGTTCGCCCGCGACTGCGCCAGCCACGCCGGCGGGTTCGCGTCCAGCTCCGCCAACGCCTCCTCGGCGATGTACGGGGGCAGGCCGTTCCGCTTCGCCATCTCCAGAGGGATGTCGAGGCGGATCGCTGCATCATGTCGGCTGAGCTTCATCCCGCCAGCCTAGAGCGCAGGCGCGTCGGCGGAGTCCGCGGCCGGGTCCTCGGCAGGGTTCGTAGCCGGCAGCGGAGCGAGGTACCTGGCCAGGCTGTCGTCGAGCTCATCCACCCACTTCGTGTGGTGCGTGGACGCGATCGTGCCCGTCATCACGGAACGGTAGGCGCGGTCGCGGTACCCCATGATGTCCTCCGCCTTGTCGTGCTTCCACTCCAGGAAGATCTCCACGACCTCATCGAGGTCGAACATGGGGTAGTCGGTGGCCTCGATGAGGTCACGTACGTAGTCGGCCTGGAAGCGGATCTCATCCGCTGCCCCGCCGATCGCGTTGAAGCGCTCGAGCCACGCCTCGATGTCGGCCCGGCGCGCATCCACGCTCGGAAGCACGACGTCGCCCAGGATCACGTCGCGCACGAACCAGGCCTGTGCGTCGAACATGTTGAACGTGAACCACTGGTCCTGCGCGCCCAGGTAGAAGAGGTGCGGGTTCTGCTCCCACACCACACCCTTGTAGAGGCCCTCCGGGTAGACGTTGTTGGGGGAGTCGAGCGCCAGCTCGCTCGGCAGGAACGGGTACTTGTGCAGGTAGCCCGTGCACAGGACGACAGCGTCGAAGTCCTTCTCCGTGCCGTCCGCGAAGTGGGCGGTCGAGCCGTCGAACCGCGTGACGAGCGGGCGCTCCTCGAAGCCGAGCGGCCAGTCGTAGCCCATCGGCGCCGTCCGGTAGCTCGCGGTCACCGAGCTCGCACCCATCTTGTGGGCCTGGCTGCCGATGTCCTCCGCCGAATAGCTCGAGCCGATGACCAGCACGTCCTTGCCCCGCAGGTTCTCCGCGCCGCGGAACTCGTGCGCGTGGCTCACCTGGCCTGGGAACGTCTCGAGGCCCTCGAACGTCGGCATCTTCGGGAACGAGAAGTGCCCGGATCCCACGACGACGCGGTCGAACACCTCACGGCTCGTCTTCTTCGACTCCAGATCCTCGCTCACGAGCGTGAACTGCTGCGTCGCCTCGTCGAAGTCGACCCAGCGCACAACCGTGTTGAAGCGCACATGCTTGCGCACCCCGGCGCGCTCGACGCGGCCCGAGATGTAATCCCACAGGGCCGGTCGCGGCGGGTACGAGGAGATGGGGCGGCCGAAGTGCTCGTCGAAGCTGTAATCAGCGAACTCGAGCGCCTCCTTCGGGCCGTTCGACCAGAGGTTGCGATACATGCTCGAGTGGACGGGTTCGCCGTGCTCGTCGAGGCCGGTCATCCAGGTGTAGTTCCACTGGCCGCCCCAATCCGCCTGCTTCTCGAAGCAGACGATCTCAGGGATCTCCCGCCCCTGCTCTGCCGCCGACTCGAACGCTCGAAGCTGTGCCATGCCGCTCGGGCCCGCACCGATGATCGCAATTCTCATGTTCTGTTGTTCCCTGGTTCTGTATGTCTGGTCGAGTTACGTATGACGCTGTACTGACCACCAGGTTAACAAGTCGCGTTCTCGTCGCCGCCGTCGGCGAAGCGGATGCGCCGCTCAGGGCATGCAGACAGCGCTGTCCTCTTCGAGGTCGGTGCTCGATGAGTCGTAGCCGCCGGTCTGAACCGAGCCGGCGACGATGGCCGTCCCCATCGTCGAGAACGTGTACGTCGTCGTGACGAGCGGGGTCGGCTTCGCGGGCGCCTCTGTGTCGAGTCCGTAGACCGCGCCGTAGTCGGGCAGGTCGGGGAGCTCCAGCTTCTCGGTGTCCGTCTTCAGCGTCAGCTCGTGCTCATCAGCGAACGTCTGCATGGAGGACGCGGTCCAGCCCTCCTGGCTGCGGGTCGCATCCAGCGCCGGCTTCAGCTCGGTCTCGCACCGATCAGCCAGCGTCGAACGGAAGACGAGCGTGCCCCCAAATATCGTGGCCGCGATCGCCAGCAGGCAGAAAACGACTCCGCCGAACCTGATGTAGCCGAGGTATGCGTCGCTCCAGTTCGGCTCGCGGTCGCGGAACATCCACCGCTGGCCCGTCGATGCGGCAGCCGCCGGCCAACCGGCCTGCCACACCCCGAGCACGGCGAAGAGTGCGGCGACGGCGAAGATCGGGAAGAAGTCCATGAGGGCTGATGCTAGACCCGACGCGGGGTGTTACGCGCGCTCCGTGAACGCCTGGTCACCGCGTCTTCACGCCCCGCTCAGCAGGCGCAGGTCATGCTCGCGAACTGGTTCAACCCGACGACCGCGAAGATGACGCCGGTGATGAGGAACACGGGCGCCCCCAGGATGCCGCACCAGAAACTCGGCGCCTGCTTCTCGCTCGGCAGGAAGAAGGTGACGATCGCCACCGCGATCGCCCACAGCGACACCGGGGCCAGGAACGGCTGCTCGAACACCCAGATCATCGGCACCCAGTGCAGGCCCACGATGAGCAGCATGACGGGCGCCATGAGCTCGCCCTTCTTCTTCCGCAGCAGGATGATCGCGGCGATGAGGCCGCCGACGACCTCGACCGCCACCATGGCGATGTAGACGGTGAACGGCACGGAGTCGACCCGCAGCGCCGTCGCGCTCGTCCAGTTCCTGATGGCCGTCGGCAGCGTGATGCCGACGAGTGCGACACCGGCGAGGCCCAGCACCCCGAAGACGATGCGCCAGGCCCAATGTCGGGGCCGCTCCTGCGCCCACCCCGCCCACACGAAGGTCGCGAAGCCGAACAGGGACGCAGTGAAGATGACATCTCTCGGGAATTCGACGGACAGCATGCGCACCCCTTCATCGTTCATCGATGTGCGGCTCAGCCTAGGGGAGCGAGCCGCCACGGGGCGGGGGAGAAGTGCCCCGCCTGCTCGTCAGATCAGGTCGCGGATCGCCCCGTAGCTCGCATCCACGTCGTGCAGCCAGAACGGGTGACCGACCTCGGGGAGCTGACGCACCTGCCACCCCAGAGCCTCGAGCTCGGCGGGCATCGGGGCGGGAACCACGGCCTTCCCCTCGGCGGAGAGCACGATCGTGGATGGCACGACCGGGGCGGCAGGCGTGTACGGAGCATGCGCGACCTGATCGAAGATGCCCACCGTCATCTTCCCGTCGAAGCGCTTCTTCGCCCGAGCATTCAGCGCCCGCGTCTCTGCCGAGTACCGCTTGGTGTCGTTGGTGCCCGTCGCAGCGCCCGCCAACATCACGAGCGGCAGCGTGACACCGGACAGCGCCCAGAACACTCGCGCACCGAATCCCTCGTTCGGCAGCCCGAGCTTGAACCCCGGATCGAGGTAGATGGCCCGTTCCGGGCGAAGCCGGGGTACCGCCCGCACGAGCAGGGCACCGCCCAGCGAATGCCCGACCGCGCTGTGCAGGTCGTCCGGAAGCGTCTCGATCAGGTCATCGACGAACTCGTCGAGTCGGTAGCTCTCGGCCCGCGGGCTCTCGCCGTGGCCCCGCAGATCGACGGCGATGGCCGTGTACTCGCCCGACTCGGCGATGCGCCCGGCCAGCGAGCCCCACGGCTCGGCGCTCGCGCCGATGCCGTGCACCAGCGCCACCTTCCTCGGGCCGTCGCCGGTGGTGATCGTGTGCAGCTTCATGCATCCGCTCCAGTGCTCGTGTCCGAATCGCCGCCCACGCTACGCGTGCCCGCTGTTACTCTGAGCGCGTGTCGGAACCCGGGGTCTTCCTCATACCGGCCCTCGCAGTGCTGGCTCCCCTCTTCACGCGCAGCATCTCGCGCTGGGTCAAGGTGCCCATCGTCGTGTTCGAGCTCCTCCTGGGCATCGCCGTCGGGCCGAGCTTCCTCGGCTGGGTCGACAAATCAGACCTGCTCGACTGGCTCTCCGAGTTCGGCCTCGCCGCCCTCTTCTTCGTCGCCGGCAACGAGATCCGCTTCCGCAGCCTCGGCGGCGGCCCACTCGCCCGGGCATCGCTGGCCTGGGTCGCAAGCCTCGTCATGGGGCTCGCCGCGGGCTTCCTCATCGCGCCGGGAGAGGCGGCCGTCATCATCGCGATCGCTCTCAGCTCGACCGCGCTCGGCACGCTCATCCCCATCCTCCGTGACGCGGGGGAACTCGGCTCGCCCTTCGGCAAGGCGACGACCGCGATGGGAGCGGTCGGCGAGTTCGGGCCCCTCGTCGCGATCTCCATCTTCCTTGGAACCCGCTCCCCGGGCGTCTCCACGCTCGTGCTCGCGCTGTTCGTCGTCATCACCGGCGTCGCGATCTTCGTCGCCGTGCGCATGCAGCACGGGCACCTGCATCGACTCGTGAGCGCCAGCCTCCACACGTCCGGCCAGTTCGCGGTGCGCGTCGTCATCTTCACGCTCGCCTGCCTCGTCGCCCTCAGCGCGATGCTCGACCTCGACATCCTCCTTGGCGCCTTCGCCGCCGGGGTCATGTGGCAGATCATCATGCGCAGCGCGCCCGAGGCCGACCGCGAGCAGGTCGAGAGCAAGATCGAAGCGATCGCCTTCGGCTTCCTCGTGCCCCTCTTCTTCATCTACACGGGCGTCACCTTCAACCTCGATGCGCTCCTCGGCAGCCAACTCGCGCTCATCCTGCTGCCGGTGTTCCTCATCCTGCTGCTGGCGATCAGAGGCCTGCCCGCCCAGCTCGCCGCGCCGCGCGGCGCGGGCAACCGCGAACGGGCGGGCATCGGCCTCCTCAGCGCGACAGCGCTGCCCATCATCGTCGCGGTAACCGCGATCGGCGTCGACCAGAAGGTCCTCGACCCCGGCCTCGCGTCGTCGCTCGTCGGAGCGGGAATGCTCTCCGTGCTGCTCTTCCCCATCCTCGGCATGGCGCTGCGGCCAGCCGATGCGAAGCGGCACGAGAGCGCCAACTTCTGACGCAGCTAGGAAGCGACGGGACGCGGAGCGGACGCGACGGTTGGGAACGGGCCGTCATGACTGGCGAGTGTCAGAGGTGGTGTCCGCCAGGTTCGGCTTCCCTCAGGGGCGGCGGCCGTCAGGGGCGGCGCTGGTGTCGAGAGGTCAGCGCGGCGCTCGGAAGGCCGTGATGTTCGCGGAGTTCCAGCGCAGCGCATCCCACTCGCCGTGGAAGGTCAGCACGGTGATCCCCGAGGTGGGGTAGCCGTGTCGGATCTCCCGAGCCAACTCCGAGTCCTTGTCGGCGGCCAGAGCGATCGCAGTGCCCGAGACGGTCGGCTCGTGGCCGATGACGAGCAGCGTCTGCACCTCGGCGTCGGTCTCCTTGACCTGCTCGAGGTAGTCGTCTTCGCCGCCCATGTAGAGGGTGCTCGGGAACTCGGCGGGAGCGAGGATCTCGGCGGTCTCGAGCGTCTGCCGCGTGCGGGCAGCTGGCGAGCAGAGCACCTTGTCGACCTTCGGCGCGTTCGCGCGCAGCCAGTCACCGGCCTGCGCGGCCTCCTGCACGCCCCGGTCGGCGAGCGAGCGCTGGCGGTCGTCGATCGTCATCGGATGCTCGGCCTTGGCATGACGGAGAAGGATCAGAGTGCGGGGCATGGGGTCAGCCTAGAGAACCAGATGGGCAACACGTCGAAGGCTGACCGCGTCGGTCGCTTTCGCTGGCCGCATGGGTCGGCAGTGCCCGGTTCGCCACGCGATCGCGCCCCGCGCATCCGTTTTATATCTTTGATATCTGTGGATGCGCGGGGCGCCACGTGCTGCGGATCGTTCGGTCTGTCAGGCCTTGACGAACTTCAGGAGCGCCGCGTTGACTTCCTCGGTGTGGGTCCACAGGAGTCCGTGCGGGGCGCCGTCGACCTCGACGTACTCGGCCTCCGGGAACGCCGCGTGGAACGGGCGGCCCGTCGCGTCGATCGGCAGGATGTTGTCGCTCGTGCCGTGCAGGATGAGCGACGGCTTGCCGCTCGCGCGCACCGCCGCGACGTCGTCGCGGAAGTCCTCGATCCACGTCGGCACAACGGCATAGGCAGCGACCGGCGCCGACTGGGTTGCCGTCGTCCAGTTCGCGTCGACGACCTCCTGGCTGATGCGCGAGCCAAGGTTCTCGTCGAGGTTGTAGAAGTCCTTGTAGAAGTTCGTGAACCATGCGAAGCGGTCGGCCTTCGCGTTGTCCGAGATGCCGTCGAAGACCTCCTGCGGAACGCCCGTGGGGTTGTCGTCACGCTGCACGAGGAACGGCTCGAGCGAGGCGAGGAAGGCCAGCTTCGCGACGCGGTCGTGGCCGTGCTTGCCCACGTACCTCGCGAGTTCGCCGGTGCCCATCGAGAAGCCGACCAGGATCACGTCGCGCAGGTCGAGGGTCTCGAGTACCACGTTCAGGTCGTTCGCGAACGTGTCGTAGTTGTACCCCTCGGTGACCTTGCTCGACTGACCGAAGCCGCGGCGGTCGTAGGTGATGACCCGGTAGCCGGAATCCAGCAGCTCTCGCGTCTGGCGCTCCCAGCTCGCCCCGTTCAAGGGGTAGCCGTGGACGAGGACCACCGGCTGCCCCGCGCCGTGGTCCTCGTAGTAGAGCTCGATGTCCGTGCTGTTCTGCGTCCCGACCTTGATGTAGCCCATAGCGGTGCTCCCTTCATCGTGGCGAATGCGACCGGCCCCGAGACGAGATCGTGCGGCGAGGCGTCGCGGAGACAATCCAATGACACGCGCCTGACCGCGAACCGAGACTGTGACCCCGGAAGGCTCCGAGCGTCGCCGTCTTGAGTACGGAGGCGAGAGTCTCCGCGGGCGGGGCTGTGGTCGAGGTCGTGGTCGTGATCAAGGTGAGTCAGGCCGTCTGCACGGGGCGGAGGTCACCCGCTGGTGGGAATGGCAGCAGGTACTCGTTGTGCGGCACGGTCATGTCGCCCCAGTCCTCGCGCTTCACGCGGATGCGAACCGCCGACACCTCCGTGATGCGAACCCGAGTCCAGTGGCCGTCCTCGAGGCGCAGCTCGTAGGCGTCGGCAAGGTAGCCGATGCCGGTCTCCTCCAGAAGGGTCTCGGCCGCCAGCCAGTCGATGGCATCGGAACGTTCCCGACCGAGCAGGTCGATGACGACGAAGCCATCGCCGCGAGGGCGCATCCACCCGAGAAGCTCGCCGTCTCCTCGTCGGTGTTCGATCCAGTCGCTGGGTGCAGTCATGCGTCGATGCTAGCCAGCGGCTGTAGACGGTTGGCGAGGTGTGGATAACTTCTGCGCGAATTCTCGGAGGCCACTACGTTGACGCCCATGCGTTCAGGGGAGAGAAGCAGACGCGCCGTCAGGGCCGCGCTGCTCGTCATGCTCAGCTTCGGGTCGGCCATAGGGGTGAGCGGATGCGCGCCCCAAGAACTGGCCCCAGCGCCAACCCCCAGTCCAGCGCTCAGTGCGCCGCCCGGCACGGCGCCCGTGCTGCCAACCAACGAAGAAGCCCTCGCGATCGTGGAGGAGCTCGTGCCGAAGTTCCTGGCGGCGGAGGCGGATCTCCTTCAGACAGGTACTACCTCGGCGCTCGAGAGCTTGGCGGTCACTGCCTACGTGGAGAGAGTTGAGCAGGATTATCAAGACCTACAGTCCCGCGGACTGTCGGTGTCCGGCGTTCCCACGCTCAACAGCCTTGGAGTTCAGAAGGTGGAGGCTGTAGAGCGAGATGTCGTTATCTCCTTGTATGGCTGCTACGACATTTCGACAACTCAGATGTTGGACGGAGGGGGTCTAGACGTTCTTGTTCAATCTGCAGGCGGGCGGTCACCAGTAGTTGTTTGGGTGAATGACGCGGAGGGTGACTTCAAGATTCAGGAGTTGGAGCCATGGTCTGGCGCGAGCTTCTGCTAACTACTCTCCTTCTCGTTGGCGTGAACCCCGCCGGTGCGGAGTTGCATCCTCGGAGCTGCACCTATCTGAACTTTGCGGATGGTGTCTGCGGTGCGTCGAATGGTGGCGACAGCGTCAACATTCAGGTCGAGGAGACGTACGCGGACGAGTCCACATCTCCCGACTTCTCCGACGGCGGCGGGGGCGGGTGGGACGACGGAGGGGGCGGAGGCGGAGGCGATGCAGCTGCCCCGGGCGGTCCGCCTTCGTTCACGCCCAGTGTGAGGGCGCTCGAATCGCCGATGAGCTCGCTCCTCACCCCGGTGCTGTGTCGAGCCTGCGGCGGCGGTGGGGGAGGCGCACGCCCGACCGCGCCGGCCCCGCCGAGGAGCTTCACGGTCAGCGACGTGCTCACGCTGGCACCGGCATCGGTGTCGCTCATGGCGGAGCCGTCCACGTGGAGCATCGTCGGGTCCCACACGAACTTCTTCACGACGGCGACCAAGCACACCGCTTCAGGCACAGTCCTCGGGTACCCCGTCACCGCGACGTTCACGCCCGTGTCCTACCGGTGGGACTCCGGCGACGGCACCACGCGGGAGACGACCACGCCCGGAGCCAGCTGGGCGGCACTCGGCCAAGAGGACTTCACCGCAACGGCGACCAGCCACGTCTATCGGGAGAAGGCCACCGTGCAAGCTTCCGTCACCGTCGTCTACACGGCGAGCGTGACCCTCGCGAACGGCACGAGCATCCCCGTCACGGGCACCCTCGACCGAGCCTCCGCGGCTGTGGCGATCGAGCTCTTCACCGCCGACACCGTCATCACCGTCGGCGACTGCAGCGAGCACCCGCAACAGCCCCGCTGCTGACCTGCCCCTGACAACGACCGTCGCGAGCGAAGCCGAGCCAGCGCGAACTCGAGCGCGAACTCGAACCCAGCTCGAGGCGGGCTATTCCTGCCCGTCCTGATCGAAGACGACGGAACCGTCGGGCAGCACCGCCCAGCCCGGGTTGTGCGCCACCTCCCAGACGACACCGTTCGGGTCCTCGACGAGTCCATGGAAGACCCCGCCGAACTCACCCTCCTGCGGCACCTTCAACATCACCCCGCCACCGGAAGCCATGGCCGACACCACCGCGACGACCTCCTCCCGGCTGCCTACATTGTGCGCCAAAGTCACACCGGACACCGTCGACCGCTGCTCGCCCGTGCCCAGGTCACGGTCGAACTTCTCCGCATCGAAGAAACCCAGCACCTGACCGGCCCCGATCTGGAAGAACAGCACCTCGTCCACCACATCCAGCAACGGCTCCCACCCCAGCGCCTCCGAGTAGAAGCGCCGCGCCTCGTCAAGATCACGAGTCGCGAACGTCACGAAGTTCACCTGCTGCTTCACTGGCGACCCACAAACGCCGACAGGTTCTCCAGCGACGACGACATGCCATCGACGTGGTCCGCCTGAGCGATGCCGCTCGGCACGTCGTATGCCGAGACCGTCACCAAGGTCCCGCCTGGGAACTCCGCCAGCTCCCACACCATCGTCATCGTCCCAGCGAACGTGGGGTCTTCCGACTCGAACACGACCTGCTGCGAGACCCGCTCGTCGGGGACGAGCTCCACGAGCACGGAGGCCGACACATCCCGAGACGCGGACGTCTTCCCGCCACCCGCCGGGGCCTCTGAGTAGGTGAGCTCGAGCACGCTGCGCCCGCCCACCCAGGGCTCGAAGCTGAGGTATTTCCCCGACATTCCCTGGGGCGGCAACCAGGATTCAAGCGCCCGCTGGTCCAGCAGAGCCCCATAGACACTGGATGCGCTCGCCGGCAGCACCCGGGAGACCCGGTCGACGCGTGGTTCGAAATCGCTTGTCATGACCGGAAGGTAACAACCCGAGGTGGGGATGCGCCGACCGGCCTCCAGAAGAAAATCCGAAGAAGATTCCGACGTGTGTCGATTCCGCCGGCCCTCGTTCGACGCAATAGTAGAAGGGTGCTGACCGGCACCCTGAAACCGGCCCCGAGTGGGTCGCAGACAAGGAGAACCATCATGAAGTTCATGCTCATCATGCGCGCCACCGACGAAGCCAAGGCCTCCTACGAGAACACCGACTTCACCGAGATCATCAACGCCATGGGCAAGTACAACGAGTCGATGATGGAAGCCGGTGTCCTGCTCGCAGGCGAAGGGCTCGCCGACGACCTCAGCACGGCCTTTGTGGTCGACTTCACGGGCGAGCAGCCCGTCGTCACCGACGGCCCCTACGGCGAGACGCATGAGCTCTTCAACGGCTTCTGGATCATCGAGACCGCCACCCGCGACGAAGCCATCCAGTGGGCGTCCCGCGCCCCGCTCCAAGGCCCAGGGTCGAAGCTCGAAGTTCGCCGCGTCACCGACATGAGCGACTTCGAAGGCCACGAGGACAACGAGTACCTCCGCAAGGAAGAGGGCTGGCGTGAGGAGCAGGCGGGCGCCTGAGGCCGGGCACGTCTCGAATCCTCATCTCGCCAACGGTCATGACCGCCTCCGAACACGGCCACGAAGCTGAGACGCGCGGCGGCTCCAACGGGAGTGCGAATGCCGACGCCAGCGAAGCTCCACGTGCCAGCGTGGCGGCTATCGACGCCGTCTGGCGCATCGAGAGCGCGAGAATCGTGGCCACCTTGACGAGGATGGTCGGCGACGTCTCCCTTGCGGAGGACCTCGCGCAGGAAGCGGTCGCCGATGCTCTGACGCAGTGGCCAGAGTCGGGCGTCCCGGTCAACCCGGGGGCCTGGCTCACGGCCGTCGCCAAGCGCAAGGCCATCGACGGATGGCGGCGGCGCGAGCGACTCGACGAGCGCTACAGCGCCATCGCGCGAGACCTCAGCGAAGCGGATGCATCTGCGAGCGACGAGTGGGAGCCGATCGGCGACGACGTCCTCCGGCTCATGTTCGTCGCCTGCCACCCGGCACTCTCCCGCGAAGCCCGGGTGGCCCTCACCCTGCGCATCGTCGGCGGCCTGACGAGTGGCGAGATCGCGCGCCTCTTCCTGCTGCCGGTCGCGACCGTACAGCAGCGCATCGTGCGCGCCAAGAAGAGCCTCGGCGCCGCCAAGGTGCCGTTCGAGACGCCCGACCCCAGCGAATGGACCGCCCGTCTCAAGGGAGTCCTCGCCGTGATCTACCTCATCTTCACGGAGGGGTACGCAGCGACTTCCGGCGACCGCTGGCTGAGATCCGACCTTGCGGCCGAGGCGCTGCGCCTCGGCCGCGCCCTCAGCAGCATGCTGCCGCGCGAGCCCGAGGTGCTGGGGCTCGTCGCGCTCATGGAACTGCAGTCCTCGCGCTTCGCGGCGCGCGAAGCGGCGGATGGCACGCCGATTCTCCTCGCAGACCAGGACCGTCGCCGCTGGGACCGATCTGCGATCCTCCGCGGCCGCACCCTCCTGTCGCGAGCGGATGCGCTGGGCAAGGGGCGAGGCACCTACTGTCTGCAGGCCGCCATCGCCGAACGTCATGCGGTCGCACCGTCCGTTGCGGACACCGACTGGCAGCAGATCGTCCTCCTCTACGAGGTCCTCGGACGCATCGCGCCGAGCCCCATCGTCGAGCTCAACCGTGCGGTGGCCGTGTCGATGGCGACGGGACCTGCCAGCGCACTGGCGATCGTCGACCGGCTGGGAGCATCCGGCGCTCTCGCCAGCGGTCCGCTGCTCGCGAGCGTCCGAGGGGAGCTGCTGGTGCAGCTCGGGAGGGTCGAGGAGGCTCGCTCGGAGCTGCTGGTCGCCGTCCGGCTGAGCGATAACGAGCAGCAGCGCGGGGTGCTGCAAGGGAAGCTCGACGCGCTCGGAGCCTGAAACCAGGCCACGTCGAACGCGCGTCACGCAGAAACGACCAACTTGCGTGACAGAGGGGCTGCCTGAGCCGAGCTCTGGCCGGATGCACCGGTTCTGTCACGCAAGTTGGTCAGCGGGTGGAGAGGGCGGTCGGGTTGAAGAGGGGCCCAGGCCGGAGGTGTCGGCTGGGGCGGTGAACGCTAGGCGCGCTCGAGCACCAGGAGGAACTCGACATCGCCTGTGGGCTCGACGGAGACGAACCCGAGGTTCGGCGCCTCGACGCCGTAGTCGGCGAAGGTCACGGGAATGCTGCCGGCGACCTGCACGGTCTCGCCGTCGAGGCCGGCCGTGATGTCGATGCTCACCTGCTGGCTGACGCCGTTGAGCGTGAGCGTGCCCGTTGCCGGGATGGTCTCCTGCGTGCCTTCTGCGAGGCCATCGAGTGCTGCGACGGGCTCGTCGAGCGTGAAGGTCGCTTCCGGGTTCGTGGCGGTGTCGAGGGCTTCGCTGCGGAAGTACTCGTCGCGGCGCTGCTCGTCGGTGGCGATGGACGCCACGTCGACCGTGATGTCGGCTGCCGTGAGCTCGGTGTCGGTGGTCGTGAGCGTTCCGGAGACGGTCTCGGTGCGTCCGGTGACGGTCACGTCCGTGCCGTTGAGGACCTCGTCGACGCGGTAGCCCGCGTAGGAGCCAGCGGCGACAGTCCAGGAGCCGGCGAGCGATCCGACATCGGCGCTGCTCGTGGTCGTGGATTCGATCTCGAGGGCGGGGGCCTCAGCTGCGGGCGCCGCGATGACATCGCGGTAGATCATGGGGCCGAACACTGCGGCCGCGATGCCGATCACCACGACGACAGCCGCGATGACGATGCCGATGGTGGCTTTCTTCGATGGCTTCTTCATAGTTGTAGCTTGAAGCACTTTTCTATGGACAAGCTATGGGTTTGACGTCTCCTTTGTCTGTGCGGGGATGCGCACCTTATCCGTGGCGTGTCCACGACCCGGCAGTGACCGACGCACGGCTCCAGCACAACCGCCCCGTCATAGGGTTCGAGTGCACCGCTGTGCGCGCAGCCGTGATTGTCGAAGGGACCCCGGTGAACGACGCCAACGAGACCAGCAAGACTTCCGCCCTCGCATCCCGCCCTTGGCTGGCCGCCTACGCGGAAGACGTGCCCCATGACATCCCGGAGGTCCGGGAATCGCTCGTTGACCTGCTCGACAACGCGGTCAAGCGGTTCGGGTCTCGCCCCGCGCTCGAGTTCTTCGGCGCGGAGACCAGCTACGGCGAGCTCGGCGAGCAGGTGGCTCGGGCCGCCGAGGGGCTCCGCAAGCTCGGAGTCGGGGCAGGCGACCGGGTCGCACTCGTGCTCCCCAACTGCCCGCAGCATGTCGTCGCCTTCTACGCGGCGCTCCGCCTGGGGGCCATCGTCATCGAGCACAACCCGCTGTACACGGCCCGGGAGCTGCGGCACCAGTTCGAAGACCACGGCGCGAAGCTCGCGATCGTCTGGGACAAGGTCGCGGACCTCATCTCCCAGCTGCCGAGCGATGTGGTCCCGGAGACGATCGTCGCCGTCGACATGTCCTCGGCGCTCCCGTTCGGGAAGCGACTCGCTCTGCGTCTGCCGATCGCCAAGGCGCGCGAGTCTCGCGAGGCCATGACGGCGACACCCTCGGACCGCAGCGTGCTCAAGTGGGAGCGCATCGCGAACGCCAAGCGCATCTCCAAGCGAGTGCCGCATCCCGGCATCGACGACGTCGCCCTGCTGCAGTACACGAGCGGAACGACCGGCAACCCCAAGGGGGCCATCCTCACGCACCGCAACCTGCGGGCGAACGCGGCGCAGGGACGCGCCTGGGTGCCGGGCCTCACCGAGGGGCGCGAGACCTTCTACGGCGTCCTGCCGCTCTTCCACGCGTACGGCATGACACTGTGTCTGACTTTTGCCATGAGCCTCGGCGCCAAGCTCGTCCTCTTCCCGAAGTTCGACGTCGATCTCGTGGTCGCCGCGGCGAAGGCGTCGCCGCCGACGTTCCTGCCCGCGGTTCCGCCCATCTACGACGCGCTCTCGCGGGCGGCCTCCCGCAAGGGAGTCAGCTTCACGAGCATCCGCTTCGCGATCTCCGGGGCCATGAGCCTGCCCGTGAAGACCGTCGAACGATGGGAAGAGGTCACCGGCGGACTCCTCGTCGAGGGGTACGGCATGACCGAGACCTCACCGGTCGCGCTCGGCAACCCGGTCGGCCCGAGCCGCCGCCCCGGCACGGTTGGCGTGCCGTTCCCGAGCACGCACATCCGTGTCGTCGACCCCGAGGACCCGACCGTGGAGCGTGCCTTCGGCGAACCGGGCGAGCTGCTCATCCGCGGCCCCCAGGTCTTCCAGGGCTACTGGAAGCGCCCAGACGAGACGCGGGAGGTGCTGCTCGCCGGCGGATGGCTTCGCACGGGCGACATCGTCACCGTCTCGGACGACGGGTTCGTGACGGTCGTCGACCGCATGAAGGAGCTCATCATCACGGGAGGCTTCAACGTGAGCCCCTCCGAGGTCGAGGAGGCGCTCACGGCGCATCCCGACGTGGAGGGGGCGGCAGTCGTCGGCCTGCCCCGCAGTTCCGGCGGTGAGGATGTGACAGCGGCGGTTGTGCTCCGGGAGGGCGCCGCGTTCGATGCAGACGCCCTTCGTGACTTCTGCCGCTCCCGCCTCGCTTCCTACAAGGTGCCGAAGCGGGTCGTGCAGGTCGACGAGCTGCCGAAGTCGCTTATCGGCAAGGTGCTCCGTCGACAGGTGCGGGACGGGCTCGTCGCGAAGCGCAGCGAGTAGCGCGGGGAGGCTAGCGAACGAGGCTAGCGAACTAGGCGCGCATCGAGCCAATCGAGGAGCACCTCGTTGACTGCGGTGCGAGCGAGCGGCTCGCAGTGGGAGTCGGCCCCGTTGACGGCTGTGAAGCGAACGAGCTCGGCCTCGGGCACAAGCGACGCGAGTTCCTCGGATTGGCCTGGCCAGAACTGCTCGTTCTCCGGTGCCGTGATGAGCAGCGGAGTCGTGATCGAGCTGGCGATTTCAGCGGTGAGGCGATACTTCTCGACCTCGCGGTAGACGGCGAAGTAGCCGGTGCTGGCGTACGGCTTCGCGCGGAAGCTCCACACGGCGCGCTCCGCCGCACTGTGGCCGAGACCCAGCTTCATGTACTGGTCGAAGTGCTTCGAGTCGCCCTTCGCAAGTTCGCGGCGCAGGGGAGAGGGCAGGTGCGAGAGCCACGAGGTCGATACGTCCGTCACACCGGGGTCGACGATGGCCGCGGCCACGCGGTGCTCGAACGCGAGCGCTCGTGGCACCCAGTAGCCGGCCTGGCTGACGCCATAGACCGCCAGTCGTGAGACATCCACACCCGCGAGGCCGAGGGCCGCATCGATGACCGGCGTCAGCACAGCCTCGAAATCGGGCCTGAAGTGCGACCCCGCGATGAGCTGGCTCTGCTGGCCGGGGCCGTCGAAGTAGAGCACGGCGTAGCCGCGGGCGGCGGCGGAGGCTCCGATCGTGGCATAGAGGTCGGTGAGCGTTCCGTCGCTGCCGTTCACGAGCACCAGAAGCGGAGACGGCCCGTCCTCGGCACCGAACTCGGGACGCTGCAGATAGCCCGGGAGCCTGCCCCTGCCGAAGGGGATCGAGAGTCGTTCCAACGGCACGCGCCTGAGCTCCGCGAAGCGATCCCAGGCAGCACGGTGCAGTGCGAAGGCGTTCGCGTAGCCGTCATCGTCGCCGATCGCGGCGATCGCGTTCAGGGCATGGCCGTAGTAGGCGGATGCGCGAAGCCATTGGGCGGCGGCCGTCACGGTCCGCCCATTGCCCGTCGAGACCTCGGCAAGCTGCCGCGTGACCTGGGCTCGCGCGAACCACGCCCTGATCCACGACTCGCGCTTCCCGTCCTCGAAGGCGGCGAGCGTCGCGAAGATCTCGCCCAGATCGCCGGCACCCGCACCGACAGATCCGAGGACGATCTTGGCTTCGAAGTTCTGGTCTGCGTCGTGGAACAGCGGCCGCGACAGTGCTGGATGGTGCGACATAGCCTCATCATCCTCCTGCCCTGACGGGCCCGGTCCGATCCGCAGGCATTTGGAAGGAAGGTCGGGTCGTTAGGATGCCAGCACGGTTCTCCGGCCAGAGGCGAGCCCAGGGAAGGTGCATCCATGTCGTTCCAGTCGTACCTCGACAACATCGAGGAGAAGACGGGCCTCACGCCGCGTCAGTTCATCGCGATCGCGAAGGAGAAGGGCCTCGACGGCGAGGCCACGAAGGCTGGCGAGATCCTCGCCTGGCTCAAGGAGGACTACGACCTCGGGCGAGGCCACGGGATGGCGCTGGTGCATGTCATCAAGAAGGGCCCGAAGATCAGCGACAAGCACGTCGGGAAGACAGGCCCGCACGGCGACGAGTCCGACACCCTGTGGCTGGATGGCAAGGCGACCAAGCCCTCGGCGGCGGGCGAATGAGCGAGGCAGCGTCCGGCGACGCGACGCAGGGCGCCCAGGCCCAGACCGAGCTCTGCCCGTGCGGAAGCGGGGCCACGTATGCCGCGTGCTGTGGCGTCTTCCACGCGGGCGCGCCGGCGCCGACAGCTGAGGCACTCATGCGGTCCCGCTACTCCGCATTCGCGCGGCGGCTGCCGGACTATCTCAACGCGACCTGGGACTCGGAGACCCGCCCAGCGGACCTCGAGCTCGAGGACGGCACGGTGTGGCGGCGTCTGCAGATCGTCGACACGTTCGACGGGGCCGAAGGCGACTCGACGGGAGTTGTCGAGTTCCGGGCGTCCTACCGTGACGCGGACGGTGCCGGCCTGCTCCACGAACGCGCCCGCTTCACGCGAGGCAACGGGCGCTGGGTCTACGTCGACGGCAGGGTCATCCGCGACTGAGGCGGGCACGCCGGAGGGACGTGCCCGCGCGATGTCCAACAGCCAGCGACGCCAGAAAGACGGAGAGGCCTTCATCCCTGCGGGGATGAAGGCCTCTCGCTGTGTCGGCGAAGACGGTCGCCGGTGGCGTCAGCCGGTGTTCTGGAGACCGGCCGCGACGCCGTTCACGGAGAGCAGCAGGAGTCGCTGGAGCTCGGCGGCCTCATCCCCGTCGGGCTTCCTGGCGTCGTCACGCAGCCTGCGGAGCGCGCGCAGCTGCAGGAGCGACAGCGCGTCCACGTAGGGGCTGCGCATCTTCACGGCGCGCTGCAGCACGGGCTTGCGCTCGAGCAGCTCGGCGCCACCTGTGATCCGGGTGACCCAGCTCGCCGTGAGGTCGAGCTCGCTCGTCACCAGCTCGGCGAGCTCCGGGCGGTCGCCGAGCTCCAGGTAGCGGCGGGCGATGCGTCCGTCCGTCTTCGCGAGACTCATCGCGACGTTGTCGATCATCGACCTGAAGAGCGGCCATTCGGCGTAGGCGGCCTGCAGCTGGTCGAGGTCGCCGACCGCGTCGAGCGCCGTGCCGAGGCCGAACCAGCCGGTGAGGTTGATGCGCGCCTGCGTCCACGCGAACACCCACGGGATGGCGCGCAGATCCTCGAGGGACTCCACGGAGAGGCCGCGGCGAGCGGGGCGCGACCCGAGGGCGAGCATCCCGACCTCCTCCATGGGGGTCACACGGGCGAACCAGGGTGCGAAACCGGGGGCCTTCACGAGCGCGAAGAAACGCTCGCGTGAAGCGGAGTCCATGGTCGCGGCGACCCCTGCGTACTTCTGGGCGGCGTCCGCGTTGCGGGTCTCCGTCGACGGGGCAGAGGCGAGGAGCGTCGCCGAGATCACCTGGTCGATGTGCCTGGCCGCGATGTCCGGGTCGCCATACCTGGCGAAGATGACCTCACCCTGCTCGGTCAGCTTGAAGCGACCGTCGACGGAGTGCGGCGGCTGGGCCAGGATCGCGACGTTCGCGGGGCCACCGCCGCGGCCGAGCGCACCGCCGCGACCGTGGAAGAGGGTGAGCTCGATGCCGTTCTCACGGGCCCAGGCGGCGATCTGGCTCTGCGCCTCGTACAGGGCGAGCGTTGCAGCCACTGGCCCGACATCCTTCGAGGAGTCGGAATAGCCGAGCATGACCTCGAGCCTCCGCCCGTTGCCGGCGAGCAGCTCGACGACCTCGGGCTGCTCGAGCATCTCGGCGAGGATGCGAGGAGCCGCCTGCAGGTCGGCGAACGTCTCGAAGAGGGGGATCACGTTGAGCGCGGGCGGCGTCGCCCCGGGGCCTGTCGCCGCGACGGCGAGCTTGTAGACGTTGGCAATGTCCTCGGACGACTGCGTGAAGGACACGATGTAGCGGCCTGCCGCGCGCGGGCCGTGGCGCTCCTGGATGAACGCGATCGAGCGGAACACGTCGAGCACCTCGGCGGCCAGCTCGCTGGGCTCTGCGCCCGCCTGCTGCTCGGCGAGCTCGGCGAGCACCTTGCGGTGCACCTGCGAGTGCTGGCGCACCTCGAGCTCGGTGAGGTGGAAGCCGAACGTCTCGACCTGCCAGATGAGGTGCTGCAGCTCGCCGTAGGCGTGCCGGCCAGCGCCAGCGGCGACAAGAGATGCCTGCAAGATGCGCAGCTCCCGCAGCAGCTCGTCCGGCACCTTGTAGGCGAGGTCCGCGTTGCGTCTCCGGGTCGCCTCGATACGGCGGGCGATGAGCAGCAGGATGCGGCGGTGCGGCTCCCCGGGGGAGCGCTGGGCGATCTCGGCTGCCGCACTCTCGTCGCCGCTGCCGAGTCGCGCGAGGAGGGTCGCTGCGGCCGGGTCGAGGGGGGTGGTGTCGGCGCCGAGCGTGAGCGTGCGCCCGATTCGAGCCGAGGCGCGTTCGAGGCCGAGGAGGACGTGCTCGGACGCGATGACTGCTGCCTGACGGCTGACCTTCGCGGTCACGAACGGGTTGCCATCTCGGTCGCCGCCGATCCAGGAGCCGACGCGCACGAAGGGCTCAGCGATGGGCTTCGACGTTCCAGAGAGCGCGCCCTGCAGGGCCTCGTCGACTCGGCGGTAGACGCGGGGGACCGTCGTGAAGAGGGTCTCGTCGAAGACGGCCATGACGGTGCGCACCTCGTCGACGGGCGTCGGCTTGTCGCTGCGCAGCGGAGAGGTGCGCCACAGCAGGTCGATCTCCTCGAGCAGGCGACGGGTCAGCTCCTGAGCGGCGGGGCTGCCCTCGGATGCGCCACCCGAGAGCCGCTGTTCGTCGCGTTCCTCGAGCAGGTCGCTGATGCGACGGATCGCCGAGGAGACAGCGCGACGGCGGGCCTCGGTCGGGTGCGCCGTGAAGACGGGGTGGAAGCGCAGGGCGCGGACCCGCACCGACGCGGCGTCCGCGCCGATCTCGTCGCTCAGGCGCGCGAACGCCTGCGAGATCGTGTCCTCCTGCTGCTTCGAGGGTGAGGTGCCGCGGGCGCGGAGCACGCGCACGCGGTGGTGCTCCTCGGCGAGGTTCACGAGGTGGAAGTAGCAGGTGAACGCGCGCGCAACCTCGTCCGCCCGTGCCGGTGAGAGTGCATCCACGAGCTCCTCGGCGGAGGCGAACGAGTCGTTCGCGGCCGCGCCGTCGTGCTCGTAGGCCGAGATCGTGAGGCGCCGCAGCCGCTCGACGTCGTCGAGGAGCTCTGGGCCTCCCGTCTCTGTCAGAACCTGGCCGAGCAGGGTGCCGAGGAGGTGCACGTCAGAGCGCAGCTCATCTGGCAGTTCAGCGCCAGCCTCAGTGCGGCTGGCGGGGGAGTTCGTTGGGGCTTCGAGCATGAGTCCAGGCTACCGATGCCGTGTATCGACAATGTGACACGGCATCCATCATGACCGGGAATGACATCCCCCGAGTGAGGCGAAGGGGAGTGCGGACCGCCGCGGTCACGCCTCTTCTGCAGGGGCCTCCAGGTAGTCCTCGAAGACGGGCGTCTCGAGGCCGTCCTTGGCCGCCAGCATCAGGTCGAGATAGTAGTTCCAGCCTGCCCGGATGTCCGAGATCATCGCCACGGGCACCTCGAAGTGCTCGAAGACGAGCCGAGTGGCCTCGCCCCGCACCCCGGACTCCGCCAATGAGACACGCAGATGCCACGATCCGGCTGCATCCTCGGTCGTGAGCTCCAACAGGCTCGGGGGCTCGCAGCGCCAGATCGTCGCCGCGCTTGCTGGGGCGCCCTCCTCTGCCACGAGCTGCAGCCCGATCCGACCGCGCTCTTTGTCAGTGAAGTGCCACGGGCCGATCCACTGGGCCGTCTTCTCGCTCGCCGTGAACCACAGCCACAGCTCCTCCCGAGCGGTGTCCACGCTCCGCTCGAGGCGAATGGTCTCGGTGTCGACTGCTTCGGAGCGATCTTCGGACATGCGGGTATCTCAGCACACCGGGTCGAGAACCAGGTCGAATTCGGCGAAACCGTGCCGGATCCCGTTGACCTGCAGCTCGATGGCGTGCACGCCGGCGTAGTAGCGACGAGTGGTGATGGGCCTGACGGCGTGCCGCTTGCCGATGCTCAGCGTGGCGCCGGGTGCGAGTTTCGTCGTCGAGATCTTGAACGTCTTCGGGGTGCGGCTGCCGTCCGCCTTCACATGATGCACGACATAGTCGACGACAAGATCCGCGGCGACTTGCCCACGATTCGTGATGCTGGCGGTGATGAGCAGTTCCTCGCCGAGCACCAGGCTCGCTCGATCAAGCGTGGGCCCGTCCACGACGACCTCCGCCGAGCCGAAGCCGAGCAGGGCCAAGGCGTTGGGGTCACCGCGTTTCACGAGCGTCCTGAGGGCGTGGCGGACGAGCTTCGGCGTGCGCTCGTCACCGTCGGCGAGCCACGCGGCGGCCGTCTCGCGGACCAGGTCCGCGTCGTGCCTGCTGACGTCGTTCAGGTGGTTGGCGACCGAACGGCGAACGTACTCGCTGTCGTCGCGGTAGAGCGCATCCAGAATCGGGATGCAGAGACGCGGATCGCGGGTGATCTCGGCCACACGAGTGCCCCACGGCAGGTACGGCCTCGTCCCCTCAGACGCGAGCCGACGCACGTGCTCGTTGTCGCTCCTGGTCCACTCGAGCATGATCTCGAGTGCCCGCTCGAGCCTCGCCCGCAGCATGGGCCGCACCGCCCACTCGCAGGTCAGCCGAGGGGTGAGTTCCGCGAGGAGCCGCATTCCGTCGTCGAACGCCGGAGCGCCGCCATCGGCGATGGCGGCGGCGGACACCGCGTTCGAGATGGGCCACACCATCCACCCCTCGAGGGACGACGACACCAGCGCGCGGCGAATGATCGAGGCGAACTCGGGGTAGTCGACCGGGAGGTCTTCCAGGATGGAGGCTGCCAGATGGGAACTCCGCGCGCCGAGGGCGAGCCCGTCGAGGCCCTCAGCGGTCGCACGCGTCGCGGAGAGCTGATGGTTTCCGGCCGCCGATTGCAGCAGCTTTACCATCGCGGAAGCCTGCTGGGGTCCCAGGAGCTCATCAGCGAAGGGCATGCTGCGTCTCCTCCTCGAAAGACGTGCCTCGCGCGTCGTCATCCATCTCAGAGATGCCGCCCGTCTGGGAGCCACCGAAGGCTGAGTCCATGAGCTTGCCGACGCGCTCGGCGCTCTCCGGCGTCGTCAGGCCGAGCAGAATGATCCGCCAATGCACCCCGATGCGCTCCAGGAGGTCCTGCCGGTCGGTCAGCGCCCCAGAGAGCAGCTGCGTTCCCGTGAAGGACGAGACGAAGAGCGAGCTGACGTCGTCGGCGCTGAAGTCGCCGCGGATGCTGCCCTCTCGCTGGCAGATCCGAATGACGGGGCGGATGCGCGCAAGCCAATCCAGATAGGAGCCGTGCGAGAGGAAACTGCAGCCGATCTCCGACGTCACGATGACGCCTGCGAGGACCACTACATCGCTCTGCAGGAGCTTCGCGAAGGCGACGGACACCCTCAGGAGTGCATCGATGCCGCTTGACGCTGATCTTGTGGCCTCGGCCACCGCGTTCGAGGCCCGCGCCGCGTACTCGCCGAGGACTGCCTCGGCGACAGCCTCGCGCGTCGCGAAGTGGTGGTAGAAGGCCCCGTTCGTGACTCCCGAGTTCGCCCGGATGCGCGACAAGGTCGAGCTGGCGAAGCCGTACTCCACGAAGGTCGTGGCAGCGGCGAGCACCAAGCGGCTCCGGGTCTGGATGCTGCGCTGCTGCTGGGGTCCGCCGGCCGATCGGGCGAGGGCATTCATAGCCAGTGAGTGTAGTGACGATCGGGGCAGCACCGCACCCGTTCGGGGTGGGTCGGGGATGCCGGATTCCGCCATATGTGAAGACGAATTCGTCGCGAACAGGAGGCGGATGCCCCTTCGGCGTGCTACGTTGCGCGGAGATTTTCAGCGCGGAGCAACACCGCTCGCGAGGTTGGAGAGCCGTGGGAATACTCGTACATCCGGACCAGGAAGTGCACCCCGCCGTCCGGTGGGCGATCGTCGAGGGGCTGCTTCGAGTTGTCGCCGACCACGGTTCGGGTGCACCGTGGCTGCTCGCGCGACCATTGGAGCGGGCCCTCACCGAGGTCCGAACGAGGCACCTCGACCTCATCTTCCTCACTCGCCTCTCCAGCGAGCCGGCGACATCCGTCGTGCTGCGGGCCCAGGGGCGACGATTCCTGGACGAGCTCGACGACCTCCCGGAGCTGCTCGTACCATCCGCGGTCATGATCGCCAAAGACCGGACCGGAGCGCTGCGGGTCCAAGGCGCACGCCCCGGAGAACGAGGGCAGAGCAGACCGGTGTGGCTGGAGGAGGGAATGGCGGCCTTCATCAGTGACGACCCCCGTCTTCTCGAGGAGGTCTTCTCGCCCCGTTCTGGGCACCTTGACCGGGACGCCTGGCAGTTGATCAAGACCATCCCAGCGGGCACGTGGCTGCACACCCAGGCGGGCAGGAGCCCGCGAGTGCGCGCACTCGTCGACGACCCGGCCCCTTCACCTTCCGAGAACGAGTGCACGGAGGCTGGGGCTGGCGCCACCAGCAGTTGAGCCTCACGCTGCTCAGCAGGCGCGCCCGCTCACCGCCGCGAGACCGGGCTACCTGGCATCCTTGGGGCATGAAGCTCTCGCATCGCGCCCAGACGGTCGAGCCGTTCCACGCCATGGCGTTCGGGCAGCGCGCCGCTGCCCTCGAAGCCGAGGGCAAGCGCGTCGTGAAGCTCTCCTTGGGGGAACCCGACTTCGGGGCGCCACCCCAGGTTCGGGAGGCGATGCGCGAGGCCATGGACGGTCGACCGCTCCCGTACACCGTCGCGCTCGGTCTCCCAGCGCTGCGCGAGGCGATCAGCGAGTTCTACCGCATCCGTCACGGCGTCGAGGTCGACCCGGCCCGCATCCTCGTGACCTCAGGCGCATCGGCAGCCCTCCTCGTCGTCGTGGCCGCCACCACCGACCCCGGTGACGATGTGATCATGGCCGATCCGTCGTACCCCTGCAATCGGCAGCTGGTCGAGAGCTTCGGCGGGCGGGTGGTCGGCGTCCCCACGAGCATTGAATCTCGCTACCAGCTCGACGTGCCCAGCGTCGAAGCGGTCTGGGGTGAGCGGACGGCCTCGATCATGATCGCGACGCCATCGAACCCGACCGGCACCTCCGTGCCATTCGAGGAGCTTGCCACCCTCTGCGCGTTCGCCCGCGAGCGGGGCGCGTGGCGAATCGTCGACGAGATCTATCTGAACCTCTCCGACCCGGGCGAGGGTGGCACCCCGCCGCGGAGCGTCCTGAACGTCGACCCTGAAGCGATCGTCGTCAACAGCTTCTCCAAGTACTTCGGCATGACCGGCTGGCGACTCGGCTGGGCCGTCCTCCCGGAGGCTCTTGTTCCGGCCGTCGAGAAGCTCGCGACGAACTACTTCCTGTCGGCGTCGGCACCGGCACAGCTTGCCGCGCTCGCTGCGTTCACCCCCGAGTCGCTGTCGATCTGCGAAGAGCGCCGGGTCGAGCTCGCCGATCGTCGCGATCTCGTGCTCGAGGGCCTGAAGCGCATCGGACTCCCCGTTCCGGTGCTGCCCGACGGTGCCTTCTACGTGTACTTCGACGTGTCTCGGACCGGTCTGTCCTCGTGGGATTTCTGCGGACGGGCCCTCGAGGAGGCCCAGGTCGCGCTGACGCCTGGCCGCGACTTCGGGGCGCACACGGGCGAGAGCCACGTCAGGCTCTCCTACGCCGCCTCGCGAACGGAGCTCGTCGAGGGGCTGCGCCGCCTCGAGTCGTTCGTCGAAGGGCTGCTGCCGTGAGCGGGTCTGGCCCCGAACGACTTGATCGCGGTCCTGGTCGAGGGGAGGATGGCTGCATGCCAGTCGTGCGCGTCGAGGGTCTCTCCGTGAAGCGTGGGGGCATGCGGGTGCTCTCCGATGTCGATCTCGCGGTGCCTGCCGGATCGGTGCTGTGCCTCACCGGGTCGAACGGCTCCGGGAAGACGACGCTGCTCCGCGCGCTGGCCGGGCTCGTGAGGCCGAGCGAGGGCCGAATCCTCCTCGACGACGGGCCGGTGGATGAACGGAGTCCGCGGTTCCGGCGAAGCCTCGCGGCCTTGCTCGGATCGGTCCCGTTCTCGCTGACCCTGACTGCCCGAGAGCATCTGACGGCGGTCGCAGCGTCGTGGGGGACCAGCACGCTCGAGGGGCAGCGTTCCGCCGATTCGGTGCTGGCGCGCCTCGGCATCGAGCACCTTGCGACGCGGTTCCCGCACGAGCTCTCGTCCGGGCAGTTCCAGCTGCTCTCACTGGCCACGGTGCTGGCGCGCCCGTTCGACGTGCTCGTGCTCGATGAACCCGAGCAGCGTCTCGACGAGGAGCGACGTGAGCTGCTTGCCCGCATCCTGACGGAAGAGCGAGACAGGGGCGCGGCGATCATCGTCGCGACCCACAGCCGAGCGCTCATCGAGGCGCTGGGCGCGGACGAGTTGCGGCTTGCCGGGGAACGCGAACGCGACGCCGACAACCAGGGCAAGGGCGGTGGGCGTGCGGCGGCGTGAGGATGCGTATCGCGCGTACCTTGCGGGAGCGGTGGTGCTCGTCGCGGTCGCGCCGCTGGCGCGGATGCTGTTCATTGCGCTCCTGGAACCGGCCTCGATCGCCTGGCTCACGTCCCCGGCGTTCGCGGAGCAGCTGCGGGTCTTGTCTGCGGCGGTGGTGCCGCTCGGCCTGCTGGTGGGGACGACTCGTGGTCCGGCACTTCTTGATCCCTTCGCGACGGTCACCCTCGGTTCCAATCACGTGCCGAGGCGCTTCTCGTTGCGTCAGCCGTTCCGGCGGAGTGTGCTCGCTGCCTCGGTGGGGACGGGGCTACTTGCCTGTCTCCTTGGGGCCGCGTTGGTCGTGGGCGTCGGGGCCCCTCTGGTGCCAGTGGTGTGCTTCGTGGCGGCGTCCGTCGCACTGGCCTACCTCGGCGTGGTCGCGGCGCTTGTGGGGCAGGTCATCGGCAGCCTGCGCGCATGGGTGGCGGCGATCGCTCTCGGTCTTCTCGGGGTGTCGCCCCTTGGGGTCGGGGCCTGGTTCGGGTCGATCTGGACCGGCGTCGTGGGCCGGAGTGGTGGGAACGGTCAAGGGCTTCATTCGGCCCTCGAGGGTTTTCTTGGTCATGACGGCGGCCTGAGTCTCGTTCTCGTCGGTGCGCTGGCGCTCCTCGGGGTCTTGGCGGCTGCGCTTGTATCCGTGCCTCGGCTGCTAGACCGACTGCGGGGTGACGCGCTCCTTCGGCAAGCTCGGCGCCGTGAGGCTGCCGCGTTCGCTGCAGCTGCCGGGGAGTTGTCAGGCGCATCGGCGGCCTACCGCGAGTTGCCCTTGGTGGGGAGGGGGGTTCCTGCCGTCGTCGGCGGGCCGCGCGTGCTCTCCATGCTCGTCCGCGATGCGGTCGGTGCGTTGCGGACACCGCAGCGCACCGCGTTCGGGCTCGTCGGGGTTGTGGTCGCGGCCCTCCTCATGGGTCTGGCGGTCAGCCCGTCGGCGGTCGCCGCGCTGGCCGCTGTCGGTGGCTCCATTCTGATGTTCCTCGCCCTGGCCCCGTTCACCGAGGGGTTCCGGCATGCGGCAGACGCAGCGGCCGGTGCCGCCGTCTTCGGAACGCCTACGGCAGAGCAGTTCCTGCTGCACGCCGTGTTCCCGTTGGTCGTCATCCTCCTTGTCGTCGGTGTCACGCTCCTCGTCTCGAGCGGTGGCGGTGGTGCTGCCGCGCCCCTGCTCGCAAGCCTCGCCATGGTCGCCGTGCGCGCCTACGAAGCGGGCCGCGGGCACCTCCCTCCGCTGCTCCTGACGCCCATGCCGAGCGAGGTCGGCGACGTGTCCGTGCTCGCGAGGCTCGTCTGGCAGCTCGACTCGGTCATCATCGCTGCGCTCATCGGGCTCGCCACGACGATGCTCTGGACCGTGGGCCTTCCTGTCGTCTCGGTCGTGCTTCTGCTCGCGGGCGCGTTTGTGCTCGCTCTCGCGACGAGATCGCGTCTTCGTCACCTCCGCGGGTAGCGCACCTCGTAGCGCGCTTCCACGAACTGTCCCCGGGCGTGCGCTGAAATCAGATGCAGTGCATCCGCTTCAATGCGGCGGGGGAGCACCGGAGCGCCGGAGGCCAGGGTGACCGGCGCGATCGAGAGGCGGATCTCAGTCAGGTGGCCCGAGTCGTAGAACTGGCCGGCGAGGTCTCCGCCACCCACGACCCAGACATTGCGGTCGCCGCCGGCGGCAGCGATGGCGCCGATGTGGTCGGCGACGGCACCCCGCACGAGGTGGATGTCGAGTCCCTCAGGGACGGGCAGGTCGCGGCTCGTGAACACGAACGTCGGCCGGTCGGCGTAGGAGGCTCGCCACTTCTCGGGATGCTCGTCGAGACCCTCGTGGTCGTAGACCCACTGGTAGGTGGTCGATCCCATCACGAGCGCCCCGACGCTCGCCAGGAACGAGGCGAAGCTGTCGTCGTCGGGCTGGTCGACGACGAACAGCCAGTCCAGAGCGTCGTTGTCGTCGGCGATGAAGCCGGAGAGGGTTGTGGCGGTGTTGTAGATCACGTTCGTCATGCGAGGAAGGTAACCCCGACCTCCGACATTCGGGAGAGGGCGACACGCGAGCGGTCTCGGGAATGCGGCATCCATCCCAGACGCTGTGCTCAGCATGCGCAAGAAAATCGGCTTCCTCTCGTTCGGGCACTGGCACCCGTCTCCGCAGTCGGGCACGCGAACGGGCGGTGATGCGCTCGTGCAGTCCATCGAACTCGCGGTCGCGGCGGAAGAGCTCGGCATCGATGGCGCCTACTACCGCGTGCATCACTTCGCGCGACAGCTTGCTGCCCCATTCCCGCTCCTGGCAGCCGTCGGGGCTCGGACCAGCCGCATCGAGATCGGCACCGGCGTCATCGACATGCGCTACGAGAACCCGTTGTACATGGCAGAGGAGGCTGCCGCTGCCGACCTCATCAGCGAACACGCCGGCGGCGAGGGGCGGCTCCAGCTCGGTCTGAGCCGAGGATCGCCCGAGCCTGCCCAGGACGGCGCGCACGCGTTCGGCTTCACACCGCCTGAAGGCAAGACCGATGACGAGCTGGCTCGCGCCAAGACGGAGCTGTTCCGAGCGGCGATCACCGGTGCGGGGCTCGTCGCCGGCAACCCGCAGATGACAGGTTCGACGGCGCCGCTCCCCATCCAGCCACAGTCCGCCGGCCTGGACGACCGGATCTGGTGGGGCTCCGGGAGCCGCGCCAGCGCCGTGTGGGTAGCGGAGCAGGGCATGAACCTCATGAGCTCGACGCTGCTCACGGAAGACACGGGCGTGCCCTTCGACGAGCTTCAGGCCGAGCAGATCCAGGGGTACCGCGACGCATGGGCAGCCGCAGGACACCGTCGAGAGCCCCGGGTCTCGGTGAGCCGCAGCGTCATTCCCATCACCACCGACGAGGACGTGACCTACTTCGGCGGGCGAGGTGGCGGGGAGGGCGATCAGGTCGGCGTACTCGATGGGATGCGTTCACGCTTCGGTCGCACCTACCAGGGCGCTCCCGATCGTCTCGCCGAGGAGCTCGCAGCGGATGCTGCCGTCCAGGCGGCGGATACCCTCCTGCTGACCGTGCCGAATCAGCTCGGTGTCGCCTACAACACGCGGATGCTCGCCACCATCGCCGAGCACATCGCTCCGGCGATCGGCTGGTCGCGCGAGGTGTAATCGACAGTCCGGGTCAGCGCAGGACTCGGTAGCGCAGATGCACGACGCCCGACTCGAAGGTTAGGGAGTCGAGCAGCTCGAGGTTCGTGCGGCGGTCGTTCTGTGAGAAGAACGGCGTGCCGCCTCCGACGAGGACGGGGCAGATGCGCAGCAGGTACTCGTCGATCAGATCGAGATCAGCCACCTGATGCGCCAGCTCTGCTCCACCGATCGCGATCGGTCCTTCTCCCGGTTCAGCCTTCAGGCGCTCGATCTCCTCGGCGAGTCCGTTTCCGGCGATCCGCGTATTGCCTTGCACCTCGGTGATCGTGTTCGAGAACACGATCTTCGGCAGGGCACGCCAGAGCTCGGCGAACTCCGTCTCGAGGTCCCCGTAGTCCCGCGCTTCATCGGTCGGCTCCCAATAGACCATCGTCTCGTAGAGGCGGCGACCCATCAGGTGGAAGTCGGCTGCTCGAACTTCCTCAGTCGCCAAGCGGAACACCTCTTCGCTGGGGTCCCCCCAGTCGAAGCTGCCGTCCGAGTCCTTGATGTAGCCGTCGAGGGTGAGGGCCAGTGAGTAGGTGACCTTGCGCATCAGCGAACCTCCTTGTTCGTGCCTTTGAATCTACCACCGGCTGGGGCAGCAAAGGCGTCCCGGCGTCTCGGAAACTCGCCGTCTGATCTGGGTTTTCACTGGGTTGTGAGCCTCTGGGGCCGCGATTGTCGGTGGTCCGGTCCAAGATGCGGGTATGTCTTCGACCGATGATGTGACGCCGACCGGGCTGGGGTGCGATCCCCGCGATCCGGGGTCGGTCGCTGCGCGTCGTCGGCTGCTCCTGGCGCGGGAGACGGGGCTGATGGCAGCGGCTGCTGTGGTCGCGGCGGCGCAGGTGCGAGTTCGGGCTGAGCTGGCGGAGATTGCGGCAGCCTTGGATGCGGCTGAGGGCTCGGTGGAGCACGGTCTGCATGTGCGGTCATTGGCAGCCGAGGTGGCGCTGGTCGAACAGGTTGGGCAGTCGGTCGCGGAGGGACTGCTGCAGGAGGCGGTGACAGCGGTGCGTGAGTTCCCGGGGCTCGTGGACGCACTGGGTGCGGGCGCGGTGAGCGAGGCGCAGCTGCGGGTGCTGACCGAGGCAGGTCTGTCGGTGTCGCATGTGGATGCGGTGGAGCAGACAGCGCGGCGGGCTGCGTTCGTCCGCGAGATGCTCACGGAGGTCGGTGCGCGGGTGCTGCCGCCCCGCGCGTTGCGGGTGGCGGCCGCGAGGGTCGCCGAGTCGTTGACGCAGGAGTCGGTGTGCGAGCGGTTCGCGCGGGCGCGGACGACGCGGTACGTGTCGGTGACCGAGGCGGAGAACGGCATGTGCCTTCTGCGAGCGCGGTTGCCGCTCATCGAGGGCAAGGCGATCGCGGACCGCCTGCGCAAGCAGGCGAAGGCCGTGATCCGGGCGAGGCCTGCACCCACGGGCAGCACGGGCAGCGACGGGAGTGCCGGCAACACCCAGAGTGCCGGGAACATTCAGAGCACCGGGGGTACTGGGAACAGCGAGAGCGCCGCGAGCGGGGCCCGCGCTGAGGGGCCGGGCGAGATGCTGGACGAGGCTCCGGATGAGCGGACGGTCGACCAGGTCAAGGCCGACCTGTTCGCAGACGTGCTCCTCACCTCGACGCCCACCTCCAACGTCGCGGCTGCGGGGATCCAGGCGAGCGTGCAGTTCACGTTCCCGATCCTCACGCTCCTCGGCACTGGCGGCGCTCTCGCCTCGGATTCTTCCCGCCTGACTCCGGCGCCCGCGCTGCTCAACGGCATGTCACCCATTCCGCTCGAGGAAGCAAAGCGACTCGCGGCAAACGCTCCCTCATTCCAGCGCATCCTGACCCACCCCATCACGGGAGCGGTCGCGGCCGTCGATACCTACCGCCCCACCGCGGCGATGCGGGCCTTCCTCACCGCGAGAGACATCCACTGCCGCTGGCCCGGCTGCCGGCAACCCGCCGCCCGCTGCGACCTCGACCACACCCACGCCTGGGAACACGGCGGCACAACCAGCATCGACAACCTCTGCGGACTGTGCAGAGGGCACCACGTCATGAAACACGCCACCGCCTGGACTGTGAGACAACTCGGAGGTGGTGTCCTCGAATGGCGCACCCCCAGCGGCAAGAGCTACACCGACCGCCCAGAACACCACGACACTCACGCCAACCCCAACGTCGAATTCAGGCCGAGCGACGAGGCGCGCGACGGCCGCGCCGCGACAGGCACGGGGATGCCGTGGCCTGCGTCTCAGCAGAACAGCAACGCCGAGCCGCCAACCGCAGATGAGTCGGAACAGCGGGGGAGCGCAGACGAACCGCCGCCCTTCTAAGCTCGGAGCCAAGCGGCGTCAGGAAGGCTGATCGCTGCCCCGGGCGCGAGGTCTCACCCGAAGCCTGCTAGAGAATGCGGCAAGAGCTCTGCCTGCCTGCCTGCCTGCCTGCCTGCCAGCCCGCCAGCCTGCCTGCCCGCGCGTTGGTTTGTCGGCACATCTGTTTGGCAAGCCAGCAGGCAGAAGGGCGGCGAACCAGCGAGCAGCGAACCAGCCAGCGCTAGCGGCGCTTGCGCTTGCCGCCCGATCCGCCCGCCTTGGCGCGCTTCGCGGCGAGCTGCGCGCCGCGGCTCGTTCCGGAGGAGGTTCCGATTCGCTTCGCGGTCGCCCGCTTCTTCTGCTGCTCCTTCACGCGGCGCTCGGCCTCCGCTAGCGCCTGCTGCTCTTCCCGCTGCAGCGCGGCCGACTTCGCGCCGGTGCGTCCCCTCGAGCTGCCCGCGGTGCGCCCGCGGACGATGCCCACGAACTCCTCGGTGTCGAGACGGTCGTCGGCGACCGCCCAGACCACAGAAACGGGAACCCGAGGGAGGTCGCTGATGACCCGATACGTGACGTCCTTGCGAGCGTGCTGCCTCGCGACCGACTGAGGGACGATCGCGACCCCCGCGCCGCCCGCGACAAGCTCCATCGCATCCGCCGGATCGGTCGTCATGGCCGCCGCGCCCGAATCGAGCCCAAGGCGCTCTGCCGCCTCCGCCCAATCGGGGGTCCACGCAGCCAGCACCAGCTGCCAGTCGTCGAGCTCCTCCAACCGCAACGGCTCATCGATGTCGAGATCCGACTCGACCGCCACCACAGCCACCACGTCTTCGGCGAACAGATCGATCGCGTTCAACCCCTCACGTTCGAAGGGGTGCCGCACGAAGGCGACCTGCGCTCCGTCATCGAGAACGAGCTGCCTGGCCTCGGCCGAATGCAGGGTCGTGAACTCCAGCGGCGTCTCTGCTCTCCGCTCCTCCCACACTCGAGACCACTTCCGTGGGTTGATGCCGGGGGCGAGAGCGACCGTGAGGTGCGTCGGAGTCTCCATGCCCGCAAGGCTACTGGGTACGATGCTCAGATGAGCGAATCAGAAGGCAACTCGGCCGAGAGCCACACCGCGGCCGACCGCGGGTCAGACCAGACCATGAAGCCGGCGACCGCCGCCAAGAAGCTCGGCATCTACCTGCCGGCAACCCCAGAAGCGTTCCAGGAAGCCCCGCTCACCCGGAGCGAGTTCCTCGAGCTGCAGGAGACCCCGCCCGAATGGCTGCAGGAGCTGCGCCGCACGGGTCCCCACCCGCGCGACATCGTCGCCCGCAAGCTCGGCATCACCAACTCCGGCCTCGCCCGCGGCGGTGTCACCGAAGCGCTCACCACCGAAGAGATCCAGGCCCTGCTCGAGAACGCTCCATCGTGGCTCTCCCACGAGCGGGGCGTCCAGGCGAAGGTCCGCGCCGAGAACGCCCGCGTCGCCGAACTGCACGCGAAGCGAAAGAACTGAGCCGACCTTGGCCCAGCTGCTCGCCGTCTGCGCCGTTGCGCAGCTCCGCCGGGACCCCGGTGCCGTCGGCGTCACTGCGATCGACAAGCGAACCCTTGAGGGCGCCGTCAAGGTGGGGCGCTACGGGGTCTACGGCGACGTGCAAGCCGATCGAAAGCACCACGGCGGCCTCGACCAGGCGGTCTACGCCTACTCGCAGATCGACGCCGACCACTGGGCTGAAGAACTCGGCCGTCAGCTTCCACCGGGCTTCTTCGGCGAGAACCTCCGCATCGACGGGCTCGACGTCAACGAACTCCACATCGGTGACACCCTCCGCATCGGAGACCTCACCGCCGCGGGCTCGTCCCGCGTCGTCGAACTCGTCGTGACCGCCCCGCGTGTCCCATGCCAGACCTTCGCCAGGTGGGTCGGGGGAGACGACGAACGTGGCTGGGTGAAGCGATTCAGCTCAGCCGCCCGCGTCGGCGCCTACCTGCGCGTCGCGAGGAACGGCAAGATCGCGGCGGGCGACACCGTCGAAGTCCTCGAGACGGCCGAGGGTGCGCCGACAGTTCGTCAGGTTTTCTCCGGCGCCCACGGCGGCTGAGACGAGCGAAGTCGAAGTCGAAGTCGAAGTCGAAGTCGAACTCGGTGCCGGTGCCGGATCCGGAGCCGAGGTCGGAACCGGATCCGGAGCCAAAGTCGGAACCGGAGCCGAGGTCGGAACCGGTCGAGGCCGAACCGAAAGCCAAGGCAAAGTCAGAGCCGTCGCCGTCGCCGAAGCCGAAGTCAAAACTGAAGTCAAAGCAAGAACAAGAGTAAGACCCGGGTCGGAGCAAGAGCCGGCGCGAGACCGAGCGCCGGATCCCGGACCAAGCGCCGAAAGCACACGGCCTCGTGCACACCTGGCTCCCGCCCGTTTGCTGACGCCGAGCCGTCGGTCTGCTGACGCCGGACGGCTGGTCTGCTGACGCCGGACGGCTGGTCTGCTGACGCCGGACCGCCGGTCTACTGACGCCGAGCCGTCTGCCGAGGTCGAGCCGCCCGTCTGCTGCCGTCGAGCCTCGAGCCTCGACCCTTTGAAGCCGAGCCGCGCGTCTGCCTCGCCCAGTCACCGGCGGGAGAGTGTTTCGAAGCCCGCTCGCACCCTCCGCCGGTGGGCAATCGCTTGAGCGTTTGCCGCAACCGCAACCGCAACCGCAACCGCAGCCGCAACCGCAACCGCAACCGCTACTGCTACTGCTACCGCGGGCGCTCGTAGCCCTCGAGCAGCCGCAGCCAGAGCTCGCTGATCGTCGGGAACGACGGAACCGCATGCCACAGCCGTGAGAGGGGCACCTCGCCGACGACCGCGATCGTCGCCGCGTGCAGCAGCTCGCCCACGTCGGGGCCGACCATGGTGAACCCGACGACAACCCCGCGATCTTCGTCCACGACCATCCGGGCCGTTCCCTCGTAGCCCTCCGCGTGTAGCGAAGCCCCCGACACGTTGCCGATGGGCACGTCGATGGCCCGCACCCGAAGGCCCTGCTTCTCGGCGGCACCGCTCGTGAGCCCGACAGCGGCGACCTCTGGGTCCGAGTAGACGAGCTGAGGCACCGCGGCGTGATCAGCCGTGGCCACGTGCGTGCCCCAGGGTCCATCGTCGAGGGTGCGTCCCGCGGCGCGCGCCGCGATCGCGTCACCGGCCGCCCGCGCCTGGTACTTGCCCTGGTGCGTCAGCAGGGCGCGATGGTTGACGTCGCCCGCCGCGTACAACCAGTCGCTGCCGCGGACGAGCATCGTGTCGTCGACATCGATCCAGGCCCCGGACTCGAGCCCGGCCGTCTCGAGACCGACATCGCCCGTGCGCGGGACCCGGCCCGTCGCCACAAGAAGCTCACTGCTCTCGAGGGTGCGGCCGTCGTCGAGCGTCACCGTGACAAGACCGGACGCAGCCCGGGCAACACCGGTTGGCGACGCGCCCGTGATGATCGTCGCCCCACGCGAACGCAGGGCCGCCACGACCGCCTCACCAGCAAACTCCTCGAAGCCGCCGAGGACCGTGCTCCGGGCGACCAGCGTCACCTGGGCGCCGAGGTCCGTGTATGCGGTCGCGATCTCGACCGCCACAACGCCGCCGCCGACGATCGTGATCGATTCTGGGATGCGCTCGACCGACGTCGCCTCTCGGCTCGTCCACGGCTCCGCGTCAGCAAGCCCCGGGATGTCCGGCAGCAGCGCCGCCGATCCGGTCGCGACGACGACGGCGACACGCGCCGAGTACGTCGTCTCGCCGACCGTCACCTCACGCTCACCCGTCAGGCGGGCATGCCCACGGACGAGTTCGATGCCGGCGTCCGACAACCAGGCCACCTGACCGTCGTCGCTCCACCCAGACACGTACGAGTCGCGACGGGCCAGGACTGCCGACACGTCGAGGTCACCCGTCGCCGCCTCGCGGCTGCCCGGCACGGCCCGCGCCGCGCGCAGAGCAGCCCCGCTTCGAAGGAGCGCCTTCGAGGGGATGCACGCCCAGTACGAGCACTCACCGCCGACGAGCTCCTTCTCGACGATGAGCGTGCTCAGGCCACCCTGGACAGTGCGGTCAGCCACGTTCTCCCCGACGGGGCCCGCGCCGATGACGATGACGTCGAACGTCGTCGCACTGGTTGGAGGCACGTTCGCCTCGGACGAGGGCTGAGACTCAGTGGCCACGCGCGATCCATTCTTCGAGGTGCGGCGATTCCGCCCCGATCGTCGTCGAATCCCCGTGACCCGTGAAGACCTTCGTTTCCGCCGGCAGCGTCAGCAGGCGCTCCGAGATCGACGCGATGATCGTCCCGAAATCGCTGTAGCTCCGACCCGTGGCCCCGGGCCCGCCGCTGAAGAGCGTGTCTCCGCTGAACAGCGCCCCGAGGGCCGGAGCGTAGAAGCAGACCGACCCGGGCGAATGGCCCGGCGTGTGCAGCACCTGCAGGTCGACCTCATCGATCACGACGCGGTCGTCGTCCGCGAGCTCGATGTCGGGAGCCGAATCGGGGTAGACCGCATCCCAGAGCATCCGGTCGCCGTCGTGCAGCGCGACGGGCGCGTCCACGAGCGTCGCGAACTCCTGCGCCGCCGCGATGTGATCGTCATGCCCGTGCGTCAGGAGCACCCGGCGCACGCGGCGGTCGCCGACCGCGTCACGCACAGCCTGGGCGTCGTGGGCCGGGTCGATCACGACGACGTCCTCGTCGTCGCCGACCAGGTACACGTTGTTGTCGACGTCCCACGTGCCCCCGTCGAGGGAGAACGTGCCGCTCGTGACGACACGGTCGATGCGCACCTTGCCGTGGCCGCTCACAGCTCCACCACCGAACGCAGAACCGTGCCGTCCTTCATGCGGCCGAACGACGCCTCGATGTCGTCGATGCCGATGCGCTCCGAGACGAAGGCGTCCAAGTCGAGCCTGCCGAGGCGGTACTGCTCGACGAGCATCGGGAAGTCGCGACTCGGGAGGCAGTCCCCGTACCAGGACGACTTCAGAGAGCCGCCGCGGCCGAAGACATCGAGCAACGGAAGCTCGAGGGTCATCTCAGGCGTCGGCACCCCGACGAGCACAACACGACCGGCGAGGTCGCGGGCGTAGAACGCCTGCTTGTACGTCTCGGGTCGACCAACGGCCTCGATGACCACATCGGCTCCGAACCCGCCCGTGAGGGCTCTGACGCCTTCGACGACGTCCTCCTCACGGGAGTTGATGGTGTGCGTCGCCCCGAAGTGGGCGGCACGCTCCAGCTTCGCTGGGTCGATGTCGACGGCGATGATCGTCGTCGCCCCGGCCAAGGCGGCCCCGGCGATCGCCGCCATGCCCACCCCACCGCAGCCGATGACCGCGACCGACTCGCCGCGCTTCACCTCGCCCGTGTTGATGGCGGCACCGATGCCGGCCATGACGCCGCAGCCCAGGAGACCGACGGCAGCCGCATCCGACTCCTCGTCGACCTTCGTGCACTGGCCAGCGGCGACGAGTGTCTTCTCGATGAACGCGCCGATGCCGAGAGCGGGGGAGAGCTCCGTGCCGTCCTCCAGAGTCATCTTCTGCGTCGCGTTGTGGGTGTTGAAGCAGTACTGAGGCTGCCCCTTCGCGCAGGCACGGCACTCGCCGCACACCGCGCGCCAGTTCAGGATGACCCGGTCGCCGACCGCGACCTCCGTCACGCCCTCGCCGACCGCCGACACGCGACCGGTGGCCTCATGGCCGAGCAGGAACGGGAAGTCATCGCTGATCCCACCCTGCTGATAGTGGAGATCGGTGTGGCAGACACCGCTCGTGATGATGTCGACCACGGCTTCGCCTGGCCCCGGATCGGGGACCAGCACCGTCTCGATCGACACCGGTTCGTTCTTGCCACGGACAACTGCACCTTTGACACGGGAGACCATGTGGCAAGGGTAGTCGTAGTCTCTCTGGATGGTCATCCTGATCGATCCGCCCGTCTGGCCCGCGCACGGCACGACGTTCTCGCATCTCGTGTCCGACGACTCCGTCGACGAGCTGCACGCCTTCGCCCGGAAGGCGGGCATCCGCGACCGCGCCTTCGACGTCGACCACTACGACGTCCCGGCCGAGCAGTACGGCGCTCTCGTCGCGCTCGGGGCCGAGCCCGTCGGGGGCTCCGAGCTCGTGCGCCGACTCGTCGCGGGAGGCGTGCGCGTGCCCGCGCGCGACAGGCCCAAGCGAGCCCGGCTCACCCTCGTCCGACGCTGGGCCGAGCTCGAGCTGCCCGTGACTGGTGGCAGGCAGCGGGCGACGGATGCACTGCGCGACGAGCTCCTGGACGCCTGGTCGGCTCCCTCCCGGCACTACCACGACGTGACGCACCTGCTCTCGGTGCTGGACGCCATCGACATCATGCGCCTCCGCGCCGCCGAGACCCGGGAGCCCCTGGCCGAGCGCGAACTGCTGACCGCCAGGCTCGCCGCCTGGTTCCACGACGCGGTCTACGAGGGCGCCGCAGGCGACGACGAACGCGCCAGCGCCGACCTCGCCGTCGAGCGGCTCACGGCCCTCGGCGTCGACTCCACCCTCGTCGCCGACGTCGAGCGCCTCGTGCTCGCGACCATCGTCCACACGGTGGCGGAGAGCGACGCGGCCGGTCAGATCCTCATGGACGCCGACCTCGCCGTCCTCGCACGCTCGGAGGACGGCTACGCGCGCTACGTCGCGCTGGTGAAGCGCGACTTCGCGCACGTTACCGACGAGCAGTGGCGAGCCGGCCGCGCGTCCGTGCTCGAGACACTGCTCGCGACGCCCCGCCTCTTCGTGTCACCCGCCGCCCCGGAGGACTGGGAGGAACGGGCGAGACGAAACCTCGAGCACGAGCTCGACGCACTTCGACGCTAGGCGCCCACGTAGCCCGCGAGGTGCTTGCCGGTGAGGGTCGACGGGTCGGCCACGAGCTGCGCGGGTGTCCCCTCGAACACCACCGAGCCGCCATCGTGGCCAGCGCCGGGGCCGATGTCGATGATCCAGTCGGCGTGCGCCATGACCGCCTGGTGATGCTCGATGACGATGACCGACTTGCCCGAGTCCACGAGCCGATCCAGGAGCGAGAGCAGCTGCCGCACATCCGCGAGGTGCAGGCCCGTCGTCGGCTCGTCGAGCACGTACACGCCGCCTTTCTCCGCCATGTGGATCGCCAGCTTGAGCCGCTGGCGCTCGCCACCCGACAGCGTCGTGAGCGGCTGCCCGAGCCCCAGGTAGCCGAGCCCGACGTCGACGAGGCGCCCCAGCACCTTGTTGGCGGGACCGGTGGCGAAGAACTCGTGCGCCTCCGCGATCGACATCGACAGCACCTCGCTGATGTTCTTGCCGTCGAGCGTGTAGGCGAGCACCTCAGCCTGGAAGCGCTTGCCCTCGCATTCCTCGCACACCGTCGACACCGCCGCCATCATGGCGAGGTCCGTGAAGATGACCCCGAGGCCGTTGCACTTCTGGCAGGCACCAGAGGAGTTAGCGCTGAACAGGCCAGGCTTGACGCCGTTGGCCTTCGCGAAGGCCGCCCGGATCGCGTCGAGGACCCCCGTGTAGGTGGCGGGCGTGCTCCGCCTGGAGCCGCGGATGGCGGTCTGGTCGACGACGACCACATTGGCCGACTTCGGGATCGACCCGTGGATGAGGGAGCTCTTGCCCGAGCCCGCGACCCCCGTCACGACCGTCAGCACGCCAAGGGGGATATCGACGTCCACATCCTTGAGGTTGTGACGCGTCGCCCCGCGGATCTCGAGGCTCGTCTTCGAACCGCGCGTCTCCTCCTTGAGCGAGACCCTGTCGTCGAGGTGCTTGCCCGTGAGGGTCCCCGACGCGCGCAGTCCCTCGACCGTGCCCGCGAACTGCAGCTCTCCGCCGCCGGACCCTGCGCGGGGCCCAAGATCGACGACGTGGTCGGCGATCGCGATCGTCTCGGGCTTGTGCTCAACGACCAGCACCGTGTTCCCCTTGTCGCGCAAGCGAAGCAGGAGCTCGTTCATGCGCTGGATATCGTGCGGGTGGAGCCCAACCGTCGGCTCGTCGAACACGTAGGTGACGTCCGTGAGGCTCGAGCCCAGGTGCCGCACCATCTTCACGCGCTGTGCCTCGCCACCCGAGAGGCTCCCCGACTCGCGGTCGAGGCTCAGATAGCCGAGCCCGATGTTCACGAGGGAGTCGAGCGTCTCCTGCAGAGTCGCGATGACCGGGGCGACCTGCCGATCCCGCACACCCTTCATGAACGCCGCCAGGTCGCTGATCTGCATCGACGAGCAGTCGGCGATGTTCTTGCCCTGGATTCGGCTCGCGAGGGCCACCTGGTTCAGGCGCGTCCCCCCGCACTCGGGGCAGGCGGTGAACGTGACCGCACGGTCCATGAAGGCGCGGATCGCGGGCTGCACCGCTTCCGGGTCCTTCGACAGGATCGACTTCTGGATGCGGGGGATGAGCCCCTCGTAGCTCAGGTTCATGTTGAGGGCCGGCATGTTGACCTTCGTCGGCTCCTTGTAGAGGAAGTCGTGCAGCTCTGCCTCAGAGAAGTCGGCAACCTTCTTGTCGCCGTCGAGGAACGGCGCGTCCGAGTATCCGCGCACCATCCACCCATCGACCTTGTAGCCGGGAATCGTGATCGCGCCCTCGTTCAGCGACTTCGTTCGATCGACGACCTCATCGATGTCGAGGTCGGTGATGCGTCCGATGCCCTCGCAGCGAGGGCACATGCCCTCGGCGAGGTTGAAGCTGAAGTGGCCGGCCGGTCCCGCCGATGGAGCCCCGAGGCGGGAGAAGATGATGCGGAGCATCGTGTGCGCGTCGGTCGCCGTGCCCACCGTGGAGCGGGCGTTCGCGCCCATGCGCTCCTGGTCGACCACGATGGACGCGCTCAGCCCCTCGAGCACCTCGACGTCCGGCCGCGCGAGACTGGGCATGAACGACTGCACGAAGGCCGTGTACGTCTCGTTGATGAGGCGCTGGGACTCGGCCGCGATCGTCCCGAACACGAGCGAGCTCTTGCCTGATCCGGAGACGCCAGTGAAGACCGTGAGCTTCCGCTTCGGGATGTCGACGTCGATTCCCTTGAGGTTGTTCTCGCGAGCGCCGCGCACGCGGATGGTTTCATGCATGCGGTGATCGTAGCGACCCGCCGGGGTGCGAGCCACGCTCCGGAGGTCAGGGTGTGCTTCGATGCCCCCATGCCTCCGATCCACTCCCTCGACGATCTCGTCGAACTCGTCACGACCGATCTCGCTCGCGGAGACCTGAGCGCCGCCGCGACCGCCCTGGGGAGCGCGCCGCTCCCGGACGTCGCGGTCCTGCTCGAGCGCCTCCCGGCCCGGGATGCCGGGGTCGCGTTCCGGCTGCTGCCGAAGGACGAGGCCATGACCGTGTTCGAGCGGATGGACGCCCCAGCGCAGCGTGAGGTCGTCACGCAGCTCTCCGATGCCGACGTCGCGCGGGTGTTCGCGGAGCTCGACGCCGACGACCGGGTCGCGCTGATGGACGAGCTCCCGGCGAAGATCGCGAAGCGCCTCGTGCAGGAGCTGCCGGCGGATGAACGCGGCGAGACGGCGATCATCCTCGGCTACCCGGTCGGTTCCGTCGGCAGGCGGATGACGCCCGACTACGTGCACGTGTACGCGCAGGAGCTCGTCGGAGTGGCGCTCGAGCGCATCCAGCAGCGAGGCGCGGACGCCGAGACGATCTACACGATCCCGGTCATCGACGATGGGCGGCGCCTCCTCGGGGTCGTCAGTCTCCGCGAGCTGTTCTTCGCGTCGCCGAACGACGCCGTCGAGGAGCACATGGCGACCGCCCTCTACGCGCACGCCGATGACGACGCGGAGGTGACGGCACGGACGCTCGTGGACCGGGGAGTCCTCGCGATGCCCATCGTCGACCGCGAGGAGCGCCTCCTCGGCCTCCTCACGGGCGACGACGCACACCGCATGGTCGAGGCCGCCCGCGACGAGGACGAGGCGCACGCGGGAGCCTCCGAGCCGCTGAGGCGCCCCTACCTGACGACCCCCGTCTTCGCGGTCGTGCGCTCGCGCGTCGTCTGGCTGTTCGTGCTCGCGATCTCCGCCATCCTGACCGTCAGTGTCCTCGAGCTCTTCGAGGCGACCCTCGAGCAGCAGGTCGCGCTCGCCCTGTTCATCCCGCTCCTCACGGGTATCGGCGGCAATACGGGCTCGCAGGCCGCGACAACCGTGACGAGGGCCCTGGCGATGGGGGAGGTGCGCCCGAGGAACGCCTGGCCCGTCGCCCTCAAGGAGCTGCGCACGGGCATCGTGCTCGGCATCTCGCTAGGCGCGGTTGCCTTCGCCGTCGCGACGTTCTTCTACGGGCTGGGCATCGGCACCGTCATCGGCCTGACGCTGCTCTCCGTCTGCACCATCTCGGCGACCGTCGGCGGCGTCATGCCGCTGGTCGCGAAGTCCATCCGGGTCGATCCGGCGGTCTTCTCGACGCCCTTCATCTCGACGTTCTGCGACGCGACGGGACTCATCGTCTACTTCTCGATCGCGAAATCCGTGCTGGGCATCTGACCTATGCGCCCCTGGCTCCCGTCCAGAGGTCGGACACACCCGAGCTGATTCGGGGGCATCTCATGCTCCTCGAGCTCGCGGGGCTCGCGAAGCGACGGTCAATTCTGCTTCTCAAGGGGGGCGAAATCGGACACGGCGCACTGCACACGTCTCCTCCGCTCGTCGCCTCAGATGGAGATCGCCGGACAGCGCCGGACCGTATACGACGCGCGTAACTCCGAAACCGTATCGTGGGCCGAGGCGTGGCGACGGAGGACGAGCTCCGACACGACGCAGGACTCTGGGGGGAGTCCGCAGCGCGAAGCGCTGAGAACCAGCGGGGGAAACAAGCATGTCCAGCAGCACGCTCAACGATGGAGCTCGAGCCGCAGAGCCTTGGCACACGCTCGAACGCGACCGGCTCTCGGGGCTCGCGCTCGCCGAACAGCGCCTCACCCTCATCGTCGGGATGCCGGGCGACGGTCGCACTACCCTCCTCAGGCAGATGCGGGGCAAGCTCGGAGCGGCCGGCTCCACGGTCCTCTGGTGCGCCTCTCGGGCCGAGCTGCTTCGCGTCCTCGCCGAGCTCGACTCCGGGGCGCACACGGGGCGCACCGCGGTCATGCTCGACGACCTCATCGTGGCGCAGGACGACGAGCTGTGGGAGCACATCAGGCGGTTTGTGGCTGGCCCCGACCGCGAGCTGGGTGTGCGGTTCCTCATCGCCTCCCTCGGCATGCCGGACTGGGCCTCCTCGCTCGGCCCCGAAGGCATGGTCATCCACCCGAGCCAGCTCGCCTTCGACGCTTCCGAGCTCGACGGGCTGCTGGCCCTCAACGAACCGGGGGCACTGCCAGAGCTTCGGATGCGGCTCCTCGATGCGCTCGCTGGCCACCCCCTCACAACCCGCATCGCCCTGCAGCGCTCCCGTTCTGACGCGGACGCGGACGCGGAAGGATGGTCCGTCGTCGGTGGCACGTCGAGCGCGGCCATGACGCTGCAGGAGCTCCGCCGTTTCGACCCCGCCGAGCTCGACCGCGTCGACGCGGTCCGCATGATGCGAGCCCTGAGCGTGCTGCGCCGCTTCTCGAGGGGCGACCTCCAGCTGCTCACCGCGGAGATCGCCGGTGATCACTGGTTCGACCAGCTCGTCTCCTCGCCGTACGGCACCACCGAAATCAACCGTCTCACGCTCGACGTCGAGTTCGTCTGGCACGCCGACACCTTCAGGCTCCTCACCGCCGACCGCTCCCCACACGAGGCGCGGACGTTCGCCTCCGGGGCCATCGGATTCTTCCCGGGGGAGCAGAACGTCATGCAGCGACTCTTCCTGGCTTTGAGGGCTCGCGCGTGGGGTGAGGTCGAGTCGATAGCGCAGCGTCACTTCAGGACCATCTACGAGTACGCGCCCCGCGAGAGCGTCGAGGAGATGGTGCAAGTCCCCGCGAGCGTGCTCGCTCGACTCGTGAGCACACGCCTGCTCGTCGCGCTCTTCAAATGGCGACGCTTCGGGGCGACACGGGGCGTCCTGCTCAGCCTCCGCGAGTCCAGCCTCGCGACCACGAGGATCGCCCCAAGTGACCCCGTCGGACTGTTCGCTCAGGTCACCAGGCACTCGCTCGCGACCTCCTTCGGGGGCGACCGTGCGGCTGCCCGGCGGGGCCTCCAGGATGCGAAGGCACTCATCCGCGACGTCGACGAAACCCTGCTCGCCGCGCTCGCCGCTTCTCCCGTCGCTCGCGGCCGGTTCGCAGCCGACTGCCTCGTGCTCGAGTGGGCAGCGATCCTCTCCGACGACCTGCCCTTCGCGCTCGAGCTCGCCGCGCTCGCCGCCGAGCAGGGCGAGGGCTTCAACCGAACCGACGCCGATGCGCTGCGGCACGTCGAGATCATCGGCGTCATCTGCGGCGTCCGCCAGACCGACGCGGAGATGCTCAGCGGCCGGAGCCTCCCGGGCTTCGCCGAGTGCTTCGAGCTCCTCGATGACGGCAAGGAAGCCGGGGCGCTCGACGTGGCCAGGAAGCTCCGAGACCTGCCGCGAGCGGTCCTGCCGAAAGACACGGCGGCCAGCGTCCGGATCCTCATGGAAGCCCTCGTCGGCGACGAGGACCCGGTCGCCGAGGTCGAAGAGCTCCTCGAGCTCAGCGCCGAGTCCTGGCGCGATGGGCGACCCTCCACTCTGCTGACGTTCGCGGCGACCACCTTCTTCCTCACTCGCGGCCAGAGCGCTCGCGCGCAGCGGGCGGCCGACTACCAAGGTGCGCCGGGCGACTGCTACATCAATCTCGCCCGGTCCCTCGTCGAGCTCGCCAGCGGCCGGCACAGAGAAGCCATCGCACTCGCTGAAGCAGCCCTGGCCGACACCAAGCTCGCCTCGAGGTTCGCATCGATCGCGAGAACGATCACGGCGCTGTGCCTGCTGCGGATGGGCAACCTGGCCGCCGCCGCCAACCGCATCGCGACGATCGCCACCCAGTGCCTCGACGACCGCAACGCCCGGTTCGCGCTCCGCTTCGCGACGGACAGCGACGCTGCCCTCATGGCGTCTATCAGCGACAAGCTGCCGGGCCGCATCGCCGCCCTTCTTGTTGTCGTCGCGGCAGACTCCCGACCCCTGTCAGCCTGCACGGTCGGCGAGGAGCTCTCGAGCGCCGAGATCGAGGTGCTCAGGCTCGTGGGCCAGAACTGGACCAACGCGCAGATCGCCGCGCAGCGCTTCGTCTCCGTGCACACCGTGCGTGCTCAGCTGCGCAGCGCGTTCCGCAAGCTCGGGACCGGCGACCGGCGGTCCGCGGTGGCTGCCGCCGAGCGGCGGGGCTTCCTCGACTAGGAGTGCCTGACACGAGCTAGCGTCGCTCTCGGCCCGATCCCGAGCCGGAATGCGAGCCGGATCCCGAGGCGGAACCCGCGGTGTGGTCGGTGAGTCGCTGCAGCCCCTCTTCCAGCGAGACCGCCGGCGTCCAGTCCAGATCCGCGCGCGTGCGTCGCTGATCGAACCAGTGCGCCGTCGAGAGCTGCTCGGCGAGGAATCTTGTCATCGGCGGCTCATCCTGCCCCGGTCGGATGCGCCACACGCCCTCGATGAGGGAGCCGGCGGCCCGAGCGATGACGGCTGGCACTCGGAGTCGGGGCGGCGGCGCTCCACCCGCGCGGCAGATCCCCTCCATGAGCTCCGCAACGGTCCGCGGCTCCCCGTTCGTGATGACGTAGCTGTTGCCGTGGGCGACCGGCGCTCGCCGCAACGCCGCTGCGATACCCGACGCGGCGTTGTCGACGTAGCAGGAGTCGATGAGGGCCGCACCGCGCCCGAGGAGCGGCAGCGTGCCCCTCGTCGCCCGGTCGAGGATGCGAGCCACGAGCTGCGTGTCACCGGGGCCCCACACCAGGTGGGGGCGCACCGCGACGACGGCGAAGTCCGGGGAGTCGGCGGCGAGAGCACGCAGCTCCGCTTCCGCCTTCGTCCGGGCGTAGCTTCCGTGGGCGAGGTCGGGCCTGGCCTCATCCGCACCCGCGCCGTGGATGGCGGCACCGAAGTGGGCCACGGAGGGGGAGGAGACCATGACGAAGCGGGTCGCACCCGCAGCCTTCGCCTGCTCCACGAGACGCTCGGTCCCGGCGATGTTGACGGCCTCGAACTCCGCCTCCGCTCCGCTCAGCGACACCTTGGCCGCGAGGTGGACAACCCCCTCCATGCCGACGACAGCACGCGCAACGGCTGTGTCGTCGGTGATCGAGCCGAGCGCGTCCGTCACTCCGGCGATGCCGCTCGCGCTGCGCTGCATCGTCGTGACCTCATGGCCCTCGTCGCGCAGCTGCACCGCCACGGCGCGCCCCAGCATGCCGCTCGCCCCAGTGACGAGCACCCTCATGGGGCCGACACCAGCTCCCCGGAGAGCGCGCGCTCAGCCCAGCTGGCGAGCGCGGTCCGGTCGATCTTCGAGTTGTGTCTGATGTCGGTGGGCAGCTCGGGCACGATGAGGGCGGCAGCGAGGGGCTGCGTCGTGGAGGCGCGGAGCGCGTCGGCGAGCTCCGCCTCGGCCACACGGACCCCGCGAGAAGGCTCCCGGGTCTCGAGCACGGCCACCGCCTGCGCCGTTCCGGCTGGTCCGACACCGACGACGGCGGCGCGCCGCACCCACGGCAGCGTCTCGAGGTCCTGCTCAGTGCCGACCGGCGCGAGTGGACCGTCGACCGTCACGAAGACGTGGGGGAGGCGCCCCTCGATCCAGAGGCGTCCCTCGGCGTCGAGGTGGCCGACGTCGCCCGTGCGGTGCCAGCGGCGCCGGTCATCGTGATCGGGATGTCCGTGATCGGAACGTGCGTCATCGGAACAGGCCTGATCGGAAGGTCCCCGACTGGCGGACCCTGCGCCGCCGCCGGGCAGATCGCGCACGGCCGCCCGATCGGTCATCGCGAGGCGGTCGTAGCGCTCCTTGAGGTGTGGGGCGCTGATGATGACCTCGCCGAGCACTCCAGCCTGGTCGGAGGGGGCGCCGGTCGCGGCACCCGTCTCGTCAAGAGCGCTGATGCGGACGACGTTGCGCCCGATCGGCGTGCCGACGCACACTCCGTGGTCAGCGGCGAGCGCGGCGGCGGAGATGCCCTCGCGGTCGATGTCGGTGACGAGCAGGCACTCGGTCATCCCGTACGGCGTGTGCGCCTCCGCGTTCGGCATGAGGGCGCAGGCGTCGTCGAGCAGCCGCGCCCCGATGGGCGCCCCCGTCGAGAGGAACGTGTCGACGCTCCCGAGGGCCTCGCGCTGCGCCGCATCGAGGTCGTCGCGCGTCGCGACGACGTTGAGGATCGCGGCGGGCGAGAGGAACACGATGCGCGCATCCGCCGCTACGACCGCATCAGCCACGGCCGTGGCCGTGAGAGTTCGGGGGGAGGTGACGTCCATATCCGGCGTCACCGATCGGGTTCCGAGGGCCGGGCCGAGCAAGGCGAAGGGGGCGAAGCCCGTGACGAGGCCCGATTCGGCCGTCACCCCGTAGGTGTCGCGGAGCGTGTCCCGCACTGCCTGCAACTGGCGGTGCGTGTACACGACGCCCTTCGCGGGTCCGGTCGAGCCCGAGGTGAACAGCACCGCTGCAAGGTCCTCTGGACCTGGAGGAGTCGGCAGCGCCGCGCCGCGCCCGAGGGCGGCCACCTCGGCGAGCGAGTGCGCCACACCGAGGGCGGCTCGAGCGCTGGCCGGGATGCTCGTGGCGCTGATGCGCAGGCCAGGCCAGCCGAGCGCCTTGGCCGCTGTCAGACCGGGGACCTGGCCGATGATGACGTCGGGCCAGGCGCCGCGGACGGCGCGTGAGAGACCCTTGACGCCGAGCCCGGCATCCGCGACGACGACGACGGCGCCGATGCGCAGGCAGGCGTAGACGATGGCGGTGAGGGTGACACCAGGCTGCACGAGCAGCGACACGCGGTCGCCCCGGCGCACCCCGACGGCGCTCAGGCCGGCCGCGATCTCGTCGACTCGGCGCGCAAGCTGCCGCCAGGAGACCCGCAGCGGAGCTCCATCCGTCCCGCGCCCCATCTCGAGGGCAGCGATGCTCGGGTCGTCACGGTGCTCGTCCAGTGCAGCCCACATGGGCGTGGATGCGTCCTCGGGGCTCGGTTCCGGAGCGTGCTGGCCCCGGCGACGAGCAGTTCCCGCGGCGACGTCGTCGAGCCAGGCGAGGAGATGCGTCGCGTACGGGGTGTCCTCCGCGATGAGGTGTCCAGCGCCTTCGAAGCGGTGCACCTCAGCGTGGGGGAGGCGACGCATGAGGTCACCCAGGTACAGGTCGGTGAAGATCGGGTCGCGGGGGCCCCAGAGCAGCAGCGCTGGCACGTCGAGCGCGGCGACACCAGCGGAGACACCCTGCAGCGCCTCGTGGCTCCGTGTGGATTCGTCGACCGGGATGTCGGCCACGAACTGCTCGATGCCGAGCCGCGAGGCCCGATCGAGGTAGGGCGCCGAGTAGGCGGCCTTCACCTGGGGGGCGAGCGGCGGATTCGCGAGGGCGAGCGTCGTGGCCAGGAAGGCCGGACTCGTCGACGTGGATGCGCGCAGCACGGGGCCGAAGCGGGCGAGACGCAGGGCGGCCGGGATGGGCAGCTCGCTCGGCTGGTCGACGGCGGTGTTGAGGGAGGCGACCGCCGTGAGCAGCTCCGGGTGGCGGACCGCCCAGCCAAGCGCGACGACCCCGCCCCAGTCATGGCCGAGTGAGACGACGTTGCCGCTGAGACCGAGCTCGTCGGTCAGTGCGCCGAGATCGAGGATGCGCTGCTCGAGCGTGCGACGCACCTCGGTGCGCTCGGAGAAGCCCATCTCGAGCTGGTCGACCGCGATGACGCGCCACGCGGCCGCCCCGGATTCGGCGGCCGAGATCGATTCGCTCACCAGCGAGCGCCAGAGGTACGACCACGTGGGGTTGCCGTGCACGGCGAGGACCGTGCCGACGGGTTCGATGCCCAGCTCCTGGAGTATCGGCCCCGTGTCGAGGAGGTGCCAGGTGCGGCTCGAGCCGGTGTCCTCGCCGACGCCCGTCGTCTCGACGAGGCGGCTGAATCGTTCCTGGAGGCCGGGCAGGCCGGCGGGTGGGCGAGAGGCCGACCTCACCACTTGAGCTCCATCATCGCCGTGTTGAGGCCGGACCCGACCCCCATGAGGAGGACCCGGTCGTCGCGCTTCAGGCTCTTCGACTGCAGGTCGAGGGTGATGGGGATGGACGCGGGACCGACGTTCCCGAGCGTCGGGTAGGTGGTCGGCACGCGCTTGGCGTCGAGGCCGACGGCCTTGACGATCGCGTTGGTGTGGACGCGCGACACCTGGTGGGTGATGTAGTGGTCCATCGACGACCAGTTCCAGTCGGTCTGCGCCTCTTTCCAGGCCGACACGACGAGGTCGAGGCCGCCGCGCAGCAGCGCCTTGGCATCCGTGAACATGCCCTGCACGCTGCCGACGCACAGCTCGTGGAACTGGGTCGCTGCTCGCGTCACGCCGCCGAGGATCTGGTGCCCCTCGGGGTGCTCGTCCGTGCGTCCGAGCACGGCTGCCGCCGCACCGGAGCCGAGCGTGAGGCTCGCGAACTCACTCATGAAGTCCTCGCGCCCGATGTCGTCGCGGAGCAGTCGGTTGATGGTGTTCACCTGGATCTCGTCGGCGTCCTCGCCGTTGACGATGATGGCGTAGCGGATCTGGCCCGCCTCGATCATCTGCGCTGCGAGCGTCATGCCGTTCACGAAGCCGAGGCACGCGTTCGCGATGTCGAAGTTCACGGCGGAGCTCGGCATACCCAGGCCGTGGTGCATGCGCACGGCCACCGATGGCTCGAGATGGGTGCGGGTCACTGACGTGTTGATAAGCAGGCCCACCTCGCTCGCGTCCACACCCGCGCGGCGGAGCGCCTCGTGGCCGGCGGCGACGGTCGCCTCGGTGAACGATTCGCCCTCAGCCCAGTTCCGTCGCTCGGTCACGCCGGCGACGCGCTCGAGGAGGTTGCCTGGGAGTCGAAGCCGCTTCAAGCCGGCGGCGAGCTTGCCTTCGATGTCTGCCGAAGCCGTTGCCTTCGAGGGAAGGCTGCTCGCAACCGACAGCAGCGAGACGTTGTGGAAGCGAGTAGTCGCGTTACCTGTCATAGATGTAATTTGCGTCCTGAGCCGTGCAGAGAGTGGGGAGGGGCGTAACCACGTCAGTCTAGGTGTTCGTCGATGACCGTATTCTCAGGCCCGATCATTAGCGTGCAGAGATGTTGCCAAGTGATATTCCTAGCCATGAAGATCTGCTTGAACTGACCGAGTACCGGGGCGAGGGCAGCGTGAGCATCGCCATCCCGGCCTCGAGTGCCCCGAGCGAGTCGGAGGCCCTGCGACTGGAGTTGCGGGCCGCCGTGAGCCAGGCGGCGAAGGAGCTCGAGACTCTCGGTCTGGATCGGACGCGTATCGCGAAGATCCTCGATCCAGCGAAGCAGCTCGAGTCCGATCCCGAGTTCTGGCGGGCTCAATCCCGCTCCCTCGTCATCCTCGCGTCCGCCGACCGTTTCCGCACCTTCCGCCTCGCCAACCGCCTCGGCCAGCACGTCGCGGTTGGCGACCGCTTCGACGTCGGCGCACTGCTGCGCGCGACGACGTTCCCGAACTGCGGCTTCGTGCTCGGGCTCTCTCGAGGCGAGGTGACGCTTTTCGAGGTGCTCGCCGACGCGAAGCCGCGCCAGCTGCCCATCGAGGGGCTCCCCGACGACCTCGCGACGGTGCTCGAGCACACGACCACCGGCGGCCGCTTCGATCGACAGCGCGCGCAGGGAACGACGGGCGACCGGATCGGGCACGAGCGCTTCGCGCGCATCGTCCAGGAGCAGGTCATCCCGATTCTCCGAGACTCGGGTGCCCCGCTCATCCTCGCCGCGACCGGCGACTTCGACACCGCCTACCGGGCCGTGAACGAGTACCCGGGGCTCCTCGAGCAGCGCATCGGCGCCCACCCGGGTTCACTCGCGCCGGGGGAGCTCGACGCGAAGGCGCGCGGCATCCTCGACGACCACTACCGGGGGGAGATCAACGACTGGCGGGAGGAGTTCGGCACGAAGCGGAGCAACGGCCACGCGACCACCTCCATCAATGAGGTTGCGAAGGCGGCCTCGCAAGGCGCCGTCGCCGAGCTCTACTTCGACATGGACTCGACCCTGGAGGGCGAGCTGGACGAGGACGGCAAGCTCACGCGCGCCGAGACCCCCGGCCCGCACACCTACGCCATCGTGGACGAGATCGCCGCCCGCGCCCTCAAGCACGGCGCCAAGGTCAGGGCCGTTCGGCGAGGCGACCTCGTCGACGGCGCCGAGGTGGCCGCGACGCTTCGGTATCCCCTGAACGCCACGGCGTAGCCGCACCAGCAGAGCCCAAGGCAGCGCCCGACAGGCGCTCGAGCGAAACGGCGGGGTGCGGGCTCAGGACGAGCCCGCACCCCGCCGTCGTGCACGAGGGTGTAGCGTCGGGCGTCGCCGAACTCGCGTCAGGCGCCACCGAAGCGGAGGGCCTCGGCATCGAGGCGGTGCTGCGCCTGCTCGATGGTCCGAGACGAGTAGCTCCCTGACGACCTCGCATCGAGCAGCGCCAGCTGGGCGTTGTCGAGCAGGATGCGGGTGAGCTCTCGCCGCTGCACGTGCGTGTCCTGCGCGTCCTCGTCGAGGTCGACGGGCTTCGAGAGCAGCCGACTCATGCGGGACGCGACTGCCTGCACCTGCTCAAGCAGCTCAGCGTCGTACTCTCCACCATCCGCCCGCCGAAGCTCCGGGTTCGCGAGCGACTCGCGCGCGACGTCGAACACCTCGTCGGCGAGGCTCGCGAGCTCCCGCGCGTCCGCGTCGGCGTCCGTGCCGGTGACCCCGAGCTTCCTGATGAGGAGCGGGAGGGTCCCGCCCTGCACGACGAGCGTCACGATCGCCACCGTGAAGGCGATCAGCACGAGCTGCGGCCTGTACGGGAAATCGGCGGGCAGCGACTGCGCCGCCGCGAGCGTGACGACCCCGCGCATCCCGGACCACGCGAGCACTGCCCCGCCTCGCCAGCCGAGCCCCTCGTCACGATAGAACGCGATGTCGGCGCTCGCACGCTTGGCTCGGTCGACGAGGCGCGGTCGCGCGCTCGCGAGTCCTGGGGCGGTCACCCGCTTGAGGAACTGCTCGACGCGAGGCGCGACGAGCTCGGCGCGGCGCTGCTCCCTTCGGAGCATGAGCACGAGCGGGATGACGAACAGCACTCGGATGACGACCAGCGCGATCGTCGCGAGCAGGCCGATGCCGACAGCATGCAACAGCCCGATGCCGTCTGCGTCGCCGTCGACGGACTCGATGAGCGCGGACAGTTCGAAGCCCATGAGGAGGAAGACGCCGTTCTCCAGCAGGAGCTGCGCCGTGCGCCAGTTCGTGCGCTCGCTGATGCGATCCTGCGGGCTGAAGCGGCTCGCACTGGCGTGCCCCGTGATGAGGCCCGCGACCACGACCGCGAGCACACCGGAGCCACCCACCTCCTCCGTCGGCACGTAGGCCAGGAAGGGCACCGTGAAGGAGATCGCCGTCGTCAGCACGGCGCTGTCGAGCTTGGAGCGCACGTACACGGTGACCGCGCCGACCACGGCGCCGAGCACCACGGCCAGGGTCACGGCGAGCACGAAGTCACCGACAGCTCCCCAGAACGACAGCGCTCCCGCCGTCGCCGCGATCGCGCTGCGGAGCATGACAAGCGCCGTCGCATCGTTCACGAGGCCCTCGCCCTCGAGCACCGTCACGAGGCGCGGAGGAAGACCGAGCCGCTTGCCGACCGCCGTCGCGGCCACCGCATCCGGCGGGCTGATGACGGCCCCGAGCGCGATCGCGGCGGCGAGGTTCAGGTCGGGGAGGAGCGCGTAGAGGAGCAGCCCGCTGCCGAACGCCGAGATGATGACGAGCAGCACCGACAGCCCCGTGATGGAGCGCAGGTTGCGTCGGAAGTCCGCCAGCGGAACGTTCACGGCGGCCGAGTAGAGGATGGGCGGCAGCACGATCGTGAGGATCAGCTCAGGGGGGAACTCGAAGTCAGGGACCCCGGGCAGATAGCCGACGCCGATACCGACGAGCACCAGCAGGATGGGCGCCGCGACCCCCAGCTTGGGCGCGATGGCGGCCACGGCGACGATGATGAGGACCGCCGCGACACCGAAGACTGCGAGTTCGAGCTCCATGGAACAGCAGACTAATCGGCCACGGCCGTGATCCCGGTCGCTCGCGCGCGTCGCAATGTTGCACTCCATTTCGGCGGGTGACGCACCCAGGCTCCTGGCTGTGACGCGCGGAACTACGATCGGGCAACCCAGAACACCGCGGCTGCTGCGCTCCGCGGTGCTCGGACACCGGATCCCGTGAGAGAGGCATCATGTCGAGACGACCAAGCCCCGGACGATTCACGGTCGGGCTCGCCCTCCAGGGCGCAGGCTGGCACCCGGCCGCGTGGACGGTGCTGCCACGCGGTGACGGGACTCGGCTCACGGAGCTCGGCTACTGGCGCGATCTCGTCCAGCATGCCGAGCGCGCCGGGATCGACTACGTCACCTTCGAGGACGCCTACCAGATCGAGGGGAGCGCCCCGGACTGGGAGGCATCTCGCGATCTCGCCGAGGTGTCGCTCGACGCGACCCTGCTCGCGGCCGCCCTCGCCCCGCACACCAAGCGGATCGGGCTCGTCCCCACCATCGGCCTCACGCACGCGGAGCCCTTCCACGCGGCTACGAGCATCCAGACCCTCGACTTCGTGTCGCTCGGCCGTGCGGGCCTTCGGGCCAAGCTCAGCGCGAGTGCCGCGGAGGCGGCGAGCTTCGGACGCAAGAGCTCACTCGGTCTCGACGCGATCTTCGCCGAGGGGGCGGACTCGGTCGAGGTCATCCGGCGGCTCTGGGACAGCTGGGAGGACGATGCCGTCATTCGCGACCAGCCCACGGGCCGATTCATCGACGCGGACCGCCTGCACTACGCGGACTTCGAGGGCGAGCACTTCAGCGTGAAGGGGCCCTCCATCGTGCCGCGCTCGCCGCAGGGGCAGCCGCCGGTCTTCGCGCTCGCGCAGACGCAGGACGCGTTCGAGTTCGCGGCGCGGCAGGCCGACGTCGTGTTCGTCACGCCTGGCCGAGCCACGGTCGCCGAGCTCCTCGCTGCGATCCGCGAGGCAGAGCAGCGCGTGGGCCGCACGGGCGAGCCCCTCCGCGTCGTCGCCGACCTGGAGATCTTCCTCGGCGACGAGGACGGGTCGACGGAGGAGCACTTCCGAGCGCTCGACGAGCGCGTCCGCGCTGACTCCGGCTACCGCAGCGACACCCGAGTCGTGGTCAGATCAAACGTGACGACTGCCGAGCTCATCGCCAAGTACGCGGACGCTGGCCTCGACGGCGTGCGCGTCCGCCCCCTGACCCACGGCGACGTCGCCGAGTTCGTCGACAGGGTGCGCCCCATGCTGGAGGCTCGAGGCATCGTCTCGCCCCCCAACCCCCGCGAGAAGTCACCGAGCCTGCGCAAGACGCTCGGGCTCGAACCGCGTCCCGCGAATCGCTTCGCCGCAGCCCACGCAGACCGCCAAGCGGCTCGCTGCCGCGGTGCCCTGGTCAACGATGGAAAGGCACAGCGCGCATGAGCGGCACGCCCCTCAAGCAGGTCCACCTCGCGGCGCACTTCCCCGGCGTCAACAACACGACCATCTGGACCGACCCTGATGCAGGAAGCCAGATCGACCTCGCCTCCTTCCGGGCCTTCGCGGAGACGGCCGAGCGCGGCAGGTTCGACTACCTGTTCCTCGCCGAGGGGCTTCGGCTTCGCGAGCACAAGGGGCGCATCCACGAGCTCGACGTCGTCGGGCGGCCCAACACGCTCGTGATCCTCGCCGCACTCGCCAGCCTCACCGAGCACATCGGACTCGTCGGCACACTCTCCTCGACCTTCAACGAGCCGGCAGATCTCGCGAGGCAGCTCGCGACCCTCGATCACCTCTCCGAAGGCCGAGCCGGCTGGAACGTCGTCACTTCGAGCGACGCGTTCCACGGTCAGAACTTCCGCCGCGGCGGGTTCCTGGAGTACGCGGAGCGCTATGAGCGGGCCGAGGAGTTCGTGCGGCTCTCGAAGCGCCTCTGGGACGCGTGGGAAGCGGACGCGATCGCCGCCAACCCCGGCCGCGGCGAGTACCTGCGCCCCGGCGGGGTCAGCCGCATCAACCACGTCGGCAAGCACTTCGACGTCGAGACGATCCCGAACGTGCCACGCAGCCCCCAGCGCTACCCGGTCATCGTGCAGGCCGGCGACTCCCCGGCGGGGCGCGACTTCGCGTCGGCGAACGCCGAGATCATCTTCTCTCTCCACGCCGCCTTCGAAGACGGCAAGCGGTTCTACGACGACGTCAAGGGCCGCCTGCCTGCCGCCGGCCGCTCACGCGACTCTCTCCTGATCATGCCGGCAGCGACGTTCGTCATCGGCGATTCGGAGGCGGACGCCCGCGAGCGATCCCGCGAGGAGGCCCTCGCCCAGGTCAGCCCGCAGACGGCGATCGCGATGCTCGAGCAGGTGTGGGGGAGGGACCTGTCTGGCGTCGACCCGGACGGTCCGCTGCCCGACCTCGAGCCGGGCGACGAGCGCATCCGCGCCGGTCAGGCGAACGACCTCTCCAAGCAGCGCGCCCAGATCTCCAAGTTCAGGGAGATCGCGGAGCGCGACTCGCTCACCGTGCGCGAGCTGATGGTGAAGCTCAACACGCGGCACACCTTCGTCGGGACGGCGTCGCACATCGCCGACGAGATCTCCCGCTACGTCCAGGGCGGTGCGTCCGACGGGTTCGTCATCGTGCCCTCGCTGATCCCGAACGGGCTCGACCGCTTCGTCGACGGAGTGATCCCAGAGCTGCAGGAGCGCGGCGTGTACCGCGAGGAGTACGCCCCCGGGGCCACCCTCCGCGAGACGCTCGGACTGCCAGCGGAGCCGCCGTCGGCGGATGCGCCCAGCGGTCAGCTGCTCGGCGCTGGCGGTGCCTCCGCCGGTGTCGGCGGGGCGTGACGCTCCAGGAACTCGTACACCTCCACCTCGTCGACGCCGGGGAACGCCCCGGTCGGCATCGCCGCGTGCAGTGAGGTGTGGAGTCGGGCGTTCGGGAACGAAGCGCCCGCCCACCTCGCCGACAGCTGCTCCGAGGGGCGGCGACAGCAGTCGCCGTTCGGGCAGGTGGAGGTATGCCTTCGCGTCGTCTCGCGTCCCGCGAACCACTTCGCGTGCTCGAAGGCCGTGCCGACGCTGACCGAGAAGGTACCCCGAGGCGTGGTCTGGATGCGCGAGGTGCACCAGTAGGTCCCGACCGGCTTGTCCGTGTACTGGTGGTACGGGCTGAAGCGGTCCTCAACGTCGAACACCCGTCGCGCGCTCCACTGCCTGCACACGAACTGGCCCTCCACGGCGCCGAGCGCGTCGGTGGGGAAGCTGACGCTGTCGTTCTCGTAGGCCTTCGAGATGACCCCGGACTCGCTGACCTTGAGGAAGTGGACCGGGATGCCGAGGTGATGGGTGCTGAGGTTCGTGAACCGGTGCGCGGCGGTCTCGTAGCTCACGCCGTACGCGTCGCGGAGGTCCTCGACCGAAAGCGCCCGACGCTGCTGGGCCGCGCCCATGAGCTTCGCGGCGCCCAGCTCCGGGATCAGGAGCGCGCCGGTGAAGTAGTTCGTCTCGACCCGCTGCATGAGGAACTCCGCGTAGTCGCGCGGCGCCTCGTGGCCGAGCACGTAGCTCGAGATGGTCTGCAGGATGATCGATCGGGGGTCCGCATCCGCCGACTGGGCCAGGGGCACGTAGATGCGACCGTGCCTCCGATCGACGACCGAACGGGTCGAGACGGGCAGGTCGCGCACATAGTGCAGCGTCAGCCCGAGGTGAGCCGCGATGTCGGCCGCGGTGCGCTGCGACAGCGGCCCGTCCGTGTGTCCGACGCTCGTGAGCAGCGCAGCGGCCTGCTCCTCGAGTTCCGCGTAGTAGTTGTCCCGCTCGCGCATGGCACGCCGCAGCTCGGTGTTGGCTCGCCGCGCCTCCTCAGGGGTCGCCGCCCGCTCTGAGTCGATTCTGGCGAGCTCCCCGTAGAGAGCGAGGATCGTCTCGATGGCCTCGTCGCTCAGCGAGCGGCGGATGGGGAGCGGATCCAGGCCGAGCGCGAGCGCGATCCGGCCCGCCTGCGCGCGTTCGAGTTCGACTTCGAGGGACGCGCGCTTCGAGAGCGGGGCGTCGGAGAGCAGCTCGTCGACGCTCACCCCGAACAGGCGCGCGAAGGCCTGCAGCTCCGTCAATCGAACCTCGCGCTTCCCTGTCTCGATGGCGGAGATCTGCGAGGGTGCGCGCTTGATGGCGGTACCGAGCGCCTCGAGAGTGAGGCCCCGCTCCTGCCGTATCGAGCGGATGCGTCGGCCGAGCGTCAGAACGTCGATGTCCATGTGCGCAACCGTGCCACACACATCCTTCTGCGCGCTAGAAGAACGGGCAGATTTCTAGTCGGAGTTTCCATCTCGGGCGTCCAGAACGGCGCAGGATCGACACAACACCAGTTCTTCGAGCAAAGGAGCTCATCATGGACCAGACGACGCCTCACGGAACCGAGTCGGCGCAGGCGAAGGCCGCGAGCATCGAGAATGCCTGGAAGACAGAAGCGCGCTGGAGTGGCATCACGCGCGACTTCTCCGCCGAGGACGTCGTCGCCCTGCGGGGGAGTGTCGTCGAGGAGCAGACGCTCGCACGCCGAGGAGCGGAGCACCTCTGGGACCTCGTGAACGACGACGACGGCAGCTGGGTCGCTGCCCTCGGAGCCCTCACTGGCAACCAGGCCGTGCAGCAGGTGCGCGCCGGCCTCAAGGCCATCTACCTCTCCGGGTGGCAGGTCGCGGCCGACGCGAACCTCTCCGGCCAGACCTACCCGGACCAGAGTCTCTACCCGGCGAACTCCGTGCCGGCCGTCGTCCGCCGCATCAACAATGCCCTCCTCCGCGCCGACCAGATCGAGACCGCCGAGGACGGGGCGCCGAGCCGCGACTGGCTCGCGCCCATCGTCGCCGATGCCGAAGCGGGCTTCGGCGGCCCGCTCAATGCCTACGAGCTCATGGCCTCCATGATCCAAGCAGGAGCCGCTGGCGTGCATTGGGAAGACCAGCTCGCGAGCGAGAAGAAGTGCGGTCACATGGGCGGCAAGGTCCTCGTGCCGACCCAGCAGCACATCCGCACCCTCAACGCGGCCCGTCTCGCCGCCGACGTCGCCGGCGTGCCCAGCGTCATCATCGCCCGCACCGACTCCCTCGCCGCGAACCTCATCACGAGCGATGTCGACGAGCGCGACCGACCGTTCCTGACGGGCGACCGGACCGCCGAAGGGTTCTACGAGACGAAGCCAGGCATCGAGACCGTGCTCGCCCGCGGGCACGCCTACGCCCCGTACGCCGACCTCCTCTGGGTCGAGAGCGGCGAACCCGACCTCGAGCTGGCCCGAACCTTCGCCGAGAGCATCCACGCGGAGTTCCCCGGCAAGAAGCTGGCCTACAACTGCTCGCCGTCCTTCAACTGGAAGCGACACCTCGACGACGCGCAGATCGCCGCGTTCCAGCGTGAGCTCGCTGCGATGGGCTACACCTTCCAGTTCATCACCCTTGCCGGATTCCATGCGCTCAACCACTCCATGTATACCCTCGCCCGCGACTACAGCGCCCGCCACATGAGTGCCTACGTCGACCTCCAGGAGGCCGAGTTCGCGAGCGAGGCCGACGGCTACACGGCGACGAAGCACCAGCGCGAGGTCGGCACCGGCTACTTCGACCGCCTGTCCTCGAGCCTCAACCCCGCCAGCTCCACACTCGCGCTCGTCGGCTCCACCGAGTCCGAGCAGTTCCACTGAACCGCGCGACGTCACGCTCTCCCGCGACCCCTCTGACCCCCGCGACCTCTCTGACCCCAACGACCTCCCTGACCCATCGACGCAGAAAGCAGCCATGACCATGAACAGCACACCAGAACCGCGCCTGAAGGTGACGGGGCCGATCGGCGACCGCTTCGACGAGATACTCACCCGCGAAGCCCTCGAGTTCGTCCTGCGCCTCCACGACCAGTTCGCGGGCCGCCGCCACGAACGCCTCCTCGCCAGGATGGACGGCCGGAAAGCCGTCGAGAACGGCCGCGACTTCCGCTTCCTGAGTGAGACGGCAGCCGTGCGGGAGGACCCGAACTGGCGAGTCGCCGGCGCCGGCCCCGGCCTCGAGGACCGCCGCATCGAGATCACCGGCCCCACCGACCGAAAGATGACCATCAACGCCCTCAACTCGGGAGCGAACGCCTGGCTGGCCGACCTCGAGGACGCGACGAGCCCCACCTGGCAGAACATCGTCGGCGGGCAGGTCTCGCTGCTGGACGCCGTCAGAGAGCGCATCGAGTACACGAGCCCAGAAGGAAAGGAGTACTCGGTCACCGCCGACACGACGCCGACCATCATCGTCAGGCCTCGCGGCTGGCACCTCGTCGAGAAGCACCTCAGCTACACCGACCGCTCGGGCCAGCAGCGGCCCGCTTCCGGTTCCCTCGTGGACTTCGGGCTCTACTTCTTCCACAACGCCACGGAGCTGCTGGCACGCGGGCGCGGTCCGTACTTCTACCTGCCCAAGCTCGAGAACCACCTCGAGGCGCGCCTCTGGGACGACGTCTTCACCTTCTCGGAACGGGCCATCGGCATCGAGCACGGCACGATCCGGGCGACCGTGCTCATCGAGACGCTCCCGGCGGCCTTCGAGATGGACGAGATCCTCTACGAGCTCCGCGAGCACTGCGCCGGCCTCAACGCCGGACGATGGGACTACATCTTCAGCTTCATCAAGCACTACCGCTCGCGCGGACCCCAGTACGTCTTCCCGAACCGTGACCGGATCACGATGACGGTCCCGTTCATGCGTGCATACACGGAGCTGCTCGTGCGGACCTGCCACGCTCGGGGCGCGCACGCAATCGGCGGCATGAGCGCCTTCATCCCGAACTCCCGCGAGCCCGAGGTCACGGCGCGTGCCCTCGAGAAGGTGCGCGCCGACAAGGCGAGGGAGGCCGGTGACGGATTCGACGGGTCGTGGGTCGCGCATCCGGGACTCATCGACGTTGCACGCACTGAATTCGACGCCGTGCTCGGCGGGGCACCGAACCAGCTCGGACGGGACCGCTCCGAGGTCGACGTCACGGCGGCGCAGCTCCTCGACGTGCGCTCGCTGGAGAAGCACGTCACCGATGAGGGGGTGCGCGCCAATGTCTCCGTCGCGCTCCGCTACATCGAGAGCTGGCTGCGTGGGGTGGGTGCCGTCGCGATCGACGACCTCATGGAGGATGCGGCGACGGCGGAGATCTCACGCTCCCAGCTCTGGCAGTGGATCGCCCAACAGACCGTGACCGACTCCGGCACGGTGGTGACGCGTGAGCTGGTCGCGTCGCTGCTCGACGGCGCCCTCAGTGACGCGCAGCGCTTCGAGGGCGACCGCTTCGAGGCCGCCGCGCAGATCCTGCGACGAGTCTCACTGGACGACGAGTTCCCGACGTTCCTGACGATCCCCGCCTACGCGCACCACCTCTGCGAGCGGCCGGTCGCGCGGAGCATCGAGCGTGAGGCGCACCTCGCCGCAGCCTGAGCGAGAGTCAGCCCGCTGCCCGCCGTTGCGGCATGCCGCGGTGCTGACGGCCCTGGCGGTCCGGGCGTCTCTGTCCGTGTCTCTGTCCGTGCCTCTGCACGCGTTCCTGCCCGGACCGTCAGCGCTGCAGCGGTGCGAGTCCGCGCGCCTCGAGGGCGCCCTCGAGGATGCCGACGGCGCGGGGGCCGACGCCGTGCAGGGAGAGCAGGTGCTCGCGGCTCGCACCGGCGACGTCGCCGAGCAGGGTCTGCCCATCGCCGGCGAGCGCACGGGTCGCTGGAGCCCCGATGCCCAATCGGGCGATCGGCTCAGAGTCCGAGCCTGACGGCTCCGTCGCGGTCCGGTGGACGCCGAAGCGGTCTTCCGGGTCGATCCGGTCGAGCAGCTTCTGGGAGATCCTGCCGAGCGCGCTGAACTCCTCGGGGGTGAGGGCATCCACGATGAGCTCCCGCACCTTGCCGACGTGGCCGGGCGCGGTCTCCTCGAGGAACAGCATGCCGCTGTCGCTGAGCTTCGCGATCTTCGCCCTGCGGTCGCCGGGGTGGCTCGTGCGCTCGACGTGACCGCGCTGCTCCAGGCCGAGGACAACACGGGAGAGGCGTGGGAGCGTGGCGTTGGTGCGCGTCGCGAGGTCGGTCATGCGCAGACTCCGGCCCGGCGACTCCGAGAGGACCGCCATCACGAGATACTCGTAGTGCGTGATGCCGGCGTCGTTGCCGAGCTGCGTGTCGAGCGCACCCGGGAGCAGCTCGACGACCCCGATGAAGTGCAGCCACGAGTGCTGCTCGTCCGCGGAGAGCCATCTGGGTTCGGTCATGCCTTCATCCTCGCGTCTTTTACTTGTAGATGCAAGTTCTTGAGTGCTACGGTTCGTGCCATGACGACATCAGATGGCGACAAGCTCGACGCAGGCACCGGGATGGGCCTCGTCTCACTCCACGTCGGCGACCTCGCCGCGCAATCCGAGTACTACCGCACGGCGCTCGCCCTCGAGCCGATCGCCGAGACCGACGGCGAGATCACGCTCGGCCGAGGAGCCGCCCCGCTCGTGCGCCTCCGGCACACCCCCGGCCTCCCGGTCGCTCCGCGACGTGCCGCCGGGCTCTTCCACACCGCCCTCCTGTTCGACACGCCGAGCGACCTCGCCGCGACCGTCTACCGGGCGGCCCAGCACCCGCGCTCCCAGTTCGTCGGATCCTCCGACCACCACGTCAGCGAGGCCTTCTACTTCACCGACCCAGAGGGCAACGGCATCGAGCTCTACACCGACCGTCCGCGTGACACGTGGCTCGACGCCGCCGGGCGCATCGCCATGTCCACCGAGTTCCTCGATCCCAACGCCTACCTGCGAGCCAATCTCGTCGAAGACACCGCGGATGCGCCCCAGAAGGCCGCGGCGGACGTCGGCCACGTGCACCTGCAGGTCGGCGACGTCGACACGGCCAAGAGCTTCTACGTCGACACCCTCGGCTTCGAGACGACGACCACCTATCCGGGAGCGCTCTTCGTGAGCGCGGGCGGCTACCACCACCACATCGCCCTCAACGTCTGGAACAGCGCAGGCGCCGGACCCCGAGCCGCGACCCTGGGGCTCGGCCAGCTCACGATCGAGGTTCCAGAACGGACCGAGCTCGACGCGGTCGCCGACCGGCTCCGCGGCGCCGGCCTTCAGTTCGCCGACGATGGGGCGACCATCACCGTGCTGGACCCCTGGCGCTCCGAAGTCGTGCTCCGCACGCGTGAGCAGGCAGTCGCAGCATGAGCGAGCTCGCGATCAGCACAGCCCTCTCGTCGATCGATGCCTCGGGCAAGCGGCCGATCCTCCTGCTCATGCACGGCTACGGGTCGCACGAGGACGACCTCACGAGCCTCCTGCCGACCCTCGGCGACGGCTTCGACTGGGCGTCCCTGCGTGCGCCCCTCGTCCTCCGAGAGAAGACGCCCGCCGAGGTCGGCTCATACGCCTGGGTGCCCATCGACCGGCCCGGCCTGCCCGACCCGGCCAAAGCCGCAGCGGCCACGGACGCCGTGCTCGCCTGGCTCGACCGGAACACGGCACCGGCCGCGAGCGTCATCCCGATCGGCTTCTCGCAGGGCGGGCTCATGGTGACCCAGCTGCTTCGCCGGGAGCCGCAGCGCTTCGAGCGCGGAGCTGTCCTCTCCGGCTTCTCCCTCCAGGGCGAGCAGCCGGGCGACGAGGAGCTCACCAGCATCCGCCCACCCGTGTTCTTCGGGCGTGGGGACCGGGACCCGATCATCAGCGACGCCACCTTCGACCGGACCACCGCGTGGCTGTCCGATCACGCGACGGCCAGCGAGCACGTCTACCCGGGCCTTGCGCACGGCATCTCGCCGCAGGAGCTGGAAGACCTCGCCGGGTTCCTCAGCGCAATGTGACCCTGCGTGTCCTCCTGGTACCTGAGATTTCGGCCGTCCACCTGAGTGGGCGGCCGTCTTCCTAGTCTCTGGACATCCCCGTACCTGGGGCCGATCCCGCAAGTGGGATGCGTTCCGCCTAGAAGGAGTCCAGATGACCCGCTCGACCAGACCGCTCTCCGCCGCCGCCCTCGCCGCGGTCGGGATGATGGCGCTCGCCTCGTGCGCGGCGCAGTCTGGAGCGGTTCCGGCGGCCGACGCAGAGCCCGTCCAGGGTGGCAACCTGCGCGTCGGCATCCTCAGCGACATCGGATGCATCGACCCGGCCCAGGTCGGCAACAACAACAACGTCAACATCGCCCGCCAGACCGTCGCGTCGCTCACGACGCAGGACGTCGAGACCGGCGAAGTGCTTCCGTGGCTCGCTGAGTCCTGGGAGATCTCGGACGACGCGAGGGAGTTCACCTTCACGCTCGCCGAGGGGCCGACCTTCGCCGACGGCACGCCCATCGACGCCGAAGCCGTCAAGGCCAACGCGGAGGGCGTCCAGGCGCTCGGCGCGAAGTCGCCGCTCGGCAACCTGTACCTCGCCGGCCTCGAGTCGGTCACCGTCGTGGACCCGCAGACGGTGACTTATACCTTCGCCGAGCCGTCCGCGCAGTTCCTGCAGGCGACCTCCACCTTCACGCTCGGGCTCGTCTCCACCGAGAGCACGAAGCTCAGCCAGGAAGCGCGCTGCGCTGGCGACTTCATCGGCTCAGGGCCCTTCTCCGTCGAGAGCTACACCCCCAACGCCGAGACGGTCCTCGCCGCCCGCGAGGACTACGCGTGGGGTGCATCGACGACCGGCAACACCGAGCGTCCCTACCTCGACACGATCACGTACTCCGTCATCCCGGAGGCATCGACGCTCACCGGGTCGCTCCAGTCCGGCCAGCTCGACGTCTCGACCGACGTCTCCTTCGTCGACCTCGACGCACTCAAGGGCGCCGGCGCGAACGTGCAGAACCGCGCCAACCCCGGCGTCGTCTACAACCTCATCCCGAATGCCTCGCACCCGATCCTCTCCGACAAGAACGTGCGCCTCGCCGTGCAGAAGAGCATCAACCGCGAGGAGCTCCTCGCCCTCCTGACGCCAGAGGACAGCCCAGCCACGAGTGTGCTCGCCACGTCGACGCCCTACTACAGCGACCAGAGCGACATCCTCGAGTACAACGTCGAGGACGCCGCGAAGCTGCTCGACGAAGCCGGCTGGCTCGAAGGCGCGGACGGCGTCCGCGAGAAGGACGGCCAGAAGCTGAGCTTCGAGCTCGCCTACTGGCAGCCGACCACCAACGTCCTCGAGCAGGTGCAGGTCCAGCTCGCCGCCGTCGGCATCGACCTCCAGCTCCGCGAGGCTCCCATCGCCGACGTGACCGCGATCAACGACGGCACGCAGCCGTTCACCTGGGCGAACATCACGCGCGCCGACCCGGACGCGCTCCGCGTGTTCTTCTCGGCTGAGGGCGGCAACAAGTACAACTACCGCGAGGTCGGCCCGATCGACGAGGTGCTGAACTCGCAGGCCGCCATCGTCGATGCGGATGCGCGCCAGACCGAGGTCGACGCGGCCGTCACCCAGCTGCTCGAGGAGGGCTACGCCGTCCCCGTCATCCAGCTCTCCACGAACCTCATCCAGGCGCCCGGCGTCCAGGGAGTGCAGTTCGAGGCGTCCAGCAGGCTCGACTTCTCAGCAGCCTGGAAGGCCGCGGAGTAACCGTATGGCTCGCTACTTCGCGTGGAGGCTCGCCCTGGGGATCCTGGTCCTCTGGGCGGCCTTCACCCTGTCGTTCCTCCTCCTCTACCTCCTCCCTGGCGACGCGGCGGCCGTGGCGGCAGCTGGCGGCGGAGAAGGGGCCGCAGACCCGGCCGCCATCGAGGCGCTGAGAGCGGAGCTCGGGCTCGACGCTCCGTTCCACGAGCAGTACCTGGCCGCCCTCGGGGGGGCCCTGGTCCTCGACTTCGGCAGCTCCGTGCAGAACGGCATCCCCGCCACCGAGGTGCTCGCCCGCGCGCTCCCGTCGACGGCCACCCTCGCCGGAGCGGCCCTCGTCCTCTCCGTCATCGGCGGCATCGGGCTCGCGCTCATCAGCAACCTCATCCGATCCTCCTGGCTGCGCGGCATCCTCCAGTCGCTGCCCTCGCTCGCCATCGCGGTTCCGACGTTCTGGCTCGGGCTCCTGCTCCTGCAGGTCTTCTCCTTCCAGCTCGGCTGGGTGCCGGCCTTCGGCAGCACGGGCTTCGTGGGGCTCATCCTCCCTGCGCTGACACTCTCGATCCCGACCGGCGCCTACCTGGCCCAGGTGCTCACCCGCAGCCTGCACGAGACCCTCGCCCGGCCCTTCATCGAGCAGGCCAAGGCGAAGGGTGCCGGCGACACGCGCATCCTCGTGCGCCATGCCCTCAGGAACGCGGCCCTGCCGACTCTCACGATCGGCGGGGTGCTCGTCGGCCAGCTCCTTGCAGGAACCGTCGTCACCGAGACCGTCTTTTCCCGCGACGGCGTCGGCCGCATGATCGTGACCGCCGTCGCCAACCGGGACATCCCCCTCGTCATGATCGCGGTCGTCTTCGCCGCCGCGATCTTCGTCGTCACCAACCTCATCGTCGACGCGCTCTACCCGCTCGTCGACCCCCGCCTCTCGCACTCCACGAAGCAGCGCCCGGCGACCAAGGCGCGTCCGACACCCCCACCGGCGTCCGGTACCACTGCCACGGAGCCCGGCAGGACTCGAGCGAACGAGGTCGCAGCATGACCCAGCCCCTCCTCACACCGCCGTCAGACCTCGCTGCGCTGAGTCGCACCGAGCGGTACGTGGCCCCCGGCAGCGCTGGCGGCGTCGCCGCCGAGCGGACCCCGCAGCCCGTGCCAGCTGCCGCGAAGCCGTCGTCGTTCGCGCGCTTCCGCAGCCTCCTGCGCCTCCCGTCCCTCATCCTTGCGATCGCCGTGCTCGCAACCGTCATCGCGTGGGCCGTCGCGCCGTCGATCTTCACGCCGTACGACGCCATTAACGGCACCCTCCTCGACCGCCTCCAGCCGCCGAGCCCCGCGCACCCCTTCGGCACCGACAACCTGGGCCGGGACACCCTCGCGCGCTTTATCCACGGCTCGCAGACCACCCTCCTCGCTTCCGGCCTCGCCGTCGTCATCGCGCTCGGCACCGGGGCGCTCCTCGGGCTTCTCGCCGGATACCTCCGGGGCTTCGTCGACGAGGCGATCATGCGATTCATGGACGTCATCCTCGCGATCCCAGCCCTGCTGCTCTCGCTCACCATCATCACGGGACTCGGCTTCGGGACGCTCAACATCGCGATCGCGGTCGGCCTCGCGTCCACCGCAGCCTTCGCGCGCATCATGCGCTCGCAGGTCCTCTCGGTCGCCACTGCCGGCTACATCGAGGCGGCGAAGCTCTCGGGCGCTCGCTGGCCGAGCATCATCTTCCGCCAGGTCCTCCCCGCCGCGATCACCCCGGTCCTCGCGCTCGCCGCCATCGAGTTCGGCGCGGCAGTGCTCGCCATCTCCGCCCTCAGCTTCCTCGGCTTCGGAGCCCCGCCGCCCCAGCCGGAGTGGGGCGCCCTCATCTCCGAAGGCCGCGACTACCTCCAGGCCGCCTGGTGGCTCACCACCCTGCCCGGACTCGTGATCGTCGCGGTCGTGCTCTCCACGGCGCGCATCTCGCGCTGGCTCCAAGAACGAGGAGACCGCTCATGACCTCCACACCCCTGACCCAGCAGGCAGGCAGCGAAACGCAGCCGCTCCTGTCCGTCCGCGACCTCCAGCTCGCCTACAAGGGGGCCACGACGCTCGCCGTCGCCGGCGTCTCCTTCGACGTGTACCCGGGCGAGCAGGTCGCCATCGTCGGCGAGTCCGGCTCCGGCAAGACCAGCGTCGCCAAGGCCATCGTCGATCTCCTCCCCGCGAGCACCGCGGTGACCGCGAACGCACTCCGCTACGACCGCCTCGACCTCACCGCCCTGACGCCGCTCGAATGGCGTGCCGTCCGCGGCGCACGCATCGGCCTCATCCCGCAGGACCCATCGGCGTCCCTGAACCCGCTGCAGACCGTCGGAGCGCAGGTCGCCGAGGTGCTCCTCATCCACGGCCTCGCCACGAAGAAGGATGCACGCGCGCGAGCCGTCGAGCTCCTCCATGACGCCGGGATCCCCGACGCGGCAAAGCGTGCAGCGCAGTACCCGCACCAGTTCTCCGGCGGCATGCGGCAGCGAGTCCTCATCTCGGCCGCGCTCGCAGCCTCGCCCGGCCTCATCATCGCCGACGAGCCGACGAGCGCACTCGACGTGACCGTCCAACGCCAGATCCTCGACCTCATCGCGGAGCGGGCCGCCGTCGCATCCACGGCCGTGCTCTTCATCACCCACGACCTCGGCGTGGCAGCCGACCGGGCCGACCGCATCCTCGTCATGCAGCACGGAACGATCGTCGAGGCCGGCCCGGCGGCCCAGGTCCTCGAGGACCCGCAGCACCCGTACACGAAGCGACTCGTCGCGGCCGCACCCACCAGGACCTCGACGCGACTCGCGCCGGCCAATGGGGCCCTCGGCATCGACCGCAGCCGCCCGGTTCTGGAGGTCAGGGGACTGAGCAAGACCTTCCGGCTGCCAGGAGGCGCACGGGTCGACGCGACGAAGGACGTCGCCTTCTCGATCGCCCGCGGCGAGAGCTACGCCCTCGTCGGCGAGTCGGGCTCCGGCAAGAGCACAACCGCTCGCCTCGCCCTGCTCCTCGAACGACCGGACCAAGGGAGCATCCGCCTCGACGGCCTCGAAGTCGCCGGCGCCAGAGGCAGCGCCCTGAGAGCCTTCCGCCGCAGGACCGGGCTCGTGCACCAGGACCCCTACTCATCGCTCGACCCGCGATTCACGGTCGCGGACTCCATCGAGCAGCCGCTGCGGGCCTTCGGGGTCGGCGACAAGCAGTCGCGCCGCGCGCGGGTGCTCGAGCTGCTGGACGACGTCGCGCTCCCTGCCGATTTCGCGCAACGGCGCTCGACGCAGCTCTCCGGAGGGCAGCGGCAGCGCGTCGCCATCGCACGAGCACTCGCCCTGAAGCCAGAGCTCATCGTCCTCGACGAAGCCGTCTCCGCCCTCGACGTCTCCGTCCAGGCGCAGATCCTCCAGCTCCTCGTCGACCTCCAGGCCGAGCACTCGCTGAGCTACCTGTTCATCACCCACGACCTCGGGGTCGTCCGCCAGATCGCCGACCGCGTCGGCGTGCTCCGAGGCGGCGAGCTGCTCGAGGAAGGCACCGTCGACGAGGTCTTCGAGCGCAGCACCAACGCCTACACTCGAGCGCTCGTCGACGCCATCCCGGGCGGCAAGCCCACCGAGCGCGTCCTGGAGGCGATCGCATGACATCCGCAGCCAGGCTCATCGATATCGACAGCACCAGGGGAGCCAGGTGCATCGCGGTCCTCGGCGCCGGACCTCGCGGAGCTGGGCTCCTCGAGCGCATCGTCGCCAACTACGACGGCGAGACCACTGGCCCGCTTGTCGTGCACCTCATCGACCCGCACCCGCCTGGAGCCGGACGCATCTGGCGAGACGCCCAGTCCGGGCTCCTGAAGCTCAACTCGCTGGCGGCCGACGTCACCATGTTCACCGACGAGACGAGCACCATAGAGGGCCCGGTCAGGCAGGGCCCCTCCCTCGTCGAGTGGGCTGAGCTCGCGAGCCGCGGCGAGCTGGCAGGGTACGACCTCGACACGGAGGACCAGCAGGTGGCCGACGAGGTGCGGTCACTCGGTCCGGCGAGCTTCCCCACGAGGCGCCTGCAGAGCAGGTACCTCGGCTGGTTCTTCGAGCAGGCGGCAGACGCGGCGCCAGAGGGCCTGACGGTCCTCGTCCACGCCGCCGAGGTGACGGGCGTCACGACGATCGACAACGGCGCGCAGCGCGTCGAGCTCGATACGGGCGACAGCCTCACCGTCGACGTCGTCGTGTACGCGCTCGGCCACTCCGGAACCCTGGTCCACGAAGGAACGAGAACCGCCGAGCTGAGCGAGTTCGCGGCCCGCCACGACCTCGCCTACGTGCCGCCCTCGTTCACGGCAGACGCAGACTTCAGTGCAGTGGAAGCTGGGGAGCCCGTCATCGTCCGCGGTCTCGGCCTCGCCGCCGTCGACCTGCTCGTCCTGCTCACCGAAGGGCGCGGGGGAGCGTTCCTGCCCGGAGACGAGCCGGGACGCCTCAGGTACCGTCCCTCCGGCCGCGAGCCCCGCATCCTCGTCGGCTCCAGGCGGGGCGTTCCCTACCACTCCAAGGTCACGAGCGTGCTCCAGGGGGAGCCGTTCGAGACCCGCTACTTCACGGCGGACATCGCCCGCGAGATCGTCGCCGAGCACGAGATCCTGGATTTCCGCACGCACTTCTGGCCGCTCCTCGCCAAGGAGATGCTGCACGGCTACTACCGCGAGCTCTTCACGGGGCACCCAGATCGAGTGCGCGTGTCCTGGGTCGAGTTCCGGGCCGAGCTCGACCGATTCGCCGCCCAGTCGCCCGAACTCCACGAGGCAGTGCTCGCCGCGCTCGTCGACCCGAGCGACGAGCTCGACATCGAGACCTTCGACCACCCCCTGCGCGGGGCCGCGGCAACCGACGTCGGCTCGGTGTCGGTCGCCCTCCACGACTACATCCGCGAAGACCTCCGCAGGAGGAACAGCCAGCAGCACAGCGAGAACCAAGGGCTCTTCCTCGCCCTCCTCTTCTCCTTCATGACCTTCGTCGAATTCCAGGATGCTCCCAACTGGTCGCCGGTATCGCTCGCCGGAGACGTTCGCGTCTGGTGGAAGGGCTTCTTCAGCTACGTTGCGTCCGGCCCGCCAGGACACCGTCTCGACGAGCTCCTCGCGCTCAGCGAGGCCGGTGTCGTGCACTTCCTGGGCGGCGAGCTGCGCGTTTGGGAGGACGAGGAAGCCGGCCTCTTCAGGGCAAAGGGCACAACGCTCGAGCGACAGGTGTCGGCCCGCGCGCTCATCGACGCCTGGCTTCCCGACGCCGACGTCGCCCACACCGACAACCTGGCGCTCAGGCAGCTCATCGAGTCGGGCGAGGGGCGCGAGCGCATCGCAGCCACCCCGGAGGGCAGCCTCGCCACCGGCGTCATCGAGGTGCGCCGCGAGGACTCGAGGATCGTGCAGGCAGACGGGACGACGCATCCCCGTCGGTTCGCCATCGGCCCGTACACGTCCAATCCATTCGTCGGGGCGTTCTCCCGCCCGCGGACCAACGCCGTCTCGTTCCGCGAGAACGACGCCGTCGCCCTGAGTACGTTGAGACTCGTCGGCGAGATCAGCAGAGAGAACGAGGAGAGGGAACAGCATGAGCACGCAGCAGAGCACCACTACCGGAGACCACTTCAGCGCACGCTGGGCGGTCTGGCACGAAAGTCGTGAGCGCGCGGTCCGTGCCCCGTACGGGCCGGCGGCCCTCGTCGCGACCAACTGGCTCGCCGACGGCATCGAGCTCGAACTGGAGGGCGTCGCGGGAACCTGGAGCATCGTCGACGGCACCGTCGTCGGCAGCGGGCTCGCCGAGAGCGGGTACGTGGACGCCTCCGGCTCCGGAGTCGGCGACCGTGTGACGCTGAAGACGGGTGAGGAGCTCCGCGACGGTGCGCGCATCCTCCGGGCGTTCGCGCGCGACGATCAGCGCGCCCTCCGAGTGCTCGACCCCGAGGCGTCGGGGCGAGCCGCGCTGCTCGGCATCGACAGCTACCAGCCTGACGACGACTACGTCGTGTCTGCGAGCTTCCGTCCCTCGACCGAGCAGGTCGACGTGCTCCAGGCAGACGGCTACGTGTCCAGGAAGGACCTCGGCGGGAAGCTCGACTTCGAGCTCGGCGGCTCGGCGTTCTCGATCGACGCCGACCACACCGAGGCAGGACTCCAGGTCGTGTTCGCCGACACGACGAGCGGTGTCGAGAGCTACCGTTTCCGGTTCCTGACCGTCCCCGCCCCCGAGGCCGACGGGGCGACGACGATCGACTTCAATCGCGCCTACCTACCGCCGTGCGCCTTCAGCGACCACTTCGTCTGCCCGACGCCTGCCGCCGACAACCGACTCAGCGTGCCGGTCAGAGCTGGCGAGCGGAACGCCATCAAGGCCTGACGCCCCAGTCCGATCGCTGACGACGATCGCCAACCGCGCGCCGCGGAACCCAACCCGGAGCGCGGTTCGCGATCACTCGTCCGGGTCGAGCAGGGGCCGCTCGTCGCGGCCGCGGATGCGATCGATCTCTCGACGCTCCCGCTTCGTCGGACGCCCGGCCCCACGGTCGCGGTACGCGATGGGGGAGGCGAACTCCCGAGGGGGAGGCGGAGGTGAGTTGTCGATGAGCGCCTTCGCCGCGATCGGCGCGCCGACGCGCTTCTTGAGGAGCTCCTGCGCGACGAGGACCCGGTCACGATCGGTCCGCACCCGAACCTCGTCGCCGACGTGGATGCGCTGCGCTGGCTTGGCCCGATCGCCGTCGATCTTGACGTGCCCGGCCTTGCAGGCCGCGGTCGCGGCGCTGCGGGTCTTGTAGATGCGGACCGCCCAGAGCCACACGTCGACCCGCACGGAAGCGGGCCCTGGCTGGTGGTAGCCCTGCTCGTCTCGGTCCATCCGATGATCGTATCGAGTTCGTGAGGCCGCGCCCAGCGGTCGTGCTCAGCGGTCGTGCCCTCGTGCGCGCACAGCAGATGGCGTCACCACGTGTCGACCCGCGCGGGCTTCACCGACACGCAGACGCGCCGAGACGCGCGAGGCGTGCCACTGCGACAATGACCTCATGGCAGGCGACCGGCACGAGAGCCCGATGCGGTGGGCGACGCTTCCCAACGCCATCTCGGTGGCGCGACTGCTCGTCTTCGTGCCCCTCACTATCTGGCTCGCCGCCGACGGCCGGGAGCTGGCCGCCACCCTGAGCCTCGCTGCGTTCGGGGCGACCGACTGGATCGACGGCTTCCTCGCCCGCCGCCTCGGGCAGGTTTCCCGGGTGGGGGAGGTCCTCGACCCGGTCGCCGACCGGCTCGGCATCATCATCATCGGCTTCGGCCTGGCACTCCTCGGCTACTTCCCGTGGTTCGTGCTGGTCACGATCTTCCTCTGCGACCTGGCGCTGCTCGTCATCGGGCTGGCGCGGCTCGAGCGGGTTCGCGAGGGGCGCGTAAACCTGCTCGGCAAGGCCAGGTCGGCGTTCATCATGGTTGCCATGCCGCTCCACCTGCTGTCGTACGCCGAGCAGGTGCCCGCCGAGCCGCTGCGCACCATCACGTGGTGGATGCTGCTGATCGGGACGGTCCTGCACGTCGCAGCAGGAGCCGTCTACGCGGTCAGGTACCTGCGCCGCCGGGCTCCGTGACGAAGTCGATGAGCTCCTCCACCCGGCCGAGCAGCGACGGCTCCAGGTCCCGGTAGTCGCGGACGCGCTCCAGGATGCGCTGCCAGGCCCTTGCCGTGTCCGCCTGCTCCTCTGCGGGCCAGCCGAGGGCCCTGCAGATGCCCTTCTTCCAGTCCTGCCCTCGAGGAATGACGGGCCATGCCTTGAGCCCGAGGCGCTCGGGCTTCACCGACTGCCACACGTCGACGTACGGGTGGCCGACGACCCGCACGTGCGAGGCGCCGAAGCGCCGCGTGATGTCGTCGGCGATGCGCTGCTCCTTCGAGCCCTTGACGAGATGATCGAGCAGCACTCCGACGCGGCGCGTCGGGCTCGGTCCGAACACCGTCAGCACTTCGGCGAGGTGGTCGGCGCCCTGCAGGAACTCGACGACGACTCCGTCGATGCGCAGGTCGTGGCCCCAGACCTTCTCGACGAGCTCGGCGTCGTGCTTGCCCTCCACGAAGATTCGCCCGGCCCTCGCGGTCCTCGCCTTGGCATCGGCGACGTGGAAGGAGCCGGACGCGCTGCGTGCTCGCCCAGACTGCTGCTTGGCCGCCGGGGGCCCGAGGAGGATGGCCTCATCCTCGAGCAGGAAGATCGAATCGGCGGGGAACGCCTTGCGCTGGCCGTCGAAGTCCTGCAGCGTCACGGTCTGCTTGTTGGCCGACGCGAGGCGGCCGTAGAAGCCGCTCGCCGCATCCTCGAGCCACATGCCGCTGGCCATGGGCACCTTCCGCGTGAGGGGCGCGGACTTGCGCTCGCGCATGCGGGCGATGGGGTCACCCGAGTAGCGGTCGTCGGACTCGGCGCGGCCGTCGAAACTCGCGCGATCGCCGGAGAGGGAGTCGTCTAGCACTCCGGAAGTGTACGCCGAGGGTGAAAATCGGGCTCGATCTTCCCGCTCGTTTCGACAACACTCAGTCGTCTGACGCACAATGGCAGGCGGTGCTGCTGCAATTAACCGACCGGAATTCGGGCACCCCCGATTCCGCTACGCTTGAGCATCGACTCGAGGAGGCAAATATGGCTGGTTCTGACGCTGAGGCGCGGACCCCTGAAGGCGACGGCGTCGTCGATGAGCAGACACAGTCTTCGACGATGTCGTTCACCGGCGATTTCAGCGCGCAGCTCGCTGCGCTCATCGCAGGTGGTGTGTCGAAGGAGGAGATGGAGTCCATCAGTGCGCTTCCCTCCGGATCCGCGCTCCTGATCGTCCGTCGCGGTTCCAACGTGGGAGCCAGGTTCCTGCTCGACACCGACCTCCAGGTCGCCGGCAGGCACCCGAACGCGGAGATCTTCCTCGACGACGTCACCGTGTCCCGACGTCACGCCGAGTTCACGCGGCACGGCCGCGAGTTCCACATGCGCGATCTCGGTTCGCTCAACGGCACGTACTACAACGGCGAGCGCATCAACTCCGCCGTCCTCACCAACGGCGGAGAAGTGCAGGTCGGCAAATTCCGGCTCACTTTCTACAGCTCTCCGCTTGACACCAGCCTGACTTCCGCGTCTGCCGGGAACTGATCGTGGCCGCTATGGCGGCGGCGGCTTCTGCGCGGGGACCAGGTCGGACGCTCAGTATCGGTCAGGTGCTGCAGCGGCTGAACGTCGAGTTCCCTGAGCTGAGCCCCTCCAAGCTCCGCTTCCTCGAGGACAAGGGCCTCGTGCATCCCGAGCGAACGCCGAAGGGGTATCGCAAGTTCTCCGCGGCCGACGTCGCTCGCCTGCGCGAGGTGCTCACCATGCAGCGCGACCTCTACCTGCCGCTCAAGGTGATCGCCGAGTACTTCGACGACCTCGATCGGGGCCTCGAGCCTGAGCTCCCGGGATCGCGGGCACCGCAGCGGCAGACCATGCTCGCCGCCGGCACCGTCCTCGATCGCGCGCAGCTGCTCGAGCGCTCTGGAGCCAAGCCCGCCCTGCTCGAGCAGGCCGTGAGCGCCGGACTCATCCCGGCGGCGAGTCGGTACCAGGAAGACGAGCTCACCATGCTGAGCACGCTCGTGGAGCTCGAGCGGGTGGGCATCGAGCCGCGCCACCTGCGCCCTTTCCGCGCTGCCGCACATCACGAGTACGGGCTCATCGAGCAAGCGCTCTCGACGAACACCCGGCGGGCGCGCTCGCAGGGCGAGGCCGTCGAGCGTGCCAACGAGCTCGCCGAGCAGCTCGGGTCGGTTCGCCGGTCCCTCATCCGCCAAGCGGTTCGCGGTCGCAGGTAGGTTCATCCTCCACTTGAACGTGAAGTGGATTCGCGAGCCACGATCTCGTGCCACGACACGCCGCAGGCCTGCCGCGGATGCCTGAAATCCGGGGCAAGTCGGGTCATGATCACATCGTTGTCGTTCGGAAGTAGCCGAGCGGCATGCACTCCAATAGAATCGACCCAGACGGCTCGGGACTTACCTCAAGTTCCCTTGTGGTACAAGGCTTCCCCAGGGCGCATCGGCTCCCCGGAGCGCAGGGCTTGCTCCAGGAGTACGGGGCGCTGAGTTGGTCGAAAACGTGTGAAAGGTGCAGGCATGAGCGAGCAGGGACAGGGCGACGCGCCAACCGGCGGCGAGTTGGTCTTCACCGACGGCATTCCGGACCTCGATCCGGGCTCCGGGTACCGTGGCGCCGTTGCCGCGCGTGCCGCGGGCATCACCTATCGGCAGCTTGACTACTGGGCTCGCACCGGCCTGGTCGAGCCGACGGTTCGCGGGGCGAAGGGCTCAGGCTCGCAGCGTCTCTACTCGTTCCGCGACATCCTCGTCCTCAAGCTCGTGAAGCGACTGCTCGAGACGGGCATCTCGCTCCAGCAGATCCGCACGGCGGTCGACCAGCTCGCCGAGACCGGCGTCGTTGACCTCGCGCAGACGACGCTCATGTCGGATGGCGCAAGCGTCTACCTGTGCACCTCGAACGACCAGGTCATCGACCTCGTGCACCGCGGGCAGGGCGTGTTCGGCATCTTCGTCGGCCAGGTGCTCCGCGAGGTCGAGTCGACCCTCGTCGACTTCGAGCAGCAGACGCTCGACCCTGTCGACGAGCTCGCAGCACGCCGCGCCAGCCGCGCGAGCTGAACCCGCAGACGGCCTCGCTGTCTCGGCACGTTCGGGCGCTTGACCGCGCTCCGGTTGCCTGACCACGCGAGGCAGGCCGCGGCGCCGAAGCCGCTGGTTTCCGGAAACTCGCTAGTTGTTCGACCGGCCCCGTTGACGCCCGCGCGTCACCGGGGCTTCGTCGTCGCCCGTGGCGGGGGCTTCCGCATAGGTGCCCAGCCGGCCGGCCCGCATGATGCGGTCGAGCAGCTTGTCGAAGTTCGCCGCCATCTCCTCGGCTGAGCTTCCCGGCCAGAGGTGCACGGGCTTCGCTGCGCCCTGCGCCTGCTGCAGTGAGGTGCGCTCTGGGAGCGCGGGGGAGAGCACGAGGGGACCGAACATGTCCCGGAGCTCGCCGAGACGGAACTGGTGCTCGAGGGACTGGTGCTTGGCCCGGTTGACGATGATGCCGAGCGGCTGGAGCCGCGGCGACAGCTCGCGCCTGATCTCGTCGACGGCCCGGAGTGCGCGGTCGGCGGCGGCGACCGAGAAGAGCCCGGGCTCGGTGACGACCGCGACACGGTCCGAAGCGGCCCAGGCCGTGCGCGTGAGCGCGTTCAGCGAGGGCGGGCAGTCGATGAGGACGAGGTCGTAGTCCTCCTCGACGACGGCAAGCGCCTCCTCGAGTCGCCAGATCTCTCGGATCGAGGGATTCGGGGTATCGAAGCTCAGCGCTGCTGGACTGCCCACCATGAGGTCGATGACGCCGCGGCTGCCTTCGCCCCACGCGGAGCGGGCGATCGCCGCGCGAACCGTGCTTGGCTTCGGCGAGCGGAGGACGTCGGAGATCGTGGCGCCATCCTGCGCGCGGGCATCGAGCCCTGTGGAGACGTCGGACTGGGGATCCAGGTCGACGACGAGGGTTCTGAGCCCGCGGGCCCAGGCGGCGGAAGCGAGGCCAAGGGTCACCGTGGTCTTGCCGACGCCGCCCTTGAGAGAACTGATGCTGAGGACGAACACCAGCCCAGGCTACATTCACTAGGCTTGAGGTCACGTTGCTGCATGCCCCTGTCGTGTTGTCGGAAGGTGGAACACCGGTGTTCAAGAAGATCCTGGTCGCGAATCGAGGCGAGATCGCGATCCGCGCATTCCGCGCCGCAGTCGAGCTCGGAGCGCGGACGGTCGCGGTCTACCCGTATGAGGACCGCAACTCCCTGCACCGCTTGAAAGCTGACGAGGCGTACCAGATCGGCACCGTCGGACAGCCTGTTCGCGCCTACCTCGATGTCGCCGAGATCCTCCGCGTCGCGAAGGAGTCGGGGGCTGACGCCATCTACCCCGGTTACGGCTTCCTGAGTGAGAACCCGGAACTCGCGCGCGCTGCCGAGGAGGCTGGCATCGCGTTCATCGGTCCGCCGCCGCGGGTCCTCGAGTCCGCGGGCAACAAGGTCACGGCGAAGAACCAGGCCATTGCCGCCGGCGTGCCCGTGCTCGCTTCGAGCCAGCCCTCGACGGATCTCGACGAACTCTGCGCTGCCGCCGACGAGATCGGCTTCCCGATCTTCGCGAAGGCCGTCGCCGGAGGCGGCGGGCGCGGCATGCGTCGCGTCGAGCGCCCAGAGGATCTGCGCGAGGCGCTCGAGTCTGCGATGAAGGAGGCAGAGAGCGCCTTCGGCGACCCGACGATGTTCGTGGAGCAGGCCGTGCTTCGGCCTCGCCACATCGAGGTGCAGATCCTCGCGGATGAGCACGGCAACGTCGTGCATCTGTTCGAGCGCGACTGCAGCGTCCAGCGGCGGCACCAGAAGGTGGTCGAGATCGCTCCGGCTCCGAACCTCCCGCAGGAGGTCAGGGACAAGCTCTACGCGGATGCCGTCGCCTTCGCGAAGTCCATCGACTACGTCAACGCCGGCACCGTGGAGTTCCTGCTGGACACGGCCGGACCGCGCGCCGGGCAGCATGTCTTCATCGAGATGAACCCGCGCATCCAGGTCGAGCACACCGTGACGGAGGAGGTCACGGACGTCGACCTCGTCCAGGCGCAGATGCGCGTGGCCTCGGGCGAGCGGCTCGACGACATGGGGCTTCAGCAGCACCAGCTGGAACTCCACGGCTTCGCGCTGCAGTGCCGCATCACGACTGAGGACCCCTCCCAGGGGTTCCGTCCCGACACCGGCGTCATCACGACGTACCGCTCCGCGGGCGGCTCCGGCATCCGCATCGACGGCGGCACCATCGCAACGGGGGCCGAGGTCCTGCCGCACTTCGACTCGATGCTCATGAAGCTCACGGCTCGCGGACGCGACTTCCCCGCAGCCGTTCGGCGGGCACGTCGAGCGCTCTCCGAGTTCCGCATCCGCGGCGTCGCCACGAACATCCCCTTCCTCCTCGGCGTGCTCGACGACCCCGACTTCCAGCGTGGCGACGTCGCGACCGACTTCATCGAGAAGCGTCCGGGGCTGCTCGAGTACCGCCGACCCGGCGATCGAGGGACGAAGATCGTCAACTGGCTCGCCGACGTCACGGTCAACGCTCCGCACGGCGCTCGGCCGACCTCCGTCGAGCCCCGCTCGAAGCTCCCTGAGCTCGACACCGCCCTCCCGCTGCCCTCCGGGCGCCGACAGGAGCTGCTTGAGCTCGGGCCGACGGCTTTTGCAGCGCAGCTCCGCTCGGAGCGACGACTCGCCGTGACCGACACCACGTTCCGCGACGCGCACCAATCGCTCCTCGCGACGCGCGTCCGAACGCGGGACCTCGTCACAGCGGCGCCCTACCTCGCGCGGCTCACGCCAGAGCTGCTCTCCATCGAAGCCTGGGGAGGGGCGACGTACGATGTCGCGCTCCGCTTCCTCGGGGAGGAACCCTGGGAGCGCCTCGCGAGCCTTCGCGAGGCTGTCCCGAACATCCCCCTGCAGATGCTGCTCCGCGGGCGCAACACCGTCGGCTACACGCCGTACCCCGAGGCTGTGACCAAGGCGTTCGTCCACGAGGCGACTGCGACTGGTGTCGATATCTTCCGCATCTTCGACGCGCTGAACGACGTCTCGCAGATGAAGCCCGCCATCGACGCAGTGCTCGAGACCGGCACCGCCGTCGCCGAGGTCGCCCTCTGCTACACCGGCAACCTCGCCGACCCCGCTGAGCCGTTCTACACGCTCGACTACTACCTGCGCCTCGCGGAGCAGATCGTGGAGGCGGGCGCGCACATCATCGCGATCAAGGACATGGCGGGACTCCTGCGCCCTCAGGCGGCCTCGATCCTCGTCAAGGCCCTGCGCGAGCGCTTCGACCTGCCCGTCCACCTGCACACGCACGACACCGCTGGTGGTCAGCTGGCGACGCTCCTGGCGGCAAGCGAGGCAGGCGTCGACGCCGTCGACGTGGCCAGTGCTCCGATGTCGGGCACGACCAGCCAGGCGAGTCTCTCGGCGCTGGTCGCATCGCTCGAGCACACGGAGCGAGACACCGGCATCAGCCTCACGAACGTCACCGATCTCGAGCCATACTGGGAGGCGGTCCGCCTCGTCTACCGCCCCTTCGAGTCGGGTCTGCCCGGCCCGACCGGTCGCGTGTACAAGCACGAGATCCCCGGTGGCCAGCTGTCGAACCTCCGCCAGCAGGCCATCGCACTCGGACTCGCGGACCAGTTCGAGCGCATCGAGGACATGTACGACGCGGCCGACAAGATCCTCGGCCGCATTCCGAAGGTGACCCCCTCGTCGAAGGTCGTCGGAGACCTCGCTCTGCACCTCGTCGCGGTGGGCGCCGACCCGGCCGACTTCGCCGAGAACCCGGGCAAGTTCGACATCCCGGACTCGGTCATCGGCTTCATGGCGGGCGAACTCGGCGAGCTGCCCAACGGTTGGCCGGAGCCCTTCCGCAGCAAGGTGCTCGAGGGGCGAGACGTGAAGATCGAGATCACGCCGCTCTCCGCAGCCGACGAAGCCGGCCTCGCCGGCGACAGCCTCGAGCGCAGGCGCACCCTCAACAGGCTCCTCTTCCCGCAGCCGACCGCGAGCTACGAGGACACGGTCCGGCTCTTCGGCGACCTGTCCGTGCTCGACACCCTCGACTACCTGTACGGGCTCGAACCTGGCGAGGAGCACGTCATCCACATCGGCAAGGGCGTGCAGCTCTTCGTCGGGCTCGAGGCCATCGGCGAGCCGGATGCGGACGGCATGCGCACGGTCATGGCCACCCTGAACGGTCAGCTGCGGCCCGTCTTCGTGCGTGACCGCAGCATCAAGGTCGACACGATCGAGCGCGAGAAGGCCGACAGCGGGAATCCCGGTCACGTGGCAGCGCCGTTCTCCGGCGTCGTCACGCTGCGGGTGGACGTCGGCGAACGCGTCGCCCAGGGACAGACCGTCGCGACGATCGAGGCGATGAAGATGGAGGCCGGGATCACCGCTCCCGTCGCTGGAGTCGTCGAGCGCCTCGCGATCTCCTCACCGCTGGAGGTCGGCAACGGAGACCTCCTCGTCGTCGTACGTCCGGGTGCAGAGAGCGCCGATGCCTGAGCTCACCGACGCCGAGCACTTCGGCCTCATCATCATCGGCGCGGGCTCGGGGAACTCCCTCCCGCCAGGCGACGAGAGCGGGCCGAGGACCGCGATCATCGACGACGGCCCGCACTTCGGCGGAACCTGCCTCAACGTCGGCTGCATCCCGACCAAGATGTTCGTCCACGTGGCGGACATCGTGCGGGTCGCGCGCGACGCCGACCGCCTGGGCATCCACGACGTCCGGCTGCGCCCGTCGTGGCCGGAGGTGCGCGACCGTGTGTTCGGGCGCATCGACCACATCAGCGACAGCGGGGAGCAGTACCGGGAGAGCGGCAACCCTCGGGTCACGCTTGTCCGTGAGCGAGTCGAGATGCTCGGCGACCGCGAGGTGCTCACGGCATCCGGCAGGCGCCTCACCGCCGACACGCTCGTCATCGCCGCGGGAAGTCGCGCGCGCCACCACGACGTCGTTCCGCTCAGCTCGCCACTCGTCCACACCTCCGACACGATCATGCGCATCGATGACGCACCCCGACGCCTGGCGATCATCGGCGGCGGCTCGATCGCGTCTGAGTTCGCGCACGTCTTCAGTGCCTTCGGCTCCGAGGTGACGCAGCTGGTGCGTGGGCGCGTGCTCTCCTCGCTCGATGCCGACGTCGCCGAGACCTTCGCGGAAGCGGCACGGGAGCGCTGGCGCCTCGAGACCAGCACCTCCGTCGTCGGCTTCTCCGATGACGGCGGCGTCGCGACGCTCACGACCGACTCGGGAGAGCGCATCGAGGTCGACGCTGTGCTCGTCGCGATCGGGCGCATCCCGAACACCGACACGCTCGGCACCTTCGAGGTCGGCTTCGACCACCACGACGACGGCCGGCTGCGCGTGGATGCCTACCAGCGCGTCCTGCGCGACGGCCACCAGGTGCCTGGCGTCTTCGCCCTCGGCGACATCGACTCGGAGCACCAGCTCAAGCACGTCGCCAACCACGAGGCGCGGGTCGTCGCCCACAACATCGCCGTCGAGCCCGGCCGTCGCCTCATGAAGAACACCCTCGGCCCGGTCCCGGACGTGGTGTTCACCGAACCTCAGATCGCCAGCTTCGGGGCAACCCTCGAGCGTGCCGAGCAGCTCGGCTACGACGCCTTCGAGGTCGTGCACGAGTACGGGTCCACTGCCTGGGGGTGGGCGCTCGAAGACCAGCGCAGCTTCTGTAAACTCGTCGTAGCGCGTGGAAGCGCGACCATCCTCGGGGCGCACATCGTGGGCCCGGACGCGGCGGTCCTGCTCCAGCCCCTCGTCCTCGCGGCGAGCTTCGGGCACTCCATCCGGGGCCTCGCGCGTGGCCAGTACTGGCCCCACCCCGCGGCGAGCGAGGTGGTCGAGAACGCGCTGCTGCGCGCTGAGGAGGAACTGTGACCGTTCGCCCCATCCGCTTCTACGGAGATCCGGTGCTGCGCACGCCCGCCGAGCAGATCACTGTCGTGGACGACCGCATCCGCAGTCTTGTCACCGACCTGCTCGACACGACGGCGCTCGACGGCCGTGCCGGGGTGGCTGCTCCGCAGATCGGGGTCGGGCTCGCCGCGTTCTCGTACAACATCGACGGGCGGACCGGCTACGTCCTCAACCCGGTCCTCGAGAGCACCTGGGGAGACGTCGAGGAGATCGACGAGGGCTGCCTCTCCGTCCCCGGCCTCTGGAACAAGACGCCACGGTACGAGCACGCTCGGGTCACCGGAATCGACCTGGACGGCGAGCCCGTCGTCCTCGAGGGCTCTGGCCTCATGGCTCAGATGCTGCAGCATGAGACCGACCACCTCAAGGGGGTCGTGTACATCGACACGCTCGCGCCAGAGCACCGCAAGGAAGCCATGCGGGAGATCCGGGGCAGCGAGTGGTTCGCGCCCGCGACCGTCTCTGCTGGATCCGCGAAGGCCAGCGCCTTCGGCCGCACGTCGCGCTGACGACGCTGACCGGAGGCGCTGGCCGCGAGGGTCCAGCTCTCCGAGCTACTTGAGCGTGATGCCCTGCGTCGCCGGTGCGGCGTTGTAGATGCCCTCGATGATTCCTCGGTACTTCTCGAGGATCACGTGGCGCTTGATCGACATCTTCGGAGTCAGCGTGCCGTCGGCTTCCGTGAACTCGCCATCGAGCACGACGAACTTGCGGATCGACTCGGCCCGGGAGACGCGCGTGTTCGCGAGGTCGACAGCATGCTGGATCTCGGCCAGCACCTTCGGGTGCTCCGCGGCCTGGGCGACCGAGATGCTCGGGTCCTCGCCGTTGTTGGAGAGCCAGGTCTTCAGCATCTCGGGATCGAGCGTGACGAGCGCGGAGATGAACGGTCGCTGATCTCCGACGACGACGATCTGGCCGACGAGCGGGTTGGCTCGGATCGGGTCCTCGAGCGCCGCGGGGGAGACGTTCTTCCCGCCGGAGGTCACGATGATCTCCTTGATGCGCCCGGTGACGGTGATGTAGCCGTCGTCGTCGATCGAGCCGAGATCTCCCGTCTTGAACCATTCGCCGTCGAAGGCCGCGGCCGTCGCCTCAGGGTTCTTCCAGTACTCGCGGAACACGTTGATGCCCTTGACCTGGAGCTCGCCGCTGTCATCGGTGCGCACGGCCACGCCGGGCAGCGCCGGCCCGACGGTGCCGATCTTCGACTTCTCCGCGAGGTTCACGGACGCAGGGGCCGTGGTCTCGGTGAGACCGTAGCCCTCGAGGATGTTCACGCCGATAGCCCGGTAGAAGTGGCCGAGACGCGCGCCGAGTGGCGCCGAGCCCGAGACGGCGTGCTTGACCCGGCCGCCCATGACCTCACGCAGCTTCGAGTAGACGAGCTTGTCGAACAGCTTGTACTGCAGGCCGAGAACAAGCGGCGTCCGGCCCGCGTCCTGGGATTCCGAGTAGCGGACCGCGACGTCTGCCGCCTTGCGGAAGATCTTGCCCCGGCCGCCGGTCTCTGCCTTCTGCTCCGCCGAGTTGTAGACCTTCTCGAATACGCGGGGCACCGCGAGGAGGAAGGTCGGGTGGAAGGTACCGAGCGACTCGACGAGCTTCGAGGTGTCGTGCTGGTGGCCCACCTTGACCCCGCCGTAGATGCAGAGCACCGAGATGAAGCGGGCGAAGACATGCGCGAGCGTGATGAAGAGCACCGTGGATGCGCCGGGGTAGATGAGCGCGCCAAGCGGGTCCTTCACGTTGCGGCACAGCTCGACGAAGTTCGAGTGCGTGATGACACACCCCTTGGGGCGTCCCGTCGATCCCGAGGTGTAGATGAGCGTCGCGATGTCAGCGCCGTTCGCGATCCCGCGACGGCGCTCGATCTCCGCGTCCTCGACGCCGGCCCCGAGGCGGATGAGCTCCTCGATCGCGCCGGCATGCAGCGCGTAGCGCACGCGCAGCCCCGAGACGGTGTCAGAGATCTCGTCGAGCTTGTCGTCGTGCTCTGGGAGCTCGGAGATGATGCCGACGGCCTCTGAGTCCTCGAGCATCCACTCGATCTGCGCGGACGAGCTGGTCTCGTAGACCGGCACCATCACTGCCCCGGCATACCAGAGCGCGAAGTCGACGAGCGTCCACTCGTAGTTCGTCTTGGCGACGAACGCGATGCGCTCCCCGGGCTCGATGCCGGCGGCGACGAAGCCCTTGGCGAGGGTGTGCACCTTCGCGTGGAACTCCTTGACCGGCACGTCGCGCCAGGCGCTGCCTTCTGGCAGGGCGAAGAGGGCGAGATCCGGCGATTCTCGAAGTCGGTACTCGAGCAGATCTGTGGTGTTCCAGCTCGGCTCCGGGCTGACGACGGCGGGGGTCTCGGATAGCTTCATTGCAACTCCTGAGTGTGGTCCTGGTCGTGAGCCGCCTGAACGCCCATCGTCCGGACCGATTCGACTTCACGTTCCGTGGCTTCCAACCCTACCGTTTCGGAAACGGGGAGCGGCGCAACGGGGCCGGGCATGTCCCGAGTACACTGATGTGCCATCGCCTATCGGGAGGCCACGCATGTTGTATTGGGTGCTCAAGCATCTCTTCGCAGGGCCCTTGGTGCGCGGAACCTTCCGCCCTTGGGTGCGCGGCGTCGAGAACATACCGGCGAAGGGGCCGGTCATTCTGGCGTCGAACCACTTGTCGGTCATCGACTCGTTCTTCATGCCGTTGTCGATCGACCGCCGCGTCTACTTCCTCGCGAAGAAGGAGTACTTCACCGGAACGGGGATCAAGGGCTATCTGACGGCGCAGTTCTTCAAGTCGACGGGCATGCTCCCGATCGACCGGGGCGGCGGAGCAGCGAGCGAGGCGTCCCTGCAGACGGGTCTGCGAGTGCTGGGCGAGGGCAAGGTGCTCGGCATCTATCCGGAGGGCACCCGCAGCCCCGACGCACGGATGTTCCGTGGGCGCACGGGAATCGCACGAATGATCATGCAGGCGGACAAGCCCGTCACGGTCGTCCCCGTGGTCATGGTCGACACGGAGCGCGTCCTGCCGATCGGAGCGAAGGTTCCTCGTCTCCGCAAGGTCGGCATGGTCTTCGGCGAGCCCCTCACCTTCACCAGGTACGAGGGCATGGCGGCCGACCGCTTCGTGCTCCGTTCCATCACGGACGAGATCATGAGCGAGCTGCACGCCCTCAGCAACCAGGACTATCGCGACATCTATGCCTCGTCCATCCGAACCAAGATGGACGCAGAGGCCAAGGCGCTCGCCGCCGCACAGAAGCACTGAATCGCCCAGCAGGTCTGAGCGTTCGAGAAGCCCTGAGCGATCAACAGAGCAGAGCGCCGCGGCCCCGAGTATCGTCGGGGCCGTTCGGCGTGAGATCCAGCAACACACCAGCGCTGCAGCGCCCAAGCTGCCAGCATGAGATCAGAGACATGAGATCAGAGAAGCGAGCATGAGCCAATTCACCTCCACCCGCACAGAGTCGATCCCGACGCCCCCCGGCGTGCTCGAGGGGCTCGATGCCTGGCGCGAGCTGCCGATCCGGCAGCAGCCGCAGTGGGGCGACGCGACCAAGGTCGCGAGCGTCTCAGGTGAGCTCGCGTCGCTGCCACCACTCGTCTTCGCCGGCGAGGTCGACCGCCTGCGCGACCGCATCGCGACAGCCGCGGCCGGGCAGGCGTTTGTCCTGCAGGGTGGCGACTGCGCCGAGACCTTCGCGGGCGCGACGGCAGACAAGATCCGTGCGCGTGTGCGAACGATCCTGCAGATGGCCGTCGTGCTGACGTACGGCGCGTCGATGCCGGTCGTCAAGATGGGCCGCATGGCCGGTCAGTTCGCGAAGCCCAGGTCGAGCGACAACGAGACCCGCGGCGACGTGACGCTGCCCGCGTACCGCGGGGACATCGTCAACGACTTCGACTTCACCGAGGAGGGCCGGACCCCGGACCCGGAGCGCATGCTCCGCGGCTACCACACGGCCGCATCCACGCTGAACCTCGTCCGTGCGTTCACGACGGGCGGCTTCGCCGACCTGCGCGAGGTGCACTCCTGGAACCAGGGCTTCGCCGCCAATCCCGCCAACGCGCGCTACGAGCAGCTCGCAGCTGAGATCGATCGTGCCGTGCGCTTCATGGCGGCCGCCGGGGCTGACTTCTACGCACTCCGCGACGTCGAGTTCTTCGTCGGCCATGAGGGGCTCCTCATGGACTACGAGCGACCCATGACCCGGATCGACTCGCGCACCGGTCTGCCATACGACACCTCCGGCCACTTCATCTGGATTGGGGAGCGCACGCGCGACCTGGACGAGGCGCACGTCGACTTCTTCAGCCGCGTGAAGAACCCCATCGGCGTGAAGCTCGGGCCGTCGACGACGCCCGAGACCATGCTGCGGCTCATCGACAAGATCGACCCGAACCGCGAACCTGGTCGCCTCACCTTCATCACCCGCATGGGCGCAGGCAAGATCCGCGACGCGCTTCCACCCCTGCTCGAGGCGATCAAGAGCAGCGATGCGCAGCCGCTGTGGATCACCGACCCGATGCACGGAAACGGGATCACGACGCCGAACGGCTACAAGACGCGTCGCTTCGACGACGTCGTCGACGAGGTGAAGGGCTTCTTCGAGGCGCATCGCGCCGCGGGCACGCACCCGGGTGGCATCCACGTCGAGCTCACTGGCGACGATGTCACCGAGTGCCTCGGCGGTTCCGAGCACATCGACGAGAAGACCCTCGAGACCCGCTACGAGTCGCTGTGCGACCCGCGTCTCAACCACATGCAGTCGCTCGAGCTCGCGTTCCTCGTGGCTGAGGAGCTGCGCGCGGGCAAGCACTAGAGGGACTCGGCCGTGACCTGCTTGGTGGCGATTCCGGTCGTGTGACGTGACGAGGCCTCCTGGGGTGGTGGAGCTGTGAGCTCTGCCATCACCAGGAGGCCTCTGTCGGAGTGTGGGAGCACGGAACCCTGAACTCCCTCGCCGCGTCACCCGTGAAAGGATGAGCGCATGACGGCTGACGGCGTGCGCAGAGTCGATTTCCTCCCATGGGAGTACGATCCCCACTCCGCCGACGGAGCCGCTCAGGCTGAGCGGCTGGGCGAACTGGCGGCGTCGGGTGCCGCGATCGGCGATCGGGTCTTCGTCTCGGCGAGTGCCGCCGTCTTCTGCGACCGGCTGTCGATCGGCGACCGCAGCTATATCGCCGCCAACGCCTACGTCACCGACAACGTCGCGATCGGCGCGGATTGCTCTGTCAACCCGTTCGCCGTGGTCCGCGGCGACGTGCAGATGGGCGACGGCGTCCGGATCGGCGCACACACCTCGATCCTCGGCTTCAACCACTTGATGGAGCCGGACGCTCCGGTCTTCACCCAGGGGCTCTCGAGTCGAGGGATCGTTCTCGGAGACGATGTCTGGATCGGCTCGCAGGTGACGATCCTCGACGGGGTGGTGGTCGGCGACCACGTCGTCATCGGCGCTGGTTCGGTGGTCACGAAGAGTGTCCCGGACCACGCGATCGTGGCAGGCAATCCGGCGCGCGTCCTGCGCGACCGCCGGGCTCCGGCACGCCAGGCTGGGCTCGGGGAGGCGCTCCGACGCTTCGGGGACACGGCTCGGGCTGAGATCCCGGCAGTGCTCGAGCGGTGCTTCGAGGGCGACCGCTTCGTCGATCGCCCAGGCACGGCTGCGGCGCCCACCCTGCGCCCATGGGCCGACGCGGTCGAGCTCGCCGACCTGCTGCTGGACGCACCGCCGCCGGGCTTCGCCGCCGCGGACCTGCTCCGGCGGCTGACGACGAGGCAGGATCCTGCGACGGGGCTGGTCGCCGACGGCGATCTCTCGGACGCCGGCCTCGAGCGAGCGCAGACGTCGCCCGATCGGCAGCCATCGGAGCCGCTTTCGGCGTTCGACGGGCCGGCGAGCTACCACGTCCTCAGCGTCAGCTACGCCGTGCGGCTGCTGGGAGGGCGGATGCCCCACCCGATCCGCGCCGTGCACGGGCTCACGGGAACGGACCTGACGGCCGCCCTCGACGCCCGCGACTGGGGCGCTGGCGCCTGGGGCTCCGGCGCCGCGGTCGACGCGGTCGCTACGGCCTGCGCCGCGAACATGCTGGATCATTCCGACGCCTTCGACGACGGGGGAGCCGGGCCTCTCCTCACCTTGCTTGGCTGGGCTGTCGCACGCGCGGACCCGCGAACAGGCCTGTGGGGGGAGGTGCTGCCCGGCTCGGACTCACCACGGCTGCAGGCCGTGAACGGCTTCTACCGGCTGACCCGCGGACTCTTCGCGCAGTTCGGACTGCCGCTGCCGTATCCGGTCGCGACGATCGACACCGTGCTGCTGCACGCGGCTGATCCTCACCTCTCCACGCCAGCTGGCTGGACCGCGTGCAACGTCCTCGATATCGCGCATCCGCTCTGGCTTGCTTCGCAGCAGACCCCGCACCGCCGCGGGGAGATCGCGGAGTGGGCGCGCGGGGCGCTCGAGCAGGCGCTCGGCCAGTGGGTTCCCGGCGAGGGGATAGCGTTCGCTCCGCGTTCCCAGAGCGCGGGTGGCGCACCAGGGTTGCAGGGAACCGAGATGTGGTTGAGCATCATCTGGCTGCTCGCCGACCTGCTTCAAGCATCGGATTCGCTGGGCTACCGCATGCGCGGGGTGCATCGTCCTGATCCGATAGCGGCACTTCGGCCGACGTCACTCTCGTAGCGCTCGACTGCGGGCTGAGAGAGTCTGCACCAGCCGGGACGTGTCCCGGCGGCGTCGGAACGAGTTCGAGCAGAGGCCCTGATCGCGATCCGGCGCGCGTCAGCGGCCCGAGCACCTACAGCGTCGCGGTGGCCGTCAGGGTGACGTTCGACCCGGCCGGTACCTCGACCCCGGCGGCGGGGGACTGCGTCGAGACGACGAACTTGATGACCGGGTTCGGGTCGTTGACGATGCCGGGGGGAACGTTGTGGCCGACCGTCAGCCCGAGTCCCTCGAGCGTCGCGATGGCTTCGCCGATGGGTGCGCCGACGACGTCTGGGAGGACGACGGGGGCTGGCCCCTTCGAGACCGAGATGTTGATCGTGTCGCCCGGAACGACCGGATCGGTGGTGGTCGAGGAGGCGATGACGACGCCGCTGGCCACCGAGGCCGAGAACTCCCGGCTCGACACGTTCACGACGAGTCCGGCCTCCTCGATGAGCTTCGTCGCGTTCGCTTCCGTCTCGCCAGCTACGTCAGGGAGGACTCCTGCCGAGGCCACGAGACGGATGGGCTGGCCCTCGGCGAGCGTGGAGGGGAGTGGAGCGCCGGTGGTGTCCGTCGCCGCGATCACGACGTCGGCTTCCTCATCGGAGAACTGGCGCAGGGTCGTGGCCTGGTCGTAGGTGAAGCCGGCCTCGGTGATGGCGGACTCAGCCGCCTCGAGCGTCAGCCCTTCGAGGGCCGGTACCGTGAGCATCTCCGGCCCGGCGGAGACGATGAGGGAGATCGGAGTCTCGGGTGCGAGCGACGTGCCGGCTTGCGGGTCCATGTCCATGACGGTGCCGGCAGCGACCTCGAGCGAGAACTCCTGTGTGACGTCGCCGACGGTGAAGCCGGCAGCGGTGATCGCCGACTCCGCGTCCGCCTGGGTGAGCGAAACCGCCTCGGGGACCGTGTTGTAGGACCCAGGTCCGAGTCCGAACCACCAGCCGATGCCGCCGGCCGCCGCGACCAGTGCGATGACCAGGATGGCGATGACTGCCCCGAAGGTGCGTCGTTTGCGGGCGCCCTGCTCGGCCGTCGAGGTGGCTTGCGGGAGCGAGGGCTCGAGCTCTGCAACGCCCGTCTCCGGGAAGATCGGCGCCCCGACGACGGTGGGGGAGTCTCCGGGTCTGAAGGACTCGACGTGTCCTTCGGAGAACTCCGGAGGGGAGGACGCCGATGACATCTGGCTCGTGATGAGGGCGAGCTGCGTCGGGTCCGTGTCCTCGACGTCGCTCTGGCTCGCGGTGGCCAGGACCGCTGTCGGGTCGACAGCTCGGGCCGATTGGCCGAGCTCGGCTTCCGCGCGACGCAGCGCTTCGAGCATCACGCCGGCGTCCGCCGGCCGAAGTTCGGGATCGCGTTCCGTCGACCAGGCGACGAGCTCGTCGAGTTCATGCGGCACGCTGGCGTTGACCTCGCTTGGAGCGGGAACCGTCTCGTTGGCGTGCCGGTACGCGATGTTGACGGGCTGGTCGCCTCGGTATGGCTGCTCGCCCGTCAGCATCTCGAAGAGCATGATGCCCAACGAGTAGATGTCGCTGCGCACGTCGGCGGTGCCCTTGGTCACGAGCTCGGGACTCAGGTAGGCGATGGTGCCGAGCAGGACCTGCCCGGTCGCCGTGTTCGCGCTCGCCGCACGGGCGAGACCGAAGTCGCTGAGCTTGATGCGGCCGTCGTCGGCGAGCAGGACGTTCTCGGGCTTGAGGTCGCGATGCACGATGCCGAGCTTGTGAGCCGCCTGCAGGCCCGCGAGTACGGCGTCCATGACGTCGATCGACTGCTCCGGGGTGAGTCGGTGATGGTCGTGGAGCAGGTCGCGGAGCGTGATGCCCGGGATGTACTCCATCACCATGTAGGCGAAGACCTCGTCGTCACCCTGGTCGTAGACGTTCACGACGTTCGGGTGGGTGATCTTCGCCGCGGAGCGCGCCTCGCGGATGAACCGCTCGCGGAAGCGCTCGTCGGCGGCGAGGTGGTCGTGCATCACCTTGATCGCGACCCTGCGCTCGAGGCGCAGATCAGTGGCGACATAGACCGTAGCCATGCCGCCCTTGGCGATCAGAGAGCGCACTTGATATCGGCCGTCGATCAGACGGCCGATCATGTCGTCGGGACCAACGGGACTCACGTCGTGCAGGATAGCCCGACGAGGCACGCGCCTCCCGGATGAAACACCGCACGGCGCCGAGGAATCGCTCGGGCTCGCATCGATGCGCGGAGTCTGCGACCATGTGAGGCGTGAGCGACGTCTTCAGTACCCGTAAGTGGTACACGATTCCCCAGGCAGCATCCGAGCTCGGTGTCTCGACGGGGCGCGTGTCGACCCTGATCGAGGACAAGCAGCTGCTGTCGTTCCGCATCGAGCGAGAGCCGCGCATCCCGCAGGAGTTCATCAAGGACGGCGAGCCGCTGGCTGGCCTCCGGGGGACGCTGTTCCTGCTCGGCGACGCAGGGCTCAGCGCGCACGACCAGATGGTGTGGCTCCTGAGCGTCGATGAGACGCTCGGCGTCGCCCCTCTCGACGCGCTCGTGCAGGGACGCAAGACGCAGGTGCGTCACGCCGTCCAGCTGCTCGCCATCTAGTCGATCAGCGCTGCTCGACCTCCGCTGCTCGACGGGTGCTGCGTCTCGGCACCGCTGGCCAACCGGTGCTGGCGCCGAGCAGGCTGCCAGCTGGTCAGTGCTCCAGCTGGTCAGTGCTCCCGGTGAGCCGTACGCTCCGCGAGCTGCTCAAGCAGCTGTCGCGAGCCGGGGTCGAGCTCGAGGCTCTCCAGTCCGGCGAGCGCCTCGACGAGTGAGGCGCTGATCAGCTCCTCCACACGCTGCAGTCCGCCAGACTCCGCGATGAGCGCCTGCATCCAGGCGATCTGAGAGTCATCCAGCCCCTGGTCTCCGAGGAGCTCGTCGAGCCGCGCCGAGTCCGAAGGCGATGCCAGCTCCTGAGCTGCGGCGATCATGAGCGTTCGCTTGCCCTCTCGGAGGTCGTCTCCGCTGGGCTTGCCGGTGACCGCCTCGTCTCCGAACACGCCGAGGACGTCATCCCGAAGCTGGAAGGCGAGGCCGAGGGGCAACCCGAAGGCGCGAATCTGCTCCACGCGGGCATCGGATGCACCCCCGAGGAGCGCTCCGAGCACAAGAGGCTCCTCGACGCTGTACCTGGCGGACTTCGAGATCGCGATCGTCGTGGCCCGGGAGGCGCGTTCGTCGATGGGCACGACCGGCCACGCCACCTCCTCGACGAGGTCGAGGTACTGGCCGATGGTCACCTCGCTGCGCATCTTGCTGAACTCGGCTCGTGCGCGGACGGCGTCCGCGGGAGGCACGAGGGCACAGGCCTCCACGAAGAGCTGGTCGCTCCAGACGAGCAGCAGGTCGCCGAGCAGGATCGCGGCGCTGAGACCGAAGTGCTCCTCGTCGCCAGCCCAGCCGGCGGCGCGGTGGTGCTTCGAGAAGGCGCGGTGGGTGGAAGGAGCGCCCCTGCGAGTGTCGGAGCGATCGATGATGTCGTCGTGGACCAGAGCTGCGGCGTGGAAGAGCTCGATCGAGGCTGCAGCGAGGATCACCGCCTCGCTCTGCTCTGGAGTGCCGGCGGCGCTGCTGTACCCGGCGGCGCAGAACGAGGCCCGGAGGCGCTTGCCGCCCGTCGTGAAGGCCCCGGCCTGTTCGAGGAAGGCGGGCACATCGACGCCGATCGGCCCCAGAACCTGAAGATTCTCGGCAATTGTGGCGTCCAGACGACGCTGGACTTTGGAGGACAGCGTAGAACTCTCAGACACGACACCACTCTACCCAGGTGCGCGCGCCTACAATGGGCGCAATACTTCGGAGCGGGGCTCCGATCGCCCCCTGAGCACGAGGTCAACATGGCACTATCTGAGCAAGAGCAGCGGTTGCTTGATGAGATGGAGCGCAGCTTCTACCAGAACGATGCGGACGTGGTGTCCACATCGCCGAGAAGCGGCGCTGCGGTCACCACGCGAGCCGTCGTGGTCGCGTTCCTTTCCGTCGCAGTCGGCATCGGCGTCGTCGTCGCCGGCGTCGCGACCAACATCCCGGTCCTGGGGGTCGTCGGGTTCGTCCTGATGCTCGCTGGAGTCGTCTACGCGTTCGCCGCCCCGAAGGGCGGGTCTTCGCAGTCCGATCCACTGCCAACAGGTCGCCCCTCATCGAAGAGTGGTGATTCGTCTGACGGTTCGTTCATGGACAAGCTCGGCAACCGCTGGGACAAGCGGCAGCAGGGGGAGTAGCGGCGGGGAGCCCCCACAGCCCTCCACCTCGCACCTTCTCTCACCACTCCACTTTCATACCTCGGGACCGGCCACCTGGCCGGTCCCTTTTTTTGTGCCCACGTGAGGTGAAAACAGCTCCACTTCCCTCCACCCTTGAGAGGCCAGTAATTTACTGGCCTCTTTCTGCATTCACAGGCGAGAAATAGTGCGTTTGCGTAGATGTGTGGTGGGTTGTGGAGTAAAGTGGAGCATGTGGGGATTCAGCGACAGGGAGGGAGGCGTGCATGTTCCTTGGCACGTACTCGCCCAAGCTCGACGAGAAAGGGCGGCTCATCCTTCCGGCCAAGTTCCGCGAAGAGCTCGAAGAGGGTGTCGTGCTGACTCGCGGGCAGGACCGCTGCGTCTACGTCTTCTCTACGAGCGAGTTCGAGGAGCTCCACAACCGCATCCGCCAGGCCCCAGTCACCAGCAAGCAGGCTCGCGACTACCTGCGTCTTCTGCTCTCCGGAGCCCACGCGGAGACGCCTGACCGGCAGAACCGCGTGACCATCCCGCAACAGCTCAGGCAGTACGCAGGGCTCGACCGCGAGCTCGCCGTGATCGGTGCTGGCAGCCGCGCCGAGATCTGGGATGCCGAGGCCTGGAACACCTACGTCGCGGCCAACGAGGCCGCCTTCTCCGAGACCGCGGAGGAGGTGATCCCGGGACTCTTCTGACCCTGACCGCCGATTCTCAGCCGTTCCGCTCTGAAGCGCCTTCCCTCGCAGCAGAGCTCAGCAGCACCGCGGAGCCCCATCTGAAGCCACTTCCCCGGCGGCAGAAGGAATCTCCACTTCGCTCCCCTCGCGCATCGCTGCGGGGAGAGAGAACGGATGGGAATCAGTGATCAGGGAGGAACCCGCATCGTCATGACACAGAACAGCCAGAACACACAGCCGGAGAACGACGGCGAACGCGACCCGGCATCGCTGCACACGCCAGTGCTCCTCGAGCGCTGCGTGGAGCTCCTCGCACCCGCTCTGCAGGCCCCAGGCAGCATCTACGTCGACGCGACGCTCGGCATGGGTGGCCACAGCGAGGCAGTCCTCGACCGCTGCCCGAACGCCCGCCTGGTCGGATTCGATCGCGACTCGGAGGCACTCGGCCTCGCCGGTCGACGCCTCGCTCGCTTCGGCGATCGGGTCACGCTCGTGCACGCCGTCTACGACGAGTTCGAGTCCTCGCTCGACGAGCTCGGGATCGACACCGTCGACGCCGTTCTGTTCGACCTCGGTGTCTCGTCGCTCCAGCTCGACGAAGCGAGCCGCGGTTTCTCCTACAGCCAGGACGCGCCCCTCGACATGCGCATGGACGCCACGAAGGGCGTCACGGCGGCAGAGATCGTCGCCACGTACGGTGAAGAGGAGCTCAAGCAGCTCTTCTACCGGTACGGCGACGAGAAGCTCGCTCCGCGGTACGCGAGCTGGATCGTGCGCGAGCGGGCCCAGGGTCCGATCGCGACGACTGGACAGCTCGTCGACGTCCTACAACGAGCCACCCCGGCCGCGAAGCGCGACGCCGGCCACCCCGCGAAGCGCGTCTTCCAGGCCCTCCGCATCGAAGTCAATGCTGAGCTGGGCGCACTCGAGCGTGCCCTCCCGCAGGCCCTCGACCGAGTCAGCCTCGGCGGACGCGTCGTCGTCGAGGCCTACCAGTCCCTCGAGGATCGCTTCGTGAAGCGGCTGTTCGAGGCGAAGACCACGTCGACCGCCCCGAGCGGCCTTCCGGTCGAGCTGCCCGAGCACAAGCCCGAGTTCGAACGCCTCGTGCGCGGCGCGGAGCGCGCCGGCGCCGACGAGGGCGAGATCAATCCACGAGCACTTCCCGTGCGCTTGCGCGCGGTGGCGAGAGTTAGGAGCCCACGGGCATGACTGCAGCAACAAGCCTCCTCCGCGGGTCCACCTCCACGCGTCGCCAGAAGTCGCCCCCTAGGGCGGCGACCCCGTCGCCGCGGTTGCGCCTCGTCGAGGCACCCGGCACCCGGAGGCTCCCGAGCCTTCGCTCGATGCTCATCTCCCTCGTGGTCCTCGCCGGGGTCTTCGTCACGCAGCTCGCACTGAGCATCGCGATCTCCCAGGGCGCCTACGAGGTCAGCGGGCTCGAGCAGACGCAGACCGAGCTCGCTCGCACCGAGTCAGCGGCACTCGAGGAGCTCAGCGCGATGTCGTCGGCGCAGAACCTCGCGGTCGAGGCCACGAAGCTCGGAATGGTGCCGACCGACTCGCAGGCGTTCCTGCAGGTCGGCAGCGGCTCGCTCGCCACCGATGCAGCCTCCACCGGCACCTCCGCTCCCATCAACACGGGACTCGTCACGAACGAGGTCACGCAGCCAGCGGCACCGGTCGCCGACCCCAACGGAGTTTCAGCGGAGCAGGCCGCCGCGCCTGCCGTACCCTCGGTCACCGAGCTGCGTTCTCCCTCCACGAGGTAGACCCACCAAGAGCAACACCAGAGGGGGAGGACCACCGTGTCACCGAAAGTGTCCAGGCGCAGGGCAGGCCTCGTCATCATCCTCGTGACCGCGGTGCTCGTCGCCTTCGGGGTGCGCCTCATCGATGTGCAGCTGGTCTCCGCGTCGACCATCAACGCCGACGCCGAATCCAAGCGCGGCGTCTCCAGCACGATCTTCAGCGAGCGCGGGTCGATCATCGACAAGAACGGCGAGATCCTTGCCGATTCCGCCGACCGCTTCGACCTCACGGTAGCCCCCGCGAATGTCGACGAGTTCGATCGCAAGGGCGACGACGGCAAGACCACCACGGTCTCCAGGGATCAGGCGCTCGGCGAGATCGCAGCCATCACCGGGCAGCAGCAGGCAGAGCTCATCGGCGTCATCGACGGGGCGCTTGCCATCGACCCGGAGAGCAACTTCGCGTACCTCAGCCGGGGGCTCGAACTCGCGGCCTATCAGAAGGTGCGCGCGCTCGAGATCCCATGGATCTACCCGAAGAGGGAAGCGGCGCGCGTCTACCCCAACGGCCAGGTGGCCGGAAACCTCACCGGTTTCCTCGGCGCTGATGGCGAGCCTCTCGCCGGACTCGAATACTCCGAGAACCAGTGCCTCGCGGGCGTCGACGGCGAGGAGACGTACGAGCGCAGCGCTGACAACGTTCGCATCCCAGGCACCGAGGTCACGCTGACCGAGGCGAAGCAGGGTGGCACGCTCAAGCTCACGGTCGACGCCGACCTGCAGTACTACGCACTCCAGGTGCTCGCTCAGCAGGTCACGGCGATGGGCGGCCAATGGGGGCACGTCATCGTCCAGGAGGTCGACACCGGCAAGGTCCTCGCCGCGGCGGACTATCCGTCCGTCGACCCCAACGACCCAGGCGCCACGGCGACCGAGGACCGCGGCTCGCGCGCGTTCACGGCACCGTACGAGCCCGGCTCGACGATGAAGGCCCTCACCGCCGCGATGGTCTTCGACAAGGGACTCTCAACGCCCGGTGAGCAGTTCACGGTGCCCGGCCGCTTCGAGCAGACCGACGTCAGCTTCGGCGACGACTGGGCGCACGGAGATGAGCGGTGGACCGCGGCGGGCATCATGACACGCTCCTCCAACATCGGCATCGCCCTGATGGGGCAGCGACTCAGCGCTGGCGAGCGCTACGACTACATGCTCGACTTCGGCCTGAACGCCGACACCGAGGCCGGCTTCCTCGGCGAGGAGGCCGGAACGGTCCGCCCCTACGACGAGTGGGACCCGCAGACGAACTACGCCACGATGTTCGGCCAGGGCCTGCAGGTCACGGCCCCACAGATGGCGAGCGCCTACCAGACCATCGCCAACGGCGGTCAGCGGCTTCCCGTCCAGCTCGTCGAGGGCTGTGAGACGGAGGACGGCTTCGTGCCGACCGAACCCGGTGAGGCGCGCCAGGTCGTCTCCGCGAAGGCCGCAACCGACACGCTGACGCTGCTCGAGGCCACGGCGCAGAGCGGGAGCCTCGCGAACGAGGTGGCGATCCCCGGCTACCGGGTCGGCATCAAGACGGGCACCGCCGAGGTCTCTGATGGACAGGGGCAGTACGTCGCGGGGAGCTTCATGACCTCGATGGCGGGAGTCGCCCCGATCGACGACCCCAAGTACGTCGTCACGGTCTCGATCATGAACCCAACTACGATGAGGGGCAGCGCCGCCACCGCGCCAGCATGGCACGATGTCATGGCCTACGTCCTCCAATCCAACCGGGTGGCACCATCGCCGAGCCCGTGGCCGACGATCCCGACCACGTTCTGATCCGCACTACTGCACAGGAAGTCATGCCCGCAGCAAGCATTCGTCCATCCCACCCAGTGCCGCGCTCGCTCTCTGAGCTGTGCGCGCACTTCGGACTCGACGCCCCCGAAGGCGTCGACCAGGTCGAGGTGACCGGCGTCTCCATCTCATCATTGGACGTCGAAGCCGGAGATCTGTACGTGGGGCTTCCCGGTGCTCGCGTGCACGGGGCCAGCTACGCCGCGAACGCGGCTGAGGCCGGCGCCGTCGCGGTCCTCACCGACGCCGCCGGGGCCGAGCTGGCCAGCGACCTCGGAGTGCCGGTCCTCGTGACCGAGGAGCCGCGTCTCGCACTCGGCGACGTCTCCGCGTGGATCTACCGCACCGACCCGGACCAGCCGAAGCTCTTCGGCGTCACGGGGACCAACGGGAAGACGTCCGTCGTCTACATCCTCGACGGCCTCCTGCTGCAGCTCGGCGTCGTCACCGGCCTCACCACGACCGTCGAGCGCCGTATCGGCGAAGAGCGGATCGAGGCGAGCCTGACGACGCCAGAAGCCAGCGAGCTGCACGCACTGCTCGCCCGCATGCGCGAGGTCGGCGTCCACGCGGCCAGCATCGAGGTCTCCGCGCAGGCCATCACGAGGCACCGGGTCGACGGCATCGAGTTCGACGTCGTCGGCTTCATCAACCTCTCACATGACCACCTCGACGACTACGTCGACTTCGATGCCTACTTCGGCGAGAAGCTCAAGCTCTTCACGCCGGAGCGCGCTCGACGCGGCGTCGTGTCGCTCGACTCCGAGTGGGGCGCGCGCGTCGTCGAGGACTCCCGCATCCCCGTCACGACCATCTCCTCGAAGCCCGGGATCGACGCCGACTGGAACCTGGTCGTCACCGACTCCAGCGGAGGCAGCACGAGCTTCACGCTCACGAGCCCCGATGACCGGGTGCTGCACACGAGCATCCCGATGCCAGGCTGGTTCTCTGCCGCCAACGCGGGACTCGCGATCGCGATGCTCGTCGAGTCCGGCTACGACCTCGGCGAGATCGCCGAGGTGCTCGAGCGTGACGGCGGCATCGACGCCTTCGTGCCTGGGCGCCTCGAACTGGTCTCCGGTGAGCGAGGCCCACGACTGTACGTCGACTACGGGCACACCCCGGATGCGTTCGAGCAGACGCTCGGCGCGCTTCGAGCGATGACGACGGGACGCCTCTTCATGGTCTTCGGTGCCGACGGCGACCGCGACCGCACGAAGCGGCCCGAGATGGCGCGAGTCGCGGCCGCGGGCAGCGACGTCGTCATCATCACCGACTACAACCCCCGCACCGAGGACCCGGACGAAATCAGGCGCGTCCTCGTCGAGAGCGCCAGGTCCAGCCACCCAGAACGCGAACTCTACGAGATCGCCGACGCGAGCCTCGGTCTGCGCAAGGCGGTTTCGCTTGCGGGCGCAGAGGACACTATCCTCATTGCCGGTCCGGGCCACGAGAGCTACACCGAGGTCGCGGGCAAGAAGATCCAGTATTCGGCACGAGAAGAGGCCAGAGCGGCGCTCAGGGAAGCAGGGTGGTGAACGGATGATCGAACTCCGACTTCGCGAGATCGCAGAGATCACCGGGGGAGAAGCCCGACCGGCGGCAGGCGACACCCTCGAGAGCGTCTTCTCCGGGACCGTCGACACCGACTCTCGGCTCATCCGACCCGGCGACATCTTCGTCGCCAAGCCGGGCGAGGTCACCGACGGCCACCTCTTCGCGCCGAAGGCGGCCGAGAACGGAGCCGCGCTCCTGCTCGTCGAGCGCATCCTCGACCTCCCCGTCACCCAGGTCGTCGTCGATGACGCGGTCCTCGCACTCGGGCGCCTCGCTACAGAGGTCGTGACCCGCGTCAAGGCCCGCGGCGAGCTCGTGACGATCGCCGTGACCGGATCCAATGGCAAGACGACGACCAAGAACCTCCTGCGCGAGATCTTCTCGGCTCGAGGGGAGACCGTCGCCCCCGTCGCCAGCTTCAACAACGAGGTCGGAGCCCCGCTCACGTTCCTCAAGCTGACCGAGGGCACGCAGACCCTCATCGCCGAGATGGGGGCAAGCGCACCCGGCGAGATCAGCAGGCTCATCGCCATGGCCAAGCCCGACGTCGGGATCGTGCTCACGGTCGGCCTCGCCCACGCCGGCGAGTTCGGCGGCATCGAGGTGACGCTGACCTCGAAGACCGAGATGGTCCAGGGCCTCGCCGCCGGAGACACCGCCGTGCTGAACGCCGACGACGGCCGGGTCGCCTCAATGGCCGACAAGACCGAGGCCGATGTGCTGTGGTTCGGCAGGGGTGCTCGCGCGGATGTGCGTGCCAGCGACGTCTCGACGAGTCTCGCCGGCACCCAGTTCACCCTGCACGTACCTGGTGAGGACGCCGTCCTGGTGCGCTTCGGAGTCATCGGCGAGCATCACGTCACCAACGCGCTCGCCGCGGCAGCCGCGGCGCACACGCAGGGAGTCCCCGCGACCGAGATCCGCGATGCGCTCGAGCGCGTCACCCGCGCGGAGCAGTGGCGCATGGAGCTCCAGCATGCGGGCCAGGTCAACCTGATCAACGACGCGTACAACGCGAGCCCTGACTCCATGGCTGCTGCGCTGAAGACCATCGCGCAGATCGCACCGACGGGGTCTCGGACGGTCGCGGTGCTCGGTGCCATGAGCGAGCTCGGCGATGCGTCGATCGAGGAGCACGACCGCCTCGGGCTCCTCGCTGTCCGCCTCGGCATCGATCAGCTCATCGTCGTCGGCCGGGACGCGCGCGCGCTTCACCTCGGGGCCATCGCCCAGGGATCCTGGGACGGCGAATCCATCTTTGTCGAGTCCATGGACGAGGCCTACGAGCTCCTCGTGCGGGAGACCCGCCCAGGTGACCTCGTGCTCGTCAAGTCTTCGAACTCAGCGGGCCTCCGACACCTTGGGGACCGTTTCGCCGAGCACCTCAGGGGGCACTTCGCGTGATAGCGATCCTTATTGCCGGGGGCGTCGGTCTGGCGTTCACGCTCTTCATGACGCCGCTGTTCATCAGGCTCTTCCATCGCCTCGAGTGGGGTCAGTTCATCCGGGAGGACGGGCCTCAAGCCCACCACTCGAAGCGGGGAACAGCGACGATGGGCGGCATCGTCTTCATCGTCGGGTCGGTGCTCGCCTACTTCGCGGCGACGCTCGCGACGGGCGACCAGGTGACGGCCGCGGGACTCCTCATCCTCGGCATGATGGTCGGCCTCGGCGTCATCGGCTTCATCGACGATTTCCTCAAGGTGCGCAAGCAGCAGTCGCTGGGCCTCGGCGGATGGTCGAAGATCGTCGGCCAGGTCGTCGTCGCCGGACTCTTCGCGGTGGTCGGCCTCCAGTTCCGCAACAACGACGGCGTGCCGGTCATCTCCACGCACATCTCATTCATCCGTGACCTGCCCATCGACTTCATGGCGCTCGGCGCCGTCGCGGGAACGATCGCGCTCATCATCTGGATCGTCGTCATCACGACGAGCACATCCAACGCCGTCAACGTGACGGACGGCCTCGACGGCCTCGCCACGGGGGCCTCGATCATCTCGATCGGCTCGTACGGCATCATCGCCTACTGGCAGTTCAACCAGGCCTGCGGGACCGAGCGTCTTGCCGAGTCGCTCGAGTCGGCGTGCTACACGGCGTACGCGCCCCTCGACGTCGCGATCGTCGCGGCCGGCATCGCGGGAGCCCTCATCGGCTTCCTCTGGTGGAACACCTCGCCTGCGCAGATCTTCATGGGCGACACCGGCTCGCTCGGCTTGGGTGGTGCCATCGCCGCCTTCGCCATCATCACCCGCACCGAGCTGCTCCTCGTCCTCATCGGCGGTCTGTTCGTCATGACGACCGGATCCGTCATCGTGCAGCGCATCTACTTCAAGCTCACCAAGGGCAAGCGCATCTTCCTCATGAGCCCGATCCACCACCACTTCGAGCTGAAGGGCTGGGCTGAGACGACTGTTGTCGTCAGGTTCTGGATCATCGCGGGGCTGTGCGCCGCGCTCGGCATCGGCCTCTTCTACGCGGAGTGGGGAGTCACGACGTGACCCGCGACATCGAGGCGCTGCGGAGCTGGCACGACGACTGGAACGGCATCGCCGTCGCAGTTCTCGGACTCGGCAAGACCGGGTTCTCGGTCGCCGATACCCTCGCCGAACTCGGTGCGAGGCCGCACGTCATCGCCCAGTCCCACGACGAGGAGCGCGAGCGCATCCTGGAAGTCCTCGACGTCCCCGTCACGGTCGCCGAGCGTGACGACGTCGCGGTCGAGGCGCTGCGGGGCCTCGGCGCCGACCTCGTGGTCGCGTCTCCCGGCTTCGCGCCGAGCCACCCGCTCATCGCGGCGGCTGAAGCGCTCGGCGTTCCACTCTGGGGCGACGTGGAGCTCGCCTGGCGGCTTCGCGACAAGTTCGGGGAGCCAGCCCCGTGGCTCGCGGTCACCGGCACGAACGGCAAGACGACCACCACACAGCTCGCAGCGCACATGGGGCTCGCCGCTGGCATCCGCACCGCGCCATGCGGCAACATCGGCGTGCCGGTCCTCGACGTGCTCAGGGATCCGGCAGAGTTCCAGCTGCTCGTCGTCGAGCTCTCCAGCTTCCAGCTGCACTCGCTGCACTCGATGTCGGCGCACGCGGCCGTCGTCCTCAACATCGCGGACGACCATCTCGACTGGCACGGCGGAGCCGAGGCCTACCGTGCAGCGAAGGGGCGCGTCTACGAGCGTGCCCAGATCGCCTGCGTCTACAACAAGGGTGACGAGGCGACGCTGGATCTCGTCGAGGCGGCCGACGTCATCGAAGGATGCCGTGCGATCGGCTTCGGCACGGACGTGCCGGGCCCCAGCGATTTCGGTGTCGTCGACGGCATCCTCGTCGACCGCGCGTTCCTCGATGATCGAGCGCGCACCGCACTCGAGCTGACGACGTTGGATGAGCTGCGCCTGCGCGGGCTCTCTTCGAAGCACCTCGTCGAGGACGTGCTGGCGGCCGCCGCTCTCGTCCGTGCGGTCGGGGTTCCCGTCTCCGCCATCTCGGCTGCGCTCTCGACGTTCTCCGTCGACCGGCACCGCCATGAGGTCCTCGCCGAGCGCTCGGGCGTCCTTTGGATCGACGACTCCAAGGCCACGAACGTGCACGCGGCCGATGCCTCTCTCGCCGCTCACCGCAGTGTCGTCTGGCTGGTCGGCGGGCTCTTGAAGGGCGTCGACATCGCACCCCTCGTCGCGAAGCACGCGGGGCGGCTGCGGGGCGCCGTCGTGCTCGGCACCTCGCGCTCTGAGGTGGTCGACGCGTTCACGCAACACGCGCCCCAGGTCACCTTCATCGAGATCGACGTGAGCGAAACTGACTCCATCATGAGTCGTGCCGTGGCGGAAGCCGCTCGGCTCGCGCAGGACGGGGACACCGTGCTGCTCGCACCGGCGGCCGCCTCCATGGATCAGTTCGTGAGTTACAGCGACCGTGGTCAGCGATTCGCGCTGGCCGTCGCGTCGCATCTTGAAGGGGGCCTGCATGCCGAGACAGAAGGCTCCCCGGACCGCACCCCCGAGTAGTCCAGGCGGCTCGAGCGCCCGCACCGCGCAAGCCCGCAAGAGCTCCTCGACCGCCGTCGTGGTCTCGCTCGGCAAGCGCATCCGCGGCGTCAACAGGAACTTCGTGCTCCTGCTGTCGATCACGTTGTTCCTCGTCGCCTTCGGCATCGTCATGGTGCTCTCGAGCTCCTCGGTCGAGGAGTTCGCGGGAGGGAACGCGGTCTCGTCACGGTTCGTGAGCCAGGCGACGTTCGCCGCGCTCGGCATCCCGCTCATGCTCTTCGCATCTCGGATGCCCCTCAGCTTCTGGAAGAGATCGGCGTGGGCCGCGCTCGCCGTCGCCATCATCCTCCAGGCGCTCGTCTTCACTCCTATCGGCGTGGACATCAACGGCAACCGGGCGTGGATCAACCTCGGCTTCACGACGATGCAGCCGGCGGAGGTCGTCAAGGTCGCCCTTGTGCTCTGGCTCGGTCTCATCATCGGCCGCAAGCAGGGCAAGCTCCACATCGGCAAGGAGGTCGCGGTCCCGATCGTGCCGGTCCTGCTCCTCTGCTTCGGGATCATGCTCCTGAGCAAGGACCTCGGCACCATCATCGTGGTCGGGGCGCTTGTGCTCGGCGCGCTGTACTTCGGGGGAGTGGCGACCAGATACCTCCTGCTGGCTCTCACCGTCGCCGTGGCCGGGGCAGTGCTGATGTCGGTCTTCAGCGACAACCGCATGGCTCGCATCACCAACTTCTTCGGCGGCGACGTCGACTACGAGTCGTGGGGGTGGCAGAGCGCGCACGGCCTCTATGCGCTGGCCGCCGGTGGCCTCTTCGGCTCCGGCCTCGGCAACTCGAAGGCCAAGTGGTCGTGGCTGCCCGAGGCCGACAACGACTTCATCTTCGCGATCATCGGCGAAGAGCTCGGGCTCATCGGCGCGATCGTGGTGATCGGGCTCTTCGTCCTGCTCGCCGTCGTGCTCGTGCGCATCTACCACGAGGCGAGCGACTGGACCGCGAAGACGATCGTCGGCGGTGTGCTGACCTGGATCGTCTTCCAGGCCTTCGTGAACATCGCGGTGGTCATCGGCTTCCTCCCCGTGCTCGGCGTGCCGCTCCCGCTCGTCTCCTCCGGCGGTTCCGCGCTCATCACGACGCTCTTCGCGATTGGCATAGTCTTGTCGATCGCCCGCAACCCGAAGAGATCGGAGTCACGCACGTGACCAACTACCTGCTCGCCGGAGGCGGCACGGCCGGCCACGTCAACCCGCTCCTCGCAGTCGCCGACGCGCTGCGCGCCCGTGACCCGGAATCCAAGATCTTCGTCCTCGGCACGAAGGAGGGGCTCGAGGCGCGCCTCGTGCCAGCTCGCGGATACGAGCTCCTGACCATCCCGAAGCTGCCGTTCCCGCGCCGCCCGAACGCGCAGGTCCTGACGTTCCTGCCGCGGCTCCGCGAGACCGTCGCCTCCGTCCGGCGCATGCTCGCCGAGCACGACATCGAGGCGGTCGCGGGGTTCGGCGGCTACGCGGCCGCACCCGCCTACCTGGCCGCCCGGGGACGAGTGCCGATCGTCGTGCACGAGGCGAACGCGCTCCCCGGCATGGCGAACAAGCTCGGCGCGCGCTGGGCGAAGCGGGTTGGCGTGGCCTTCGACGGCACCCCGCTCCGCGGCGCCGTGACCGTCGGCATGCCCCTGCGCGCCGAGATCGAGCACCTCGATCGCGAAGCGAAGCGAGGCGAGGCCGTCGAGTTCTTCGGATTGGACCCGGCACGCCGCACCCTCCTCGTCACCGGGGGCTCGCTCGGCGCGAGGCGCGTCAACGAGACCGTGAGAGCCGTCGTCCCCGCGCTCATCGCGGAGGGGTGGCAGATCCTCCACCTCGTCGGTGGGCTGTCGAAGTTCGAGCATGACGAGCTCGACGGCTACCACGTCCTCGAGTACTGCGACCGCATGGACCTGGCCTTCGCGGCCGCCGACCTGGTCGTCGCCCGCGCTGGCGCGTCGACCGTCAGCGAACTCGGCGTCGTCGGACTCCCCGCGGTCTACGTGCCGTACCCCGCGGCCACGGGCGATCACCAGACGATCAACATCCGCTCGGTGCTCGCCGCCGGCGGTGCGCTTCGCGTGACGGACGCCGACTTCTCACCTGAGTGGGCGTCGAAAGAGCTCCTCGCGCTCGCGCGCGACGGGGAGCGCCGCGCTCGCATGGAGGCCGCGACCCTCGCGTCTGCGCAGCGTGACGGCGCCGCGCGCGTCGTCACGCTCCTCGACGAGGCGCTGCAGAGCCCTCAGGGGCGCTAGGCGCCTCACATCGGTCAGGCGGAGTACCCTCGACCATCGACGTGGCAGACGCCGCGCAGCTCGAAGACCGAGCGAACCCAGGAGCAGAGATGATCAATCCAGACGCCACCGCGCAGATCCCCGATGAGATCGGCACGGTGCACTTCATCGGCATCGGCGGCTCGGGCATGAGCGGTATCGCACGCATGATGCTCGATCGCGGCCTCACCGTCTCCGGCAGCGATCGCACGGAGAACTACGCGACCCGGGAGCTTCGCGAACGCGGAGCCCGGGTGGAGATCGGGCACGCGGCCGAGCACCTCGGCGACGCCGACACCATCGTCGTGACGAGCGCCCTCTGGCCAGACAACCCGGAGCTCGTCCTGGCGAAGCAGCGCGGACTCAAGGTCCTGCACCGCTCGCAGGCGCTCGTCTGGCTGACGCGCGGCAGTCGACTCGTCTCGGTCGCAGGCGCACACGGGAAGACCACGTCGACCGGCATGATCGTCACGGCACTGGACGCGCTCGATGCCTCCCCGAGCTTCGTGAACGGCGGCATCATCTCGGCGCTCGGCACGAGCTCCGCGGTGGGCTCCGGCGAGGCGTTCGTCGTCGAGGCCGACGAGTCCGACGGATCCTTCCTGTTCTACGACACGGCGATCGCGCTCATCACGAACGTCGACAACGACCACCTCGACCATTACGGCACCGTCGATGCCTTCGAAGCCGCGTTCGTCCAGTTCGCAGACGCCGCCACAGAGGCCGTCGTCATCTCGAGCGATGACCCGCTCGCGGTCGAGCTGACCGGAAAGCTCTCGCACGAGCGGGTACTGACCTTCGGCCAGGCCCCATCGGCCGACGCGCGCGTCTCCGACATCGCGTCCGAGGGCGGGGAGACCCGGTTCACCGTGACCTGGCAGGGCGTTGACTACCCGGCGCTCCTGCACGTTCCCGGAGTTCACAACGCGCTCAACGCGACCGGCGCGTTTGTCGTCCTCGTCCAGCTCGGCTTCGAGCCCGCCGCCGTCCTCGACGCGCTCTCGAAGTTCGGCGGCACCAAGCGCCGCTTCGAGCTGCACGGCACGGTGAGCGGTGTCAGCGTCTACGACGACTACGCCCACCACCCGGCCGAGGTCGAGGCGGCGCTCTCCGCGGCTCGCACCGTCGTCGGCTCCGGCCGCCTCATCGCCGTCCACCAGCCGCACCTGTACTCGCGCACGCTGGCGATGAGCGACGTGTTCGCGGAGGTCTACGAGCGTCTTGCCGATGAGACCGTCGTGCTCGACGTGTGCGGAGCTCGCGAGGACCCGATCGAGGGCGTCACCGGGGCCCTGGTGGAGAACGCCTTCGTCGACCAGAGCAAGGTCGCGTACCGGCCCGACTGGCAGGATGCCGCCGATACCGTCGCGCAGATCTCCCGAGATGGCGACTTCGTGATCACCTTCGGCTGCGGCGACGTCAACCTCATCGTGCCCCAGCTCCTCGACGCGCTCGGCGCGAAGGAGCAAGGCAAGTCGTGAGCGTGCTCGGCGACGAAGCGCGCCGATTCACCTGGCGCGCGCGGCGGCGTCGCCGCATCCTGCTCTGGATCGCGGCGGCTCTCGCCGCCCTCGTGGCATTCGTGGCGGTCGCCGTCTACAGCCCCATCATGTCCGTGCGGGAGATCGTCGTGTCCGGCGCCGAGCGCGTCGACAAGGCACAGATCGACGCATCGTTCGCTGATCTCAACGGCCAGCCGCTCGCCCTCGTCACGAACGAGGACGTCGAGAGTCGGTTGCAGTCCTACGTTCTGGTGCAGAGCTATTCCATCCGAGTCGAACCGCCGAGCAGGCTCGTCGTGACGATCGTCGAGCGCTCGCCGATCGGGACCGTCCAGGTGCCGGCAGGCTACGACGTCATGGACGCGGCCGGAGTCGTGCTGTGGACACAGTCGGAGCCCGCCGCCGACATCCCCACCCTCGAGCTCGACGGGCAGGGAGTCGACTCCGAGGCGTTCGCGTCGGCGGCCGCAGTGTCGCTCGCGCTGCCCGTGGAGTTCCGCTCCGGAGTGGCTGCGGTCACGGCCAAGAGCATCGACGACGTCCGCCTCACGATGCGAAGCGGAGCCGAGGTCGTCTGGGGGAGCGCGGAGGAGTCCGACCGCAAGGCCGAGGTGCTCGCGGCTCTCGTCGCGGCGACGGCCGAGCAGTCCATCTCGAGCTACGACGTATCGAGTCCGGAGACACCCGTCACCCGCTGATGCGAGCCCGCGGCGGCGGTCACGGGGAAACCTTCAAGTGGGGGTTGAAGCGACTCGCGGTCATTCGCCGCGCAAAACGCAACACACCTGCGGACTGCACGGATCGTGCGGGCTTCGCGACCTAGCGTCGAAGCAAGCAATCAGGAAACCGCATATCTCTGAGCTTCAAGTAGAGGTTGAAGCTCTCGGGCTTCTCGCCGAGGTGTGCACTCCGTACTTCATCCACACCACACGCCAACGAGGGGCCGGACACGTGTCGAACACCAACAACTACCTCGCCGTCATCAAGGTCGTCGGCATCGGCGGCGGCGGCGTCAATGCAGTCAACCGCATGATCGAGCTCGGCCTCCGTGGCGTCGAGTTCATCGCGATCAACACCGATGCTCAGGCGCTGCTCATGAGCGACGCCGACGTCAAGCTGGACGTGGGCCGCGAGCTCACCCGCGGTCTCGGAGCAGGAGCCGACCCTGAGGTCGGACGCCGTGCCGCCGAGGACCACGCCGAGGAGATCGAGCAGGCGCTCGCCGGCGCCGACATGGTCTTCGTGACCGCAGGAGAAGGCGGAGGCACCGGAACGGGTGGCGCTCCGGTCGTCGCCCGCATCGCCAAGTCGATCGGCGCCCTGACGATCGGTGTCGTCACGAAGCCCTTCAGCTTCGAGGGCCGCCGCCGCATGCAGCAGGCCGAGCAGGGTGTCGCGACCCTGAAGGAAGAGGTCGACACCCTCATCGTCGTCCCCAACGACCGCCTCCTGGAGATCAGCGACCGCGGAATCTCGATGATCGAGGCGTTCTCCACGGCAGACCAGGTGCTGCTCGCCGGTGTGCAGGGCATCACCGACCTCATCACGACTCCCGGCCTCATCAACCTCGACTTCGCCGACGTGAAGTCGGTCATGCAGGGTGCGGGCTCGGCTCTCATGGGAATCGGCTCCTCCCGAGGCGCGGACCGTGCCATCAAGGCGGCCGAGCTCGCCGTTGCCTCACCGCTGCTCGAGGCGAGCATCGAGGGTGCCCACGGCGTCCTGCTGTCGATCCAGGGTGGCTCAAACCTCGGCATCTTCGAGATCAACGACGCCGCCAAGCTCGTGCAGGAGGCCGTCCACCAGGAGGCCAACATCATCTTCGGAGCCGTCATCGACGACACCCTCGGTGATGAGGTGCGCGTGACGGTCATCGCCGCAGGCTTCGCCGGTGGCGAGCCCAAGACGATCCAGGAGCAGCAGGCGGCCCCAGCGGTCGCGGCGGCTCCCGTGCAGCAGGCGAACACCGGAGCGATCGGTCTCGGCGCTGCTGCTGCGGCAGTCGCCTCGGCCCCAGCCGCACCCATCGAACGGGAGCCCGTCCAGGCGCCGGTTCCCGTGGCTCAGGCCCCGTCCTGGTCGACGGCAGAGGCTCCCACGATTGCTCCGCGCCGCGAGCCCGAGGCGGCGTACGACGACGCCGAGGACATCCTCGACGTCCCGGACTTCCTCAAGTAGCTCGTCTATGCCAGAGCATGCGGTGGAGGCGCTCGGCCAGGGTCATTCGACGCTGGCCGGGCGCCTCTCGGCGATCCAGGCGGCCATCGGCGAGAGCTGCAGCGCTGCAGGCCGGGACGTGTCCGAGGTCACCCTCATCCCGGTCACCAAGTTCCACGGACCCGAGCTCGTGGCCGAGCTCATCGACCTCGGACTGCGCCGTTTCGCGGAGAGCAGGCATCCGGAGGCCAGAGACAAGGCCGAGGCCCTCGCAGGCCGCGCCGAGCTCGAGTGGCACTTCGTCGGGCAGATCCAGACCAAGAAAGCCAGGCAGATCGCTCAGTACGCGGATGCCGTGCACTCGATCGACCGTGCAGGCCTCGTCGACGCCCTGTCGACGATCGAGCGCGAGCAGCCGCTGCCCGTCTTCGTGCAGGTCAACATGACGCCTGACGTCGCCCGTGGCGGCGTCCAGCCCGAGGAGCTCGACGCGCTTGTCGAGCACGTGCTCCGCACTCCGACCCTCGAGCTGCAGGGCCTCATGTGCGTCGCCCCGCTGGGGGAGGAGCCGCGCGCATCCTTCGGCGAGCTCAGGGTGCTCAGCCAGCGCATCCAGGCGCTGGCCCCCGCTGCCACCGGACTCTCGATGGGCATGTCGAACGATTTCAGGGAAGCCATCGAAAACGGTGCGACACACCTAAGGATCGGCGCGGCAATCACGGGAAAGCGCCCCGACCGGACGTAGCGTGGACGCACGCCGAACACACGGAGGAGCACAATGGCCAACCCGCTGCGCAATGCCATGGTCTACCTGGGCCTTGCTGACGAAGACGAGCAGAATCTGCACGACGAGACGCCCCAGGCGCAGCAGCAGCAGAGGCAGTCGCCCACGGCGGCCCCCTCGCCGCAGCTCTCCCCGGTGGTCACCGAGCGCCCCAAGCCGGCGCCAGTGACTCCGATCACCAAAGCTCCCAAGCACACTTCGACCCCGGCGATGGCGGAAATGAACGAGATCCTCACGGTCCACCCGAAGGCCTACAACAAAGACGCGCAGGTCATCGCCGAGAACTTCCGCGATGGCGTCCCGGTCATCATGAACCTCTCGGAGATGGACGAGGCTGAAGCCCGTCGCCTCATCGACTTCGCGAGCGGACTCTCCCAGGGCCTGTATGGCAAGATCGAGCGCGTGACGAGCCGGGTCTTCCTGCTCTCTCCGCAGCACATCGCCGTCCACGGCGAGTCGAGCAAGCTCGAGGCGGAGAAGGAAGCCTCGTTCTTCCAGTAGCCCCATCCAGTCAGGCTCTGCCGCCAGGCGGACCGGCCCGCATTCGCGCGAACGGTGAGACGGTGCATCCAGTGGGTGCACCGTCGCCGTGTCTGCGCGACAACATCTCAGGAAACGAATGAACATCCTCGGCGCGATCCTCGGCTTCATCATCGGTCTCTACATCATGGTGATGTGGGGGCGGCTGATCCTCGACTACGCGCGCATGTTCGCCCCGCGCTGGAAGCCGAAGGGCTTCGTCCTCGTGCTCTGCGAAGGCGTCTACTCGCTGACCGACCCGCCCCTCCGTGCGGTCCGCAAGGTCGTTCCGCCTCTCCGCATCGGCAACATTGCGCTCGACCTCGCCTGGATCATCGTGATGTTCGCTCTCGTCATCACGTCGAATCTCGTCCGACTCCTCTGAGCTCGGCTGCCGTGCGGCGCCGCTTCTGCCCCGAGATCGGCCGGAATCGGCGTATTCCACGAGGTCAATGCCGACTTTCCCGGCAGAATGTGACGCGCGGGACCCAAGTGCCGTAATGTGACCTATGTGCTGTGCAGCACAGCAACGTTCTGCGCGCACACCTGTGCAACGCTAGTGTTGTCAAGTCAGACCCAGTGTCTTGAAGCAAGATCCAATGTCTTGAAGTCAGGCCCAGAGTCTTGAAGTAAAACTCAGTGTCTATACCAGATACAGACCAATCGCAGAGAGAGTCGAAAGGTGGCCGACATGGCACTCACTCCTGAGGACGTCATCAACAAACGCTTCCAGCAGACCAAGTTCCGCGAGGGGTACGACCAAGATGAGGTCGACGACTTCCTCGACGAGGTCGTTGCAGAGATGCGCCGCCTCGTGGGGGAGAACGAGCAGCTTCGTCAGCAGCTCGAAGAGGCACAGGCTCGCGCGGATCACGCGCCGGCTGCAGCCGCTCCCGCCCCGGTCGAGGAGCCCAGCGTCGAGGTCGAGGCAGCGCCCGAGCCCGAGCCGGAGCCCATCGCTCCGCTCGCTCAGCCCGCAGCTCCCGCACCCGTCGTCGCACAGGGCGAAGACGAGGCCGAGACGAGCAGCTCGCTCATCGCGCTCGCCCGTCGCCTCCACGACGAGCACGTCGAAGAGGGAACGCGCAAGCGCGACGAGATCATCGCAACGGGTGAGACCCGTGCGCGGGAGATCGTCGCCGAGTCCGAGAACCGCGCCCGTCAGATCGAGGGCGACAGCGAGAAGCGTGCCCGCGAGATCACGGCCGAGTCCGAGGGTCGTGCCCGCACGATCGTCACCGAGGCCGAGGCCAAGGAACGCGAGACCCTGGGTCGCCTCGAGGAGACCAAGACGAAGCTCGAGGCTCGTATCGAGGAACTTCGCATCTTCGAGCGCGAGTACCGCAACAACCTGCGCTCCTACATCGAGGGACAGCTCAACGACCTGAACCGTCAGGCCAGCGACGTCCTCGAAGGCTCCGCACCAGCGGGCCAGTAGCATTCGGAACGTGGAGGAAACACCTCTGCAGACCACCGAACGGCGATCGCGACCGAGCATCCGCATTCTTGCGATGCTCGCCGCGGTCGCCGTCGGCGCGTTTGCGCTCGACCAGATCAGCAAGGCCGCCGTCGTCGGATCGATGACCGAGGGTCAGACCATCGAAGTGCTCGGGGGATTCCTCCAATGGCATTTCGTCAGGAACCCCGGCGCGGCCTTCTCGTTCGCCGCCGGCTCGACGTGGATCTTCACGGGCGTCTCGACCATCATGGTGATCGTCATCATCGTCGTGGCCAGGAAGCTCGGTTCGAAGCTGTGGGCCGCCGTCTTCGGGCTCGTGCTCGGCGGGGCGCTCGGCAACCTCTGGGACCGGCTCTTCCGCGAGCCGGGCTTCGGCGTCGGTCACGTCATCGACTTCATCTACACGCCCTGGATGCTGCCAGCGATCTACAACGTCGCGGACATGTGCATCGTCGTGGGGATGTCGGCGTTCGTGCTGCTGACCCTGTTCGACATCGGATTCGACGGCAAGCGCCGACCAAAGGCGAAGAAAGACGCGTGATGCAATCCAGGACGATCCCGATCCCAGACGGCCTCGAGGGGGCCCGCGTCGACGCGGGAGTCTCGAAGCTCCTCGGTCTCAGCAGGACACAGGTGGCCGACATCGCGGCAGCGGGCGGCATCACGATCGACGGCAAGCAGGTCGGCAAGTCCGACCGGATGATGGCGGGCTCCGTCATCTCCGTCGAATGGCAGCAGGCTGGGCCGGTCGAGGTCGTGCCCATCGCCGTGCCCGACCTCAAGATCGTGCACGACGAGGACGACTTCGTCGTGATCGACAAGCCCGTCGGCGTGGCAGCTCATCCATCCATCGGGTGGGATGGGCCCACGGTCCTGGGGGCGCTCGCTGCAGCGGGCTTCACGATCTCGACGTCCGGGCAATCCGAGCGCCAGGGCATCGTGCATCGCCTCGACGCGGGAACCAGCGGACTCATGGTCGTCGCGAAGAGCGAGCTGGCGTACGCGCAGCTCAAGAAGGCCTTCCACGACCGTGAGGTCGACAAGGTCTACCACGCCGTCGTCCAGGGTCACCCTGATCCGCTCTCCGGAACGATCGACGCCCCTATCGGGCGCCACCCAGGTTCCTCGTGGAAATTCGCCGTGACGAGCGAGGGCAAGCCCTCCGTCACGCACTACGAGACCACGGAGGCGTTCCGTCGCGGAGCCCTCCTCGAGGTGCACCTCGAGACGGGGCGCACACATCAGATCCGCGTGCACATGGCCGCACAGCGTCATCCCTGCATCGGCGACCCGCTCTACGGATCCGACCCGATCCTCGCCGCGAAGCTCGGACTCAAGCGCCAGTGGCTGCACGCCAAGGAGCTCGGGTTCGCGCACCCGCGGACAGGTGAGCCCGTGCGGTTCACGACGGAGTACCCCGACGACCTGGCGCACTCGCTCGAGGTGCTTCGCGAGGGCGAGCTGTAGTCCACAGGCACGCTCGCGGACCCGCTCCAGCGATCTAAGATGGGTGCGCCGATCCACCCTTCTTCCCGGAGAGACATTGCCTTCAGCAGACTCGTTCGCCCACCTCCACGTCCACAGCGAGTACTCGATGCTCGACGGGGCAGCCCGGATCGGCGAGCTCATGAAGGCCGCTGTCGAGCAGGGCATGCCCGCCGTGGCGATGACCGACCACGGCAACGTGTTCGGCGCCTACGAGTTCGCGAAGGCCGCGAAAGAGCACGGCATCAAGCCGATCATCGGCACGGAGGCCTATCTGACGCCGGGGACGCACCGCGGCGACCGGACTCGGGTGAAGTGGGGCAACGGCGGGGGAGACGACGTCTCCGGTTCCGGTGCCTACACGCACATCACGATGCTCAGCGAGACGACGCAGGGCATGCACAACCTCTTCCGGCTCTCGAGCCGCGCGTCCATGGAGGGCTACTACTTCAAGCCGCGCATGGACCGTGAGCTGCTCAACACGTACTCGAAGGGCCTCATCGCGACGACCGGATGCCCCTCCGGCGAGGTGCAGACGAGGCTGCGGCTCGGGCAGTACAACGAAGCTCGTGCCGCCGCCGCGGAGTTCCGGGACATCTTCGGCGCGGAGAACTACTTCTGCGAGATCATGGACCACGGCATCGACATCGAGCGCCGCGTCATACCCGACCTGCTCAAGCTCGCGAAGGACCTCGGCCTTCCGCTGGTCGCGACGAACGACCTCCACTACACGCATTCGCACGATGCGGACAGCCACTCTGCGCTCCTCTGCGTCCAGTCCGGGTCGACCATGGACGACCCGAACCGCTTCCAGTTCTCTGGCACGGGCTACTACCTCAAGTCGGCCGCCGAGATGCGCGCGATCTTCCGCGACCACCCGGAGGCGTGCGACAACACGCTGCTCATCGCCGAGCGCTGCTCCGCGGAGTTCGACGAGAGCGCCAACTACATGCCTCGCTTCCCCGTGCCAGAGGGAGAGACGGAGAGCAGCTGGTTCATCAAGGAGGTCGACACCGGCCTCGGCAAGCGCTACCCGGGCGGGATCCCGAGCGACGTGCGCAAGCAGGCAGACTACGAGATCGGCGTCATCAACCAGATGGGGTTCCCCGGCTACTTCCTCGTCGTCGCCGACTTCATCAACTGGGCGAAGGACAACGGCATCCGCGTCGGCCCCGGCCGTGGATCCGGTGCCGGGTCGATGGCCGCCTACGCGATGGGCATCACCGACCTCGACCCGCTGCGCCACGGCCTCATCTTCGAGCGCTTCCTCAACCCCGACCGCGTCTCGATGCCCGACTTCGACGTCGACTTCGACGATCGCCGCAGGTCGGAGGTCATCAAGTACGTCACCGAGAAGTACGGCTCGGAGCGAGTCGCGCAGATCGTGACGTACGGCACCATCAAGGCGAAGCAGGCCCTCAAGGACGCGTCGCGCGTGCTCGGCTACCCGTTCTCCATGGGCGATCAGCTGACGAAGGCGATGCCGGCGGCCGTCATGGGCAAGGACATCCCGCTCAGCGGCATCTTCGACAAGGAGCACAAGCGCTACTCGGAGGCTTCCGAGATGCGCGCCTTCATCGAGAGCAACCCGGACGCGAAGAAGGTCTTCGACACGGCGAGCGGACTCGAGAACCTCAAGCGCCAGTGGGGTGTGCACGCGGCTGGCGTCATCATGTCGAGCGATCCGCTGATCGACATCATCCCCATCATGAAGCGGGAGCAGGACGGCCAGATCGTCACGCAGTTCGACTACCCGGCGAGTGAGTCCCTCGGCCTGATCAAGATGGACTTCCTGGGCCTGCGCAACCTCACGATCGTGAGTGACGCGCTGGTCAACATCAAGGCGAACCGCAATATCGACCTCGTTCTGGAAGATCTCGAGCTCGACGACGTCGGCGCCTACGAGCTGCTGACCCGCGGAGACACGCTCGGCGTGTTCCAGCTCGACGGTGGACCGATGCGGTCGCTCCTGAGACTGCTCAAGCCCGACAACTTCGAGGACATCTCGGCCGTCATCGCGCTGTACCGCCCGGGCCCCATGGGCGCGAACTCGCACATCAACTACGCGCTGCGCAAGAACGGCGAGCAGGAGATCACGCCGATCCACCCGCAGCTCGAGGAGCCCCTCAAGGAGATCCTCTCCACCAGCTACGGCCTGATCATCTATCAGGAGCAGGTCATGGCCATCGCGCAGAAGGTCGCAGGGTTCTCCCTCGGCCAGGCCGACATCCTGCGTCGAGCGATGGGCAAGAAGAAGAAGTCGGAGCTGGATAAGCAGTTCGCTGGCTTCCAGGGCGGCATGCACGCGAACGGCTTCTCCGACGAAGCGGTCAAGATGCTCTGGGACATCCTGCTGCCCTTCTCCGACTACGCCTTCAACAAGGCGCACTCCGCGGCCTACGGCGTGGTCTCGTATTGGACCGCCTACCTCAAGGCGCACTACCCGGCCGAGTACATGGCCGCCCTCCTCACGAGCGTCGGCGACTCCCGCGACAAGCTCGCGATGTACCTCAACGAATGCCGCCGCATGGGCATCACCGTGCTCGCACCGGACGTCAACGAGTCCTTCGTCAACTTCTCGGCGGTCGGCGAGGACATCCGCTTCGGCCTCGGGGCAGTCCGCAACGTCGGCGCGAACGTGGTCGAGGAGATCCAGAAGTCCAGGGAGTCGAAGACGGCGTTCACGTCCTTCCACGACTTCCTGAAGAAGGTGCCGACGACGGTCGCGAACAAGCGCACCGTCGAGTCGCTCATCAAAGCCGGTGCGTTCGACTCGCTCGGCAACACCCGCCGCGCGCTCGTCGAGGTCCACGAGAACGCCATCGACGTGGCGGTCTCGCGGAAGCGGAACGAAGCGCACGGCCAGGTCGACCTGTTCGCTGGACTCGACGAGTTCGAGGCGGAGGAGGACGACGTTCCCGTCCGCCCCGAGTTCAACCGCAGAGACAAGCTCGCCTTCGAGCGCGACATGCTCGGACTCTACGTGTCCGATCATCCGCTCGCGGGTCTCGAGCGCGACCTCGCGAAGCTCGCGACGACGAGCATCCTCGACCTCACGCAGGCCGAGAACCTGGAAGACGGCTCCCAGGTGACGATCGCTGGCCTCATCACGAGCGTGCAGCACCGGGTCGCCCGCAACTCGGGCAACCCATACGGCATGATCGAGGTCGAGGACTTCGGCGGCACCATGACCGTGATGTTCATGGGCAAGACCTACCAGGAGTTCCAGACGCAGCTCCAGGGCGACGTGATCGTGGCGGTCAAGGGCCGTGTCTCGAAGCGAGACGACGGCATGAACCTCCACGCGCAGGGGCTGACGCTGCCGAAGATCTCCGCGGCCGAGGACGCCGGCACGCTGACGCTCACGATCCCGGACACGCGTGCCACAGAGCCCGTCGTGGATGCACTCGGCAAGGTCCTGCGACGGCACTCGGGCGAGAGCGAGGTGCGGCTCAGGCTGCGCACTCCCGGTGTCATCCGCCGCTTCGAGCTGCCGCATCGCGTGCGCATCACGCAGGACCTCTACGGGGAGCTCAAGGCGCTCCTCGGGCCGAGCTGCCTGGAGTAGAGCCCCCTCGGCCGTTGCTGTCGCGACGGCACTCCCTCCTGCCTGACTACGATGGAGAAACCATGATGCAACTCATCGATCTGCGTGGTTCTGCGCTCAGCGCCTCCGAGCTCCGGAACATCCTCCCTCGTGCCGAGCTCGACGTGACGCGCGCCCTCGGCACCGCAGCGGAGCTCATCTCCGCGGTCCGTGACGAAGGCGGGGCCGCCCTCCGTGAACAGGCCCTTCGCCTCGACGGCGTCGAGCCGCCCCATCTGCGGGTACCTCAGGAGGCCATCGACGAAGCGACGGCTGGCCTCGACCCTCGGGTTCGTGCTGGCCTCGAGGCCATGATCGAGCGCGTGCGGGCCGGATCCGCGGCGCAGGTCCCTGCGCCGCGGGTGACGACGCTCGGCGACGGCGCCATCGTCGAGCTCCGCTGGCACCCTGTGGCCCGCGTGGGCCTGTACGTGCCAGGAGGCAAGGCCGTCTATCCGTCGAGCGTCGTCATGAACGTCTGTGCGGCCGCGGCCGCCGGGGTGACCTCGATCGCCATCGCGTCGCCGCCTCAGCGCGAATTCGGCGGGAGCGTGCACCCGACGATCCTGGGTGCGGCTGGCCTGCTCGGCATCACGGAGGTCTACGCGATGGGCGGGGCCGGCGCGATCGGCGCGCTGGCACACGGCGTCCCAGACATCGGCCTCGAGCCCGTTGAGGTCATCACGGGCCCTGGCAACATCTACGTGGCGGCTGCGAAGCGCATCGTGCAGTCGTTCGTCGGGATCGACTCCGAGGCCGGACCTACCGAGATCCTCGTGCTCGCCGACGACTCGGCGGATCCCGACCATGTCGCCGCTGACCTCGTCAGCCAGGCGGAGCACGACGAGCTCGCCTCGGCCCTCCTCGTCACACCGGACCCAGAGTGGGCTGAACGAGTGCTCGAGCGCGTCGCCGCCAGAGCCGCGTCCACGAAGCACGCCGAACGGGTCCGCATCTCGCTCGGCGGACGCCAGTCCGCGCTCATCCTCGTCGACGACCTCGCTGCCGGAGCCGTGGTCTCGAACGCGTACGCACCTGAGCACCTCGAAGTGCAGACCCGTGAGCCCGAGGCGGTGCTCGCGACGCTCCACAACGCCGGTGCGATCTTCATGGGGGCGAACTCGCCCGTGAGCCTCGGCGACTACCTCGCAGGGTCGAACCACGTGCTGCCGACGGGAGGGCAGGCCGCCCACACTCCCGGCCTCGGGGCGCACACGTTCCTGCGGCCGCAGCAGATCATCCGCTATGACCGCGAGGCGCTGCGGACGGTGAGCGGCCACGTCGTGGCGCTCGCCGAAGCTGAGGACCTCCCCGCGCACGGCGAAGCAGTGACGGCGAGGTTCAGCTGATGCACTGCCCCTTCTGCCGGCACCCCGACTCGAGGGTCATCGACTCCCGGACCAGCGACGACGGCTTCGCGATCCGTCGCAGGCGGCAGTGCCCCGAATGCGGTCGCCGTTTCTCGACGACCGAGACGGCGAGCCTCGCGGTGATCAAGCGCAATGGCGTCGTCGAGTCCTTCTCGAGGGACAAGGTCGTCGCCGGGGTGCGCAAGGCGTGCCAGGGGAGGCCCGTCACCGACACCGATCTCGCTCTGCTGGCTCAGCGGGTCGAGGAGAGCATCAGATCGACGGGGGCATCCCAGATCGAGGCCAACGACATCGGGCTCGCGATCCTGCCACCGCTGCGCGAGCTCGACGATGTCGCGTACCTCCGGTTCGCGAGCGTCTACCAGGGCTTCGCGAGCCTCGACGACTTCCGAGCCGCCATCGAGCAGATGCACGAAGACGGCATCAGGGCCCAGTACGCCACGGAGTCGGCCGACGGCGAGCCCACCATCGAGGAAGAGGTCAGATGAACGCCGCGTACCGCCTGCTCTTCACCCACGTTCTGTCGAAGATGGACACGGAGCGTGCCCACGCCCTCGCGTCGGGCGTCATCAGGACTCTCGGGCGTCGCTTACCGGCCAAGATGACGTCGCCGTTCACGGCCCCGGCCGCGTCGCTGGCGGTCGAGACGATGGGGCTTCGCTTCGCATCGCCGTTCGGTCTCGCAGCAGGATTCGACAAGGACGCAGAAGACATCGACGGGCTTGCGGCCCTCGGTTTCGGGCACGTCGAGGTCGGCACGGTCACGCCGCGCCCGCAGCCCGGGAATCCGTGCCCACGCCTCTTCAGGCTCGTCGCGGATGGCGCGCTCATCAACCGCATGGGCTTCAACAACCGGGGAGCGGAGCTCGCGGCGGCGAACATCGCGGCTCGCCGAAACCGCACCGTCATCGTCGGCGTCAACATCGGCAAGAACAAGACCACCGAAGCAGAGGACGCGCACCTCGACTACGCCGCAGCCGCGTCGGGGGTGAAGGACGTCGCCGACTACCTGGTCGTCAACGTCTCATCGCCGAACACGCCCGGCCTGCGCAGCCTGCAATCGCTCGAGTCCCTCACGCCCATCCTGCGGGCTGCCCGTGACGCTGCGCCAGACGTGCCGCTACTGGTCAAGATCGCACCAGACCTCACGGACGGCGAGATCCGCGAAGTGACACAGCTGGCCATCGACGAGGGGCTCGCTGGCGTCATCGCCGCGAACACGACCATCTCGAGGTCCGGACTCCGCACGTCCTCGCGGGTCGTCGAGGCGTTCGGTGCCGGAGGCCTCTCTGGACGCCCGCTCACGGAACGCTCCTTCGAGGTGCTGCGAATCGTCAAGGAGACGGCGGGGGACCGCCTCTGCATCATCTCCGTCGGAGGTGTCGCCGATGCCGCCGAAGTGCAGCGGCGTCTCGACGCCGGCGCGACGCTTGTGCAGGGGTACACGGAGTTTCTCTATGCCGGCCCTGGTTGGGCTGCCAGCATCAACCGGGGGCTCGCGCGCCTGCAGCGCTGAGAGCAGGCCTCGCTGCTCGCAGATCGTGCCGTCTTCGCGATTCTCAGGCAGCTGACACCTGCTGGGCACCGTGCAGGTCTAGATTGTGAAACAGCGAAGGCCCGAGCGGAATACCGTTCGGGCCTTCGAGTTTCTGCAGACGAGCAAGAAGCTCCGGGCGAGGACTACTTGCCCGTGAACTCGATCTTGGCGCCGCGCTTGACCTGCGACTTCGGCATGCGCATGACGCGCAGCTGCAGGCTCCGGGCGATCGTGCCGATCATGATGCCCTTCTCGACCTTGTCTTTGCCGACGACAGCCGCGATGCGTCGCTTGATGATGTTCGCGATCATGACAGCTTCGAGCACGCAGACGGCGAGGAATGCCCAGATGAAGCTCATGGCCCAGATGCCGACAGACTGGCTCGGGATGAAGGTGGCGAAGATGACGAGGAACATCATCGGGAGCAGGAGCTCGCCGATGGAGTACCGCGCATCGATGTAGTTGCGCATGAAGCGCTTCTGCGGGCCGCGCTCGGTGGGACGGAGGTAGCGGTCGTCGCCCTTGGCGAGCCCCTCACGTGCCTTGGCCTGCTCGATGCGCACCTTCGCCTGCATCTCGCGCTTGGCCTGTTTGCGGTCCTCGGGGACGAGGGGACGCAGATTCTGCGCCTCGCGCTCGCGCCTCGTGGGGGTCGGCTGCTGCTTCTTGGCCGGACTCTTCGCGGGAAGCGATGCTGTCTCGGCGCTCTTGGACTCGTGCTTCGACATGATGCCTCTCAAGAACTCTGGGTGATTTAGCCTAACCGCTATGACTCTCTCCGATGCCCCACTCGATGCACATGACCAGGAACAGGCGCTCCTCCGAGCGGTGGAGGACCGCTTTCCGACCACGATCGCGCGGCTAGCCGGGCTTGTCCGCATTCCATCGGTGTCCTGGGATGCCTTCGACCGAGTCCACGTGCGACGCAGTGCAGAGCGCACCGCAGAGCTGCTCCGCGAGACGGGGGTGTTCGAAACCGTGGACATCGACGGCGTCGAGACCGCCGACGGCTATGCCGGGCAGCCCGCGGTGATCGCAACGAGGCCGGCGGAGCCCGGCCAGCCGACGGTTCTGCTCTACGCGCACCACGACGTCCAACCGCAGGGCAGCGCCGACGACTGGCGCACTCCGCCGTTTGAGCCGACGCTTCGCGATGGCCGCCTGTACGGCCGCGGTGCCAGCGACGACAAGGCCGGGGTCATGACCCACATCGCGGCTGTCGAGGCGCTCAGCGCGGCGACGTCCGGTCGGCCGAAGATCGGCATCTCGGTCTTCATCGAGGGGGAGGAGGAGAACGGCTCGCGGAGCTTCGCCGACTTCCTCGAGAAGCACAAGGCGGCTCTCGGTGCTGACGCCATCATCGTCGCGGACAGCGACAACCCCTCGACGAGCGTCCCCGGCCTGACCGTCTCTCTGCGCGGCAACGTGACGATGAAGGTGACCGTGCGAACGCTCGGCCATGCCTCGCACTCCGGAATGCTCGGGGGAGCGGTCCCGGATGCGATGCTCGCGACCGTCAGGCTGCTCGATTCCCTCTGGGACGAGCGCGGAGCCGTCGCGGTCTCCGGGCTCGTCTCGCGTGCCGACGGACCCTCCGGGGGCGACGAGTCCGACGTGCGCCGTGACGCGGAACTGCTCGAGGGAGTCACCACTATCGGCGCCGGCACCGTCCATGACCGACTCTGGAACCAGCCCGCGATCACGATCACGGGCATCGACGCGCCGAGCGTCGATGAGGCCTCGAACACGCTCCTCCCAGCGGTCTCCGTGCGGCTGTCCGCGCGCATCGCCCCGGGCGACGACGCCGCACGCGCGTTCGAGGCCATCGAACGGCACCTTCGCGAGCATGCGCCCTTCGGGGCGCACATCGAGATCACCCAGCCCGACCTGGGGCAGCCGTTCCTCGTCGACACGGCGGGACCAGCCGTCGGTCTCATGAAGAGGGCGATGGAGGACGGATGGGGCGCCCAGCCAGCGGAGACGGGCATCGGCGGATCGATCCCCTTCATCGCGGCACTCGCCGAGGTGTACCCGGAGGCGGAGATCCTGGTGACCGGAGTCGAGGATCCGGCGACGATGGCGCACAGCCCGAACGAGTCGCAGGACCTCGGAGTCCTCCGCCGGGCGATCTCAGCAGAGGCACTGTTCCTGCACCGCTTCGCTCGCGTCGACGAGGACATCCGGTGATGCGATTCCTGCGTGGGAGGAATATCCTTGGCTCACACGCCGTTATCGACGTGAAGAGCGCGGGAGCAGGTCGTCCCGCCGAGCAGCACGAGGAGAATCAATGAGCGCAGTTCTTGAAGGCATCACCGTGAGCGAGGCCACGCACTCCGTGACCCTCACGCAGGCGGCCCTGGACAAGATCAAGAACCTCATCGGCCAGGAGAGCGAAGGCGGACTCCGCCTCCGCATCGCCGTGCAGCCTGGCGGCTGCTCCGGGCTGATCTACCAGCTGTTCTTTGACGAGCGCATCCTCGATGGCGACGCGACCGTCGACTTCGACGGTGTGGAAGTCATCGTCGATCCGATGAGCGTCCCCTACCTTGACAGCGCGAAGATCGACTTCGAAGACACGATCCAGAAGCAGGGCTTCACGATCGACAACCCGAGCGCGCAGGGATCCTGTGCCTGTGGCGACTCCTTCCACTGATGCGACACGCGGGGCAGCGTCCCGCGACACACCCGAAACGGCGTGGTCTTTGACCGCGCCGTTTCGTCGTCTCCGCGCGCCCCGAGTCGTTCGCCCGCGAGATTCCCACTAGACTGACAGCAACCTGTATGCGTCACCTCGAAAGGTTTGCCGTGCGAGACACCCGCCGCGTGAAGTGGTTCGCCGCTCCGATTGCAGCAGCCCTGATTCTGATTCTGGCTGGCTGCACGTCGCAAGAACTACGGGGCTACATGCCCGGTGACCCCGGCGTCACCAACCATTCCGACGCCTTTACGAACTTCTGGGTCAACTCCTGGATCATTCTGCTTGTCGTGGGCGGCATCACCTGGGGGCTCATCATCTGGGCATCCGTGATGTACCGCCGCCGCAAGGGCGAAAAGGGTCTGCCAGCGCAGCTGCGCTACCACATGCCCATCGAGATCCTCTTCACCGTGGTCCCGATCATCCTCGTCGCCGGCTTCTTCGCCTTCACGGTGCGAGAGGAGGCCCCCGTCGTCTCGAACTTCGCCGAAGAAGAGCAGGACGTGAAGATCGAGGTCTATGGCAAGCAGTGGGCATGGGACTTCAACTACCTGCCGACCAGCAACACCGCTTACGACTCCGGCGTCTACTACGAGGGCATCCAGGCGCAGGAAGACCGCGAGCCGTCTGTCGACGGCGAGCGAGGAGCTGCGACCGGAACCATCGACGAGGCAGCGCTGCCCAAGCTCGTCCTCCCGGTCGGCGCAAACGTCACGCTGGACATCAAGTCGCGCGACGTCATCCACTCCTTCTGGGTCGTCGACTTCCACTACAAGATCGACAACATCCCCGGCCACACCAACACCATGTCGTTCGTGCCAGAACGTGAAGGCACCTACATGGGCAAGTGCGCCGAGCTGTGCGGCGAGTACCACTCGATGATGCTCTTCCAGGTCGAGGTCGTCTCGCAGGCCGAGTACAACGCCTACATCGCCGAGCTGCGCGCGGCGGGCAACGTCGGCGCCCACGGCGACGACTACAACCGCAACCAGAACCTTCCGGGCACTGATGTTCCCGAGTTCAACCACGAGTCGGAATAGGGGCGACGAAAATGACGTCAACGCTGAACCGTCCAGGCATCACCCCGGTCTCTGAGGCGACCACGGCTCCGAGCCGCTCTGTCGAGCGCAAGGGCAACGTCCTCGTCACCTGGATCACCTCGACGGACCACAAGACCATCGGGTACATGTACCTGATCTCGAGCTTTGTCTGGTTCTGCATCGGCGGAGTCATGGCATTGGTCATCCGCACCCAGCTCTTCGAGCCGGGCATGGAGATCATCGACACCAAAGAGCAGTACAACCAGCTGTTCACGATGCACGGCACGATCATGCTGCTCATGTTCGGAACGCCGCTCTTCTCCGGCTTCGCGAACGTGCTCGTGCCCCTGCAGATCGGCACGGCCGACGTCGCGTTCCCGCGACTGAACGCGTTCGCCTTCTGGCTCTTCACCTTCGGCGCGCTCATCGCGGTCGGTGGCTTCCTCACGCCGGGAGGTGCGGCATCCTTCGGCTGGACGGCCTACGTCCCCTTGTCGACGATGACCTATTCACCGGGAGTCGGAGGCAACCTCTGGGTTGCCGGGCTCGCGGCGACAGGATTCGCGACGATCTTCGGAGCCGTGAACTTCATCACGACGATCATCACGATGCGCGCACCTGGCATGACGATGTGGCGCATGCCGATCTTCACCTGGAACGCGATGATCACGTCGATCCTCGTGCTCTTCGCCTTCCCCGTGCTCGCGGCCGCCTGGTTCGGTCTGCTGATGGACCGCGTGTTCCTGACGCACATCTATGACGTCGAGGCCGGGGGAGCGATCCTCTACCAGCACCTGTTCTGGTTCTTCGGCCACCCAGAGGTCTACGTCCTCGCGCTGCCGTTCTTCGGCATCGTGTCCGAGATCTTCCCGGCCTTCAGCCGAAAACCGATCTTCGGCTACAAGACCCTCGTCTACGCGACGATCGCCATCGCGGCACTCTCCGCCTCCGTGTGGGCTCACCACATGTACGTGACGGGTACTGTGCTCCTGCCGTTCTTCGCGCTCATGACGATGCTCATCGCCGTGCCGACGGGCGTGAAGATCTTCAACTGGCTGGGTACGCTCTGGCGTGGCTCGGTCACGTTCGAGACCCCGATGCTGTTCTCGCTCGGCTTCCTCGTCACCTTCGTCTTCGGTGGTCTGACGGGCGTCATCCTGGCTTCGCCCATGCTCGACTTCCACGTGTCTGACACGTACTTCGTCGTGGCGCACTTCCATTACGTGATCTTCGGAACGATCGTCTTCGCCATGTTCGCCGGCTTCTTCTTCTGGTGGCCGAAGTGGACGGGGAAGATGCTCAACGAGCGCCTCGGCAAGATCCAGTTCTGGCTGCTGTTCATCGGCTTCCACATGACGTTCCTCATCCAGCACTGGCTTGGCGTCATGGGCATGCCGCGTCGATACGCGACGTACCAGCCCGAAGACAACTTCACGTGGATGAACCAGCTCTCGACGTTCGGTGCCTTCGTGCTCGCGATCTCGCTGCTGCCGTTCTTCCTGAACGTCTTCATCACGGCCCGCAACGCACCGAAGGTGACCGTCGACGACCCGTGGGGCTACGGCTCCTCGCTCGAGTGGGCGACCAGCTGCCCGCCGCCGCGTCACAACTTCACGTCCATCCCGCGCATCCGCTCGGAGCGTCCGGCGTTCGACCTCAACCACCCCGAGGTCGCACCGCACGGCTACCGCGACCTGACGCCAGTCAACGACAAGATCGGAGAACGAGAGTGAAGACCTCCGCACGCCTCCTCTGGGTCCTCGCCGTCTTCTACGCGGTCGTGACCGTCGTCTACACCCTCTGGACTCACGCGGCCCTCGGCCACTACGAGTGGGTCGGCATCGTGGCGCTGGCGCTGTCGGGTATCTTCGTCGCCTTCGTCGCCTTCTACCTCGGCAGCTCGGCGAAGCCGTTCCGAGTGCACGTCCTTCCCGAGGACAGGCTCGACGGCGAGATCGCTGACGCTGATCCTGAGCTCGGCTTCTTCCCGCCGCAGAGCTGGTGGCCGTTCGTGCTGGCCCTTGCCGTCGGGCTGATCTTCCTCGGCCTGTCGATCGGCGGATGGTGGTTCGCGTACTTCGCGGCACCGCTGTTCATCATCGCCATCGTCGGCTGGGTGTTCGAGTACTACCGCGGACGCTACGCCCACTAGGCGCCGTTTGCAGGCTTCCGGCCCGTCCCTCGTAAGAGGGGCGGGCCTTTTGCCGTCCCTGCTGCAGCGACCAACTCAGCCCAGGCCGACCGCACCCGCGCCGACCGCACAGGCGGCGACCGCACCCGCGGCGACCGCACAGGCGGCGACCGCACCCGCGGCGACCGCACCCGCGGCGACCGCACCCGCGGCGACCGCACCCGCGGCGACCGCACCCGCGGCGACCGCACCGACCGCACCGACCGCACCCGCGCCGACCGCACCCGCGCCGACCGCACCCGCGCCGACCGCACCCGCGCCGACCGCACCCGCGCCGGGTGCCTCACGGTCACGTGCTGCCGTGCCGGGAACTGCACTCTGCTGAGTGAGAGGCTCTCGCGGCGTCCTGACAAGTCCGACGGCGGCTGGACAGTCCCAACGGCGCCGCGATCACCCGTGACGTTGCCCTGACAACCCCACGTTGCCCTGTGACGCTCCTGGACTCGAAGGTTTGTGTTCGTGCTCCAGGGGAGGGGTTGAGGCCCCAGCACGCGCAGAAGGAGCACGCGCACGTTGGGCCTCGAGACTTCTCCCTCTGCCTCTGCCTCTCTCTGCCGGACGCCGCTCACCCGATGCCCGCTGGGGCGCAGTCGGCGCAAGAGTGCCCGTCCTGGGTCCGATGCCGCGGGCCCGCATCCGGTGCGCGCCAAGCGTGGGCAGTGCAGTGGATATGGCGGGCTCCCTCCCGTCTCGAGTCCAGGAGGTCGCGGAAGTGGGCCGAGCCCGTGCAGGGTCTCCGTGCCGGTCGCGGCGCGGGCTCCTGCTGCGTTCGTACTGTCTTCAGGCCGTTCCTGATGAAATCTGGGGGCGCTCTGGGGCGCTCCTGGGGGCAGGACAGCGACTCGAGTGGCGGGGAACTCGCGGCGGGAATTCGGCAACGCTGACGGCTCCTGCTCGTTCCCGCGTCTCCTGGCTTCTTCGTTCCCTCGTGCGACTTCGCGTGCGGGCGACTCGTCTGCGAGTTGCCGATGGCGAGTACGCAACAGCGCTCCACGAGATCTCGTCCCGGTCGAGAGTCCTGAAGTGTGGGAACAGCCTCCGTGGTCTCCCGTGCGTGCCACCCAGGACTTCACGGAGGAGTGGCCCGAGTACAAGAAGAGGGGCTGTCAGTCCGCTGAAGCGGAACTGACAGCCCCTCTTGCGCCCGAAGGCTCAGGGAGTTGCTACGACCTAGTGGTGGCCGTGGTGTGCCTGCTCGATCTCCGTCTTCGTGACGGGTTCGACGCGGTCCTCGAAGAACCAGCGCGACATTGCGGCGCGCAGGCGCATGGGAGCCGTGATCTTGCCGTCCTCGTTCGGACGAAGCATGATCGGGGCCTGCTCGTTGTAGGACACCAGCTCCCACCGGTCGTACTTGTCGAGCGGAACCTCGACCTCGACGAACTCGCCGTGGGGGAGCCGCAGGACACGACCCGACTCGACACCGTGCAGCGCAAGCGAACGATCGCGCTTCTGGAGTCCGAGGCAGATCCGCTTCGTCGCGATGTACGCGATGACCGGTCCGAGGAACAGCATCACCTGCAGGAAGTGGATGACGTGCTCCATGGCGAGGTGGAAGTGCGTCGCCATGAGGTCGGAGCTCGCGGCGGCCCACATGACGGCGTAGAAGGTCACGCCAGCAGCGCCGATTGCGGTACGGGTGGGAGCGTTGCGCGGGCGGTCGAGCAGGTGGTGCTCGCGCTTGTCACCGGTGATCCATGCCTCGATGAAGGGGTAGACGACAACCAGCACGATGAAGATTCCGATGAGGATCAGCGGGGTCAGGATCGCGAACGACCACGTGTGGTTGAACCAGTACACCTCCCAGCCGGGCGGGATGAGTCGCAGCATGCCGTCGGCGAATCCGATGTACCAGTCGGGCTGGGTACCGGCGGAGACGGGGGACGGGTCGTACGGTCCGTAGTTCCAGACCGGGTTGATCGAGAAGAACGACGCGATGAGGAAGATGAGGCCGAAGATCAGGAAGAAGAATCCGCCTGCCTTGCCAGCGAACACCGGGAGGACCGGGTTTCCAACGACGTTGCCGTTCGTTCGGCCGGGTCCGGGCCACTGCGTGTGCTTGTTGATCACCATGAGCGCCAGGTGCAACGCGATGAACAGGATGACCATCGCGGGCAGGATCATGATGTGCAGCGAATAGAGGCGTCCGACAATCTCGGTGCCTGGGAACTCGCCGCCGAAGAACAGGAAGGAGACCCAGGTTCCGACGAGCGGAATGCCCTTCATGATTCCGTCGATGATGCGCAGGCCGTTGCCGGAGAGCAGGTCATCGGGGAGCGAGTAGCCGGTGAAGCCCTCTGCCATCGCGAGGATGAAGAGCACGAAGCCGACGACCCAGTTGAGCTCGCGGGGCTTGCGGAACGCTCCGGTGAAGAAGACGCGCAGCATGTGGAGCCCGATGGACGCCACGAACAGCAGCGCTGCCCAGTGGTGCACCTGGCGCATGAGCAGTCCGCCGCGGATGTCGAAGGAGATGTCGAGCGTCGACGCCATGGCGGCCGACATGCCCATGCCCTTGAGCGGGAGGTAGGAACCTTCGTACTCGACGTGGGCCATCGACGGGTCGAAGAAGAACGTCAGGAAGGTTCCGGAGAGCAGGATGACGACGAAGCTGTAGAGCGCGATCTCACCGAGCATGAAGGACCAGTGGTCCGGGAAGATCTTGCGCCCGAACTCCTTGACCGCACCGGAGATGGTGGTGCGCTCGTCGAGATAGTTGGCTGCGCCGGCGATGAACCCGCCCTCGCGTACCGGAGCTTTATACGTTGTAGTCATGGCGTCGCTCCCAGAAGCTCGGTCCGACAGGTTCGGTGAAGTCGCTCTGCGCGATGAGGTAGCCCTCGTCGTCGACAGCGATCGGCAGCTGCGGGAGCGGGCGTCCCGCCGGTCCGAAGATGACCTCGCAGTGGTTCTTGACGTCGAACTGCGACTGGTGGCAGGGGCAGAGCAGGTGGTGCGTCTGCTGCTCGTAGAGAGCGACCGGGCAACCGACGTGCGTGCAGACCTTGGAGTAGGCGACGATTCCGTCGTAGGACCATCCAGCGCGGTCCTCGCGCTCGTTGAGCTGGTCAGCAGGCAAGCGCATGAGCAGGACAACCGCCTTGGCCTTCTCCTCGAGCAGGTGATGCTCGAGATCGATCAGGCCGTCGGGGATGACGTGGAAGGCAGATCCGTAGGTGACGTCCGCAGCGCGGATCGGCGTTCCCGTGGGGTCGCGGACGAGGCGGGTTCCCTCTTCCCACATGGTGTGGGAGAGCGACTCGACCGGGTCCGGGTTGTTGCCGTTGTAGAGGTCGCGGAAGAGCACGATGCCAGGAAGCGGCATGGCGACAAGAGCTCCGATGAGGGAGTTGCGGAACAGCTTGCGGCGGCTGAAGCCTGACTCCTCGTTCGCCTGCGCGAAGACCTCGACCGCTCGCGAGCGAGTGGCGGGGGAGCCCTTGCCCGGGTGGCGGGCCTCAGCCATCTCGTGGTCGGCCATGAGGTACTTGGACCAGGCGACCGTACCGATGCCGATGGCGAGCATCGCAAGCGCGATGCCGATGCCGAGGAACATGTTGTTCAGGCGGACGGTGGAGATGTCCTCGCGGCTGATCGGCCACACGAAGTAGGCGACGACAGCGAAGATGCTGGCGAGTGCCGAGAACACGAACAGCGCAACGAGGAGGCGCTCCGTGCGCTTCGCCTGCGCGGGGTCCGCGTCTGTGATCCGGTCGCGGTGCGCCGGCATGCCAGGGTTCTCGAAGCCGTCCTTGGGAAGGATCGCGGTCCCGATGTGAGGCGCCCGCTCCGACGAAGGAGCAGTGCGAAGCTCTCCGCCGTGTTCGCCATCAGCCATGGTGATCCCTTTCTGGGTGTGTCTGTTCAGCTGCAGTAAGTCGTTTGGACCCGTGCCGGGTTTCTTCCGGCACTAGTTCGGTCGAGTGGCGATCCAGACCGCCATCGCGACGCCTGCGCCGATTCCGAAGATCCAGATGAAGAGGCCCTCGGAGACTGGACCAAGCGATCCGAGGCTGTTGCCGCCGATCGTGCCGGTGACCTCGGTCTGCCAGCGAATCGCCGTGATGATGTCGGCCTTGTCCTGAGGGGTGAGGTTCGCGTCGTTGAAGACGGGCATGTTCTGCGGGCCCGTGATCATCGCCTCGTAGAGGTGGACGGGCTCGACCGTCATGAGCTCGGGCGCGAACTTACCCTCGGTGAGGGCACCGCCCGCACCTGCGACGTTGTGGCACATAGCGCAGTTGATGCGGAACAGCTCTGCTCCACGGGCTGCGTCGCCGTCGGCCTGCAAGTACTTCTCGTCGGGCACGGCGGGGCCGGGGGCCAGCGATGCGATGTAGTCACCGAGGTCGGAGATGCCCTGCTCGTCGAACTGGACGGGCTTGGCAGGGGCCTGGGCAGCGTTGGCCTGCATGGGCATGCGGCCGGTACCGACCTGGAAGTCCACGGCAGCCGCGCCGACGCCGATGAGGCTCGGGCCGTTCTCGGTGCCCGCGGCGTTCATGCCGTGACACGTCGCGCAGTTTGCGCCGAAGAGCGCAGCGCCGTTCTCGATGTCGGCGGCGCTGGCAGGGGCCACGTCCTCGGCTGCAGCAGCCGTGGTTGCCGTGTCGATCGCGGTGTACGCGCCACCGGTCAGCAGGAGTCCTGCGCCGAGGAGGGCTGCGGTGGCGAGGGGGGTGCGGCGGCGAGCCGTCTTGCGGGTCGCCGTCTTCGCAGTCCGTGGTTTGGTCGTTCGGAACATTGGTGTGTTCTCCAGGATCGGGCTACGAGAAGTAGGGCAGCAGGTAGATGACGAAGAAGAGCGCAACCCAGACCACGTCGACGAAGTGCCAGTAGTAGGAGATGCCCAGCGCGCTGCTGACCTCGCGAGTTCCCATGCGGCGGGCAGAGTACATGCGGCCGATCACGAGGAGGAACGTGACGAGTCCGCCAGTCACGTGCAGGCCGTGGAAGCCGGTCGTCATGTAGAAGGCGCTCGTGAACGCGTTCAGGTTGAGGACGTAGCCCTCGCTGACGAAGGTGGCGTACTCCCAGACCTGACCGGCGACGAAGATGCCTCCGAGCAGGACGGTGAGGTAGAACCACTCGATCGCCCCCCAGTTCTTGGGGCTCTTGCCGGTGGCGCGGGCCTGCTCGCGCTCAGCCGCGAACGTGCCGAACTGGCACGTGAACGATGAGCTGACGAGGATCAGCGTGTTGATGGTGGCGAAGGGCACGTTCAGCGCACTGTGGCCTTCGGCGAACTGCTCTGGCGCCATTGAGCGCAGAGTGAAGAAGATCGCGAAGAGCCCAGCGAAGAACATCACCTCACTACCGAGCCAAACGATGACGCCGATGGCAGTCGTATTGGGGCGATGGACCGTGTGCACGGCCTGAGCGGTGGTTGCAGCAGTCACCTGACCATTATGACCGATTTCCCAGGTTCCCGAGACAACGCACGGCTGACCGGCGGGTCGCGTCCGATTAGGTGTGCCTGGGTGGTGGACGGCTATCGTTTCCTGCATGACATCGACCGAGACCTGGCCCGGATTGCTCGAGAAGCTCCTTGGCGGTGATGACCTCAGCGTCGCACAGGCCACTTGGGCCATGCGCCAGGTCATGAGCGGCGAGGTCAGCGAAGCGCGTCTCGCAGCGTTCCTGGTCGCCCTCCGCGCCAAGGGCGAGACGGTCGAGGAGGTCGTCGGGTTCCGCGACGCGATCCTCGAGCACGCCGTCCCGCTCGAGGTTCCTCCTCTGGCGCTGGACATCGTCGGCACCGGCGGCGACATGGTCGGGACGGTGAACGTCTCCACGATGGCGTCGATGGTCTGCGCCGGTGCGGGTGTCCCCGTCGTGAAGCACGGGGGTGGCGCGTCGAGCGCGAAGTCCGGTTCGAGCGACGTGCTCTCGGCGCTTGGCGCAGTCCACACGGCTGACCCTGTTCGAGTGGGACGGATCTTCGAGGAGGTCGGACTCACTTTCGTCTATGCCACGCAGTTCCACCCGGGGTTCCGCCATGCCAAGAAAGTGCGTGGTGAGCTCGGAGTTCCCACGGTCTTCAACCTGCTCGGCCCTCTCACGAATCCTGCTCGACCCGAGGCGTCCGCCGTCGGGGTCGCCCGCCAGGCAGCCATCCCGCTCATCACCGGGGTCTTCCGCACCCGCGGCGCCACCGCTCTGGTCTTCCGGGGCGACGATGGCCTCGACGAGCTGAGCGTCACCGGCTACAGCCACATCTGGGAGGTTTCGAACGGGGCGATCACCGAACACGATCTGCACCCACGGGATGTCGGCCTCGGCACCTACGACATGCGGGAGCTCCTCGGCGGTCTGCCAGAGGAGAACGCGGCCATCGCCCGCGCTGTGCTTTCTGGGAAGCAGCACGGTGCTGTCCGAGACATCGTGCTGCTCAACGCGGCGGCGGGCCTCGTGGCCTACGACCTCGCGGTGACGCCTGAAGCGGCGGAGCGGCCGCTCCGGGAGCGCCTCGCGGCGCGCATCGCCGACGCGGCCACCAGCATCGACTCCGGCCGCGCGATCGCAACGCTGGATGCGTGGGTGGCAGCGACGCGCTCCGCGTGAAGCCAGTCGCCGATCGGCGCAGCGGGATGGCAAGGTGAGCGACTCGCCGCCGCCGCGCCAGGACGGACCGAGGCCCTCAGCAGGAAACTGCTCAGGGCCTCGGTCGTCGGGAAGTGCGCAGGCGCGCTACTTGACGTCCTCGTCAACCCAGTCGAGGGTCTTCGAGACGGCCTTCTTCCAGTTCCGGTAGAGACGCTCGCGCTCTTCCTCCGGCATCTGCGGCGTCCAGCGCTTGTCTTCCTGCCAGTTGGCGGACACCTCGTCAAGGTCCTTCCAGAACCCGACTGCGAGCCCAGCGGCGTAGGCCGCGCCGAGGGCGGTCGTCTCCGTGACGACGGGGCGCACGACATCCGTGTTCAGGATGTCCGCCTGGAACTGCATGAGCGTGTCGTTCGCGACCATGCCGCCATCGACCTTCAGCTCCGCGAGGGGCACGCCGGAGTCCGCGTTGGATGCCTCGAGGACGTCGCGGGTCTGGTACGCCGTGGATTCGAGGGCCGCGCGCGCGATGTGGTTCTTGTTCACGAAGCGCGTGAGGCCGACGATGGCGCCGCGTGCGTCCGGTCGCCAATACGGGGCGAAGAGTCCGGAGAACGCCGGGACGATGTAGGTGCCGCCGTTGTCCTCGACCTTGCTCGCCAGCTCTTCGATCTCCGGAGCCGAGTTGATGAGGCCCAGGTTGTCGCGCAGCCACTGCACGAGCGACCCGGTCACGGCGATCGAGCCTTCGAGCGCGTAGACGGGAGCCGCGTCGCCGAGCTTGTAGCAGAGCGTCGTGAGGAGTCCGTTCTCGGACTTCACGATCTTCTCGCCCGTGTTGTAGATGAGGAACGATCCGGTGCCGTACGTGTTCTTCGCCTCTCCTGAGGAGAAGGCCGTCTGGCCGAACGTCGCCGCCTGCTGGTCACCGAGGATGCCGGAGATGGGAACCTCGCGCAGCAGCGACTGCGTGCTGGCGTGGCCGTACACCTCGGAGGACGACTTGATCTCAGGGAGCATCGATGCGGGAACCCCGAATGCGTCGAGGATCGACTGGTCCCAGGCGAGCGTCTCGAGGTCCATGAAGAGCGTGCGGGAGGCATTCGTGACGTCGGTGACATGGACGCCTCCGTTGACGCCGCCGGTGAGGTTCCAGAGCACCCAGCTGTCAGTCGTGCCGAAGATCAGGTCGCCTGCCTCGGCGCGCTCCCGTGCACCCTCGACGTTCTCCAGGATCCAGACGATCTTCGTTCCGGAGAAGTAGGTGGCGAGGGGGAGTCCGACGGTGTCCTTGAATCGCTCGACGCCACCCTCGGCCGCGAGCCGATCGACGATGGGCTGCGTGCGCGTGTCCTGCCACACGATGGCGTTGTAGACGGGTTCCCCGGTGGTCTTGTCCCAGACGACGGCTGTCTCGCGCTGGTTCGTGATGCCGATCGTCGCGATGTCGTGCCTCGTGATGTTCGCCTTCGAGAGGGCCTGCCCGATGACCTCGCGCGTGTTGTTCCAGATCTCCTTGGGGTCGTGCTCGACCCAGCCGGCCTTCGGGAAGATCTGCTCGTGCTCGAGCTGTCCCGTGGACACGATCGACCCGGAGTGGTCGAAGACGATGGCTCGCGAGGAGGTGGTTCCCTGGTCGATGGCGATGACGTACTTGCTCACGGAGTGACTCCCTTGTCAGAGGTGGTGATGTGCCAGCGGTGAAAAACACGATGCGGGACTGGCGCGAGCATCGCTGGTGGTGTCCTGCAGACAGTTTCGGGGCCGGAACTGTGAAGACTCCGGCCCAGAAAGCGTCGAGGTTGCCCTGTGGGTGCTAGGCGCCGAAGGCGGAAGCTGCGGCAGGAAGGATCGCTGTGCCGACGAGGCCAGCGAGGACACCGCCGATGATCGGTCCGACGATCGGAACCCAGGAGTAGCTCCAGTCGCTGCCGCCCTTGCCCTTGATGGGAAGGAAGGCGTGCGCGAGGCGCGGCCCGAGGTCGCGGGCTGGGTTGATGGCGTAGCCGGTCGGGCCACCGAGGCTCGCACCGATGGCCACCACGACGATCGCGACGGCGAGCGGTGCGAGGTTTCCGAGGCTGCCCATGTCGGGTGCCGTCGAGTCAGTGTTCGCCATCGAGAAGGCCGGGAAGTTCTGGAATGCGATGACGGCGAGGACCAGGACGAAGGTCGCGATGATCTCCGTCACGGTGTTCCAGCCGAGGCTGCGCTTGGCCGGACCCGTCGCGAAGACCGCGAGCTTCGAACCAGCGTCCGGTTCGTCGTCGAAGTGGAGCTTGTAGGCGAGCCAGACGACGACGGCACCGAGGATGGCGCCGATGAGCTGAGCGACGATGCGCAGCCCGACTTCGGCGACGTCCACGGAGCCGCCGGTGACGACGGTGTTGGCCGCGAGTCCCAGCGTCACTGCTGGGTTGAGGTGGCCGCCTGATGCCGCTGACGAGAGCACGCCGATGAAGACGGCGAAGCCCCAGCCGAAGTTGATGAGAAGCCAGCCGCCGCCATTGCCCTTCGTGTCTTTGAGGACGACGTTGGCGACGACACCGCAACCGAGGAGGACGAGCACTGCGGTGCCCACCAGCTCGGCCAAGAAGATCGATCCTAGATCCACGGGATTGCCTTTCTGGGAAGTTCGATACGGGGCGAGCCCGTGCCGCGATTGAGCGGTTCTTCACCCTAGGCACAGGAACAACTCTGACGTGCGTGTTACGAGCGAATTTCCCGAATTGTGACCCGCCGTCGGCACTAGGCTGAGCGTGGCTGCAATGCTGCTGCCGAAATCTCGTCGAGAGGATGATCGTGAAGAAGCTGATCAACGATCCGAAGGACGTTGTCAAGGAAGCGCTCGAGGGTATGGCGCTGGCCCACGCGGATATTCTGCGGGTGGCGCCGGAGCCCGCATTCCTCGTGCGAAACGATGCACCTGTGGAGGGCAAGGTCGGGATCGTCTCCGGCGGCGGCTCCGGGCACGAGCCAATGCACGGCGGGCTGGTCGGCTACGGAATGCTCGACGCTGCAGTGCCAGGGCCGGTCTTCACCTCCCCGACGCCTGACCCCATCCTCGAGGCCACGAAGGCCGTGGACGCCGGTCGGGGTGTGCTCCACATCGTCAAGAACTACACCGGCGACGTCCTGAACTTCGAGACGGCCTCCGACCTTGCGCTGGCTGAGGACATCGAGGTGCGGACGGTCCTCGTGGACGACGACGTCGCCGTGAAGGACTCGCTCTACACCGCCGGTCGGCGGGGAGTCGCTGGAACGGTGCTGGTGGAGAAGGTCGCCGGGGCAGCGGCAGAGCGCGGAGACGACCTCGACACCGTCGCAGACCTCGCGACCAGGGTCAACGCGAACACGAGGTCCATGGGCGTCGCCCTCTCGGCCTGCACCGTGCCGCACGCTGGCGAGCCGAGCTTCGACCTCGCCGAGGATGAGATCGAGATCGGGATCGGCATTCACGGAGAGCCGGGCCGCGCGAGAATCGCGATCGAGCCTGCCGATGCGATTGTCGACCGTCTGCTCACCCCGATTCTCGAGGATCTGCCATTCGCCTCCGGCGATAACGTGCTGCTGTTTGTCAATGGAATGGGCGGCACCCCAGAAATCGAGCTCTACATCGTGTTCCGTCGCGCCGCACAGGTGCTGAAGGAACACGGAATTACGGTAACCAGGCACCTCGTCGGGAACTTCACGACATCACTCGAGATGCAAGGATGCTCGATCAGCGTTCTCAGACTCGACGACGAACTCACGGCATTGTGGGATGCACCGGTGCACACAGCGGCACTTCGGTGGGGAAGGTAGAACATGACACTCGACGGAAACTGGGCGAGGCGCTGGGTGGAGCTCTCCGCCACCTCGATGGCCGAGAACCGCACTGAGCTCATCCATCTGGATCGCAACATCGGCGATGGAGACCACGGGGAGAACATGGATCGCGGATTCCAGGCCGCGCTCGGGAAGCTCTCCTCGCTCGACGCGGATGCCACGCCAGCCGACGTGCTGAAGCTGCTCGCGACGACGCTGATCTCCACGGTCGGCGGAGCGGCCGGACCGCTGTACGGGACGGCTTTCCTGAAGGGTGCTGTAGCGCTCAAGGGCAAGCCCGAGCTGGAGCCCGGGGACGTGGCTGCCTTCGTCGAGGCGGCCTCGGCAGGGCTGCAGCAGCGTGGCAAGGCACAGCCGGGGGACAAGACCATGGTCGACGCCTGGGCTCCCGCCGCTTCCGCCGCGAGCAAGGCGGCCGCCGCTGGCGACGACGGCGTCGCGGTGCTCCGCGCCGCGGCGTTCGCGGCCGTAGAGGGTGCGGCCGCGACGGAGCCACTCGTCGCCAGGAAGGGCCGAGCGAGCTACCTGGGCGAACGAAGCGCCGGGCACCGAGATCCGGGCGCGCAGTCGACCGCCTACCTTCTTGGCGCGGCTGTCGAGGCGGCTTCATGACAGTCGGCATCGTCGTCGTGTCACACTCTGCCCGGATCGCGGAGGGCCTCGTCGAGCTTGCAGGACAGATGGCCGAGGACGTGACGATCGTCGCTGCTGGCGGCACCGAGGACGGCCGCATCGGCACGAGCTTCGAGCTGATCGAACGCGCCGTCGCGACAGCGCAGTCGGGAGAGGGAGTTGCCGTCTTCACCGACCTCGGCTCCGCTGTCCTCACCGCCGAGACGGTGCTCGAGATGCTCGACGATGACGCCGGGGACGTGCGCCTGGTGGATGCGCCGCTCGTGGAAGGCACCGTCGCTGCCGCCGTCGCCGCGGCCGGAGGGGCTTCGCTGGAGGCCGTGTCGCAAGCGGGGGAGTCGGCCTGGCAGAGGGACGGCGGCGAGCAGGATGCGCCAGGAAACGGGGTGACGGCACCGTCGGCTGAGGACGAGGCCGCGGCTCCTCGCGTGAGCACCAAGGTCGAGATCGTCAACGAGCAGGGGCTCCACGCACGGCCAGCGGCCCAGCTGGTATCGGCGGCAGGGAAGTTCGATGCGCAGATCACGATCGGCGGGGCCGACGCGGAGAGCCTGCTCCGGATCATCTCCCTCGGGGCCTCGAAGGGGCAGGAGATCGAGGTCTCGGCAACGGGCGCGGAGGCCGAGCGGGCCGTATCCGAGATCGCGGCGCTCATCAGCTCCGGCTTCGGAGAAGCCTGATCTCCGTCGGAATGCAGGCTGAGGCGCCGCCGCGCCGGAGAGGTCTCCGCGCCGCGGTGTCTCAGCCTTCGGTAGAATCAACGCGAGGCGGCGGGACACCCCGCCGCACGCGGCCACCAGGGAGCTCACCGTCATGACCGTCTTCATCATCATCGGAGCGATCGGCCTGGGGCTTCTGGTCTTCTCGCTCTTCTTCGGGGAAGTCCTCGACGTCGATGCTGGCGGGCTGCTCTCAGTTCCCGGCCTGGCCGTCGCGCTCGTCGTCTTCGGCGCCTCGGGCGCCATCACCGACAGCATGGGCCTGCCGCAGTTCTGGGCCTACATCGTCGCGATCGTCATCGGCCTCATCGCCTACGTCGGTTCGTCGCTGCTCGTGCGCAACCTGTCGAGAAGCAGCGACGGCGTGCCCCGGGACGTCACGGGAGACACCGGCACGGCGATGTCCAAGATCACGATCTCAAGCGGAGAGGTCGCGCTCGATGGGTCCCACGAGATCGAGCGACGCCTCGCGTTCGCCGACGGTGAGATCGAGCAGGGCGCGCGCATCCGCGTCGTGCAGCACCTCGGTTCGCGCGTCAAAGTCGAACGCGAATCCATCTGATCGGGAGACGCCCAGCTGGCCGACTCCCTGCGCCGTCGGGCGCCTCATGACCACAGCATGACCACCCACGACCTCCACGACAGGAAATCGACCATATGGACTTGATAACTGCCAACGTCACTGTGATCGGCGTCATCGCGATCATCATCGCGCTGCTCGCCCTCGGAGTGTTCATCGCGTCGCGCATCCGACGCGTCCCGCCGAACGAGGCGCTCATCATCGTCGGTCGCGGCGCCGGCCAGAAGGCGCAGAGCGACATGACGGGGCAGCGCGTCGTCATCGGCGGCCGCACCTTCGTGTGGCCCATCCTGCAGCAGGGCTTCGCCCTCTCGCTCGAGCAGCGTCAGATCGGAATCCAGGTCGAGGGTGTCGACAAGAACCGCATCAAGATCGCCATCAAGGCATCCATCAACTTCAAGGTGTCCGGCACCGAGGAAGGCGTTCGCCGCGCGGCCCAGCGCTTCCTCGACCAGCAGGAGGCCCTCACGGACATCATCCGCGAGTCGCTCGAGGGCTCGCTGCGCTCCATCGTCGGCGACATGACGATCGAGCAGATCATCTCCGACCGCAAGAGCCTCTCCGACCGAGTCGTGTCGGAGACGAAGGCCGACCTCATCGAGCAGGGCCTGCAGGTCGACCTCCTCAACATCTCCGACATCTCGACCCCCGGTAGCGACTACCTGCAGAACCTCGGCCGTTCCGAGTCCGCTCGTGCGCGCCAGGTCGCAGAGGTCAGCGAGGCTGAGGCTGCTCGGGTCTCCGAGTTCGCCAAGATCGAGGCATCCGAGCGCATCGCGGAACGTGAGAAGGAACTCCGACTGCGCCAGGCGTCGATCAAGGCCGAGACCGACCGAGCGAACGCCGAGGCCGAAGCGGCCGGTCAGTTCGCTCGCGCCGAGCAGGACCGGCTCGTCGCCCAGCAGGAGCGCGAGGCGCTCATCGAGCAGGCTCTCGTGACTCAGGAGCGACTCGACATCGAGATCCGCAAGCCCGCCGAGGCCGACGCCTACGCGAAGGTCCAGCAGGCCAACGCCATCCGCGACACCGAGAACGCGGCTACCGACGCCGAGGTCTACAAGCGCACACGCACGGCAGAGGCCAACAAGGTCGCCGCCGTCCAGGACGCCGAGGCCGCCGCCGCCGCCGTGCGGTACTCCGGTGAAGCCGACCGTGACCGCCAGATCGCGCTCGCAGCGGGTATCCGCGCCGAGGGTGACGCTCGCGCCGCTGCGATCCAGGCTGAGGGTCTCGCCGAGGCTGCCGCGACGGACGCCAAGGCGCAGGCGCTGCAGAAGTACGGCGAGGCTGCCATCGCGCAGGAGATCATCTCCCGCCTCCCGGAGATCGTCCGCGCCGCGGCCGACCCGATTAGCAACATCGAGAAGCTCACCGTCATCTCGACGGACGGCGCCAGTGCCGTCACGAAGACGGTCGGCTCCGTGCTGGGCGAGGGCACCGAGGTGCTCAAGACCCTCACGGGCATCGACCTGCAGCAGCTGGTCGGCTCGTTCTCCAAGCAGGGCGGCATGAACCCGACCGGCGCGACGAGCGATACGACTCCCGGGGTCTGACCGACCGCGAGACACGCAGCACCGTTTCCGAGACGGGGCGGCCCCACCGGGCCGCCCCGTCTCGTCGTCTGCGGCGGCTACACTGACCCGCGTGAGCGCCGCCCCCCTCGAAGATTCCCCGTCGATCTCCCTCGCCGCGTTCCGGCCCAGCCAGCGCGAGGTGCTCAGCCGACTCGTCCCGACGCTCGTGGCTGTTGGCCTCGTCATGTTCTTCGGCTATGCGCTGCTCACCGAGGTCGGTCGAGTGCAGCTCGATCAGCGCGGCTTCCTGCCGCTGCTCCTCGGCTGGCTGGCGATGCTCCTGCTGTGCATCCTCGGTGCAGTCGCGGCGCTCGCCGCTGAGCGGGGAGTGTCGACCGGGCTGCGTTCGTACACGCGCCGGCGGGTGCTGCCGCTCGCGATCGGCCATTCGATCCTCGCCGCAGCCGGTGCGACATTCTGCAGCTTCTGGATTTCCGGCGGCGCTTACGACCTGCTCACGGTCATGACGTGCACCTTCGTGCTCACGCTCCTGTTCACGGCGTCCGTGCTGGTGCCCGCATACCTGACCGGTTTCGCGAAGGCGGAGGCCGACCGCTCCTAGAGCAGCACCTGCGGGGAGATCTCAACCGTCTGCTCGGGGGGAAGCCCGAACTGCGCGGCCGGCGAAGAGGCTCCGCGGGACATGAGTACGAAGAGCTTGGCGCGCCACGTGGCCATGCCGCTGGCGTGGCCCGGCCGGAGGGCGATCCGAGACAGGAAGAAGATCGCGCTCTCGTTGTCGAACTGCGAAACGGTGCCCGCGAGGCGTGCGTCCCGGAGTGAGAGGGGAACGTCGCGGCGGTCGAGGAACCCGTACGTCAGGGTGATGTGCACGAGGCCCTCCGGGGCCGGCCCGATGTCGTCGATGGTGCAGCGCCGACGTTCCGGGATGTGGGGCACGTCCGCGGTCGCGACTCGGACGAGCAGCACGTGCTCGTGGAGCGCGTGGTTGACGCGAGTGTTGAGCCGAAGCGCCAGGGGAGCGGTGCGTGCCCCGCCGTGCGGGTAGACGGCCCACCCAGGCACGCGGGTCGGCTGGTCCAGGAGCAGGCGGCGCATGAGCTCCTGCAGTGTGCCCTCGAGGCGCTCCCGTCGTCCGGTGACGATCTCGCGACCGCGTTTCCAGGTGAGCATGGTCAGGATGAGGGCACCAGCCAGGACGAGCGGGAGCCAGCCACCGGCAAAGAACTTCACGAGTCCCGACACGAAGAAGGCGAGCTCGAGGACGACGATGGGGACCGTCACGATGAGGACTCGGTACCAGGGCCACTCCCACACGAGGCGGAGGTACACGATGAACAGCGAGGAGGTGAGCAGGAACGTGGTGGTGACCGCCAGGCCGTAGGCGGCCGCCAGGTTCTCCGAGTTCCGGAACCCGAGGACGACGCCGATGATCAGCACGAGCAGGAGCAGCGAGACGACCGGGATGTAGATCTGCCCGATGGACGCGCGGGACGTGTGCTTGACCGTGAGATTCGGGAGGAAGCCGAGCCGCATGGCCTGCCTCGCGACAGAGAAGGTGCCGGAGATGACGGACTGGGACGCGATGACCGTCGCGAGCGTCGCGAGGCCGATGAGGGGGAACACGGCCCAGGTTGGTGCCATCCGGAAGAACGGGTTGTCGATGGCCAACGGATCCTCGATGACGAGGGCGCCCTGCCCGAGGTAGCAGATCGTCAAAGCCGGGAAGACGACGAAGAGCCACGCCTTCGAGATGGGGGAGCGGCCGAAGTGGCCGAGGTCCGCGTAGAGCGCCTCCGCTCCGGTGACGGCCAGCACGACAGCGCCGAGGGCGACGCCCGCGATGAGCGGTTCGCCGATGATGAAGGCGATGGCGTGGTGCGGGGAGAAGGCCGCCAGGATCTCGGGATGCGCCAGGATGTGGGGGATGCCGAGGCACGCGAGGGTGATGAACCAGATCAGCATGATCGGCCCGAAGAGGCGACCGATGCCACCCGTGCCGAAGCGCTGCAGCGCGAAGAGCCCGACGAGCACGGCCAGCGCGATGGGGACGACGAGCGCCTCGGTGCCGGGAAGCGCGATCTCCAGTCCCTCGACCGCGGAGAGCACAGAGACCGCCGGGGTGATGACGCTGTCCCCGAAGAACAGGGCGGCGCCGATGATGCCGACGAGGGTCGTCGCGGCCATGGCGCGCCGGGACCCGCGGAGTCGGCGCCCGATCAGGGTCGAGAGCGCAAGGATGCCGCCCTCGCCCTCGTGATCGGCCCTGAGCACGAAGAGGACGTACTTGACGGTCACGAGCAACGTCACGGCCCAGATGATGAGCGAGATGAGTCCGTACACGTGCGCGATGCTGGGCTGCACGACACCGTCATGCTCCGAGAACACCGCCCGCAGCGCGTACAGGGGGCTCGTGCCGATGTCGCCGAAGACGATGCCGATGGCGGCGACGCCGACCGCCGAGCGGGCGAGGAGGGTGCCGCTTGTGCGGTGGTGAGAGGCGGCGGCGGCCTCGGGTCGCGCAGTGCGCAGATCGTGCATGCGACCAATGTAGACCCGGTAGTCGAGCTTCCTGAGCCACTACTAGAATTCGTGGGTTCGGCATCGACCAGCATCGAGGGGGTTCCGGTGACCAGCAGGGCAATCCAGACCGAAGCGCAGCATCCACACGGCGATGAGACGGGCAACGACGGTCTCCGACGTGGGCTCAAGTCCCGCCACCTGCAGCTGCTCGCCATCGGCGGTGCGATCGGAACGGGGCTCTTCCTCGGCTCGGGGACGACGATCAGTCTCGCGGGTCCCTCCATCATCTTCGTGTACGCCATCGTCGGGTTCGCGCTCTTCTTCGTGATGCGCGCGCTGGGGGAGCTGCTGCTCTCCAACCTCGGATACAAGACCTTCGGGGATGTCGCTGCTGACCTCATCGGGCCCTGGGCCGGGTACGTGGTCGCCTGGACGTACTGGCTGGCGTGGGTCATCACGGTCATCGCCGACATCGTGGCGATCACCGGGTACGTGGCGTTCTTCAACGACGACATCCCTGCATGGGCACCGGCGATCGCGACGGCGATCGGCCTGCTCCTCCTGAACCTGCAGCCCGTGAAGGCGTTCGGCGAGACGGAGTTCTGGTTCGCGATCATCAAGGTCGTCGCGATCCTCGCTCTGATCGCCGTCGGCATCGTCCTGCTCGTGACCGGGTTCACGAGTGCGGACGGTGTGACGGCGTCCGTCTCCCACCTGTGGGATCAGGGCGGCATGTTCCCGTTCGGGATCAGCGGCTTCATCCTGGGGTTCCAGATGGGGGTCTTCGCCTTCGTCGGCATCGAACTCGTCGGAACGGCATCAGCCGAGGCTGAGGACCCGGAGAAGAACCTGCCGAAGGCCATCAACTCGGTGGTCGTTCGCATCCTCGTCTTCTACGTGGGGGCCCTGGTCATCATCATGTCAGTCACTCCGTGGAACCTGATCGAGCCCGGGGTGAGTCCCTTCACGTCCATGTTCGAACTCATCGGCTTCCCGGCCGCGGCGATCGTCGTGAACCTGGTCGTGCTGACGTCGGCGGCCTCGAGCGCCAATTCCGGCTTCTACTCGTCGACGCGGATGCTGTACGGCCTCGCGAAGGACGGTCAGGCCACCCGGCGGTTCGGGCTCCTGAATGCACGCGGCGTGCCGACGCAGGGCGTCTTCTTCACGACGGCGTTCCTGTTCGCGGCCCTCCCGGTGCTGGCTCTCGGTGACAACGTGATGGCCGCGTTCACCGTGGTGACCTCGGTGAGCTCGCTGAACTTCATCGCCACCTGGACGTTCATCCTGGTCAGCTACCTCATGTTCCGGAAGAAGCGTCCTGAGCTCCATGAGGCCTCGAAGTTCAAGATGCCGGGCGGACGCTTCATGCCCTGGGTCGTGCTGGCGTTCTTCGCCTTCATCCTGGTCGCGCTGTTCCTGGGGGAGGACACTCGTGCGGGCCTCATCGTCCTGCCCTTCTGGTTCCTCGGCCTCGGGCTGATGTGGCGGTTCGTGATCAGCAAGCGGGTCGCGCGCGCCAGAGCGGAAGAGCGCTCACCGTCTCAGTCGGAGAAGGCCTGACCACGCGCGCCGACGATGGACCTCAGCATCGAGCGGAGGATCCCGAAGAAGCCGAGGAGGCCGATCACGGCGCCGAGCAGGTTGAAGAGCTCCAGGCCAGGAGCCAGTGTCGGGCCGCCTCCCGCGACCACGAGCACGATCGCGAGGATCACCGCAGTCAGCGCGACCGCGGTGTCGATTCCCCGGCTCACCAGCCCGCCGAGCCAGCTGCGGTCCTGGCGGTCCGAGAACGGACTCACTCGCACGCTCAACTCGCCGTCCTCCAGCTTCGAGACGATCGTGTCGATGCGGTTCGGCATTCGCGCCGCGTATGCGGCAGCGACGGCGGCCTTCGCCTGAGCCGTGCCGATGACCCGCTTGAGGGCGAGCAGCTGCTTCAGCAGCTCGGGCACGAACGGCAGCGCCCGCTGCACGAAGTCGAAGTCGGGCTCGATCACTCGCAGGCAGCCCTCGAGCGTCGCGAAACTGCGGAACGCGGACGCCAAGGTGGAGGGAAGCGCCAGGTGGTGCTTCCGGATGACGTCGAGCATCATCGTGAAGATCGATCCCTCTCCGCGCGGCCAGTGCTGGACCGAGGTGAGCGCTATCCCGATGTCGTGTCGGAACGCGTCGACGTCGAGGTCCTCCGGCGCATCCACGATGAGGAGGAGCGCATCTGCCGCTGACACGTCGTCGTCGCTCGCCGCGGAGAGGAGGAAGGCCGCAAGATGTTCGCGCTGACTTCGCTGGACGATCCCGATCGCCCCGAAGTCGATCAGGCCGAGCGAGCCGTCGTCACGGATGAACACGTTCCCTGGATGCAGATCCGCGTGGAAGACGCCGTAGACGAGGATCTGCTCGATAACTGTCTCCATGAGCGTCTGAGCGAGGTCATGGCGTGCTTCCGGGCCGAGCGCTCCGAGCCGCTCGTCAGCTGAGCTCAGCGGGCTGCCGTCCATGACATCCATCGTCAGCACCCTGCGGGTGCTTGCCGCGGCGTAGACGGAGGGGACAGCGATCTCCTGGAGTCTCGGCGACCCCGCGTGGATGTCGCGCATCGTGCTCTCGATCATGTGCACATTGCGGGCCTCGACCCGGTAGTCCAGCTCTTCAGCGAGCGTGGTCGTGAAGCCGGCAGCCATCGCGGAGAGACGCATCTCCCTGCCGAGTGCCGTATGAGTCTCCGCGCGGTCCGCGAGGCGCCCGATGATGTCGACGTCGGCCTCGACCTGCGCACGCGCGTCAGGTCGCTGGACCTTGACGACCACGGGTGTGCCGTCGACCAGGCGGGCGCGGTGCACCTGGGCGACGGAGGCCGCGGCCAGGGGAGTGGAGTCGATCTCCCCGAACACGGTGTCCAGCGGCACCCCGAGCTCGCTCTTGAGCACCGCTTCGATCTCGGGCCATGGCACGGTCGTGGCGTTCGACTGCAGCCGAGCGAGGGCGGACAGGTAGGGCTCTGGCACGAGGTCTCGCCTCGTCGAGAGCACCTGGCCGAGCTTCACGAAGGTGACGCCGGCGTTGTTGATCGTCGTGACCAGCGCATCCGCTCGCTGCTGAGCGGTCGTGCGCCCCTCGGTGGCAGTGCTCCGGCGTCCGTGCAGGAGCCACCCTGCGCCGTCGCGCGAGGCGATCGTGAGGATCTGCAGGTACCGCTTCGTGCGGCTCCTGCGGCGAATCGCGGAGCGCACGAGCTCGATCGGGTTGGGGAAGGCCCTGGTCGGGATCGTCGCCTCGAGGGCCACGAGGATCAGCACGCCAAGCGCGAAGATCCACGAGACGGCGAGGAGGACGACAACGACGACGACCGTGAAATTGGTCTCCCCGTCTTCGAGCTGGTCGACGCCCGTCTCCCGGATGATCCAGTTGCCGAACGGGATCGAGGCGATCACGACGAGCGCACCGACGATGATCGAGCGGATGTAGCCGATCGGCACACCGAGGACCCGGCGGGCGACGAGCCCAACCAGGATGGCGGCGAGGATGGCGACGGCGATCAGCAGGGCGTTGGCGAACACGGCGCTCCTCGTGGTGTGGGGTCCCGCCCAGGCTAGCGGCAAGGCCGATCGTCAGGCCACGCCAGGGGTCGAACCGTGCCTGTCCTGCCGCTCGGCCGCAAGCTGCAGCGCTCCGGCGGTGACTCCAGTCAGCGCAGGAAGGGGAGGTGGGGCGCGGCGTCCTCGGCAAATTGACGCAGGATGCGCCGCTGCGTCTCGGCCGGGTAATCGAAGGGGAGTGCGATGACCAGCTCGTCAGCCGCGTGGATGCCCGCATCGTCGATGAGCGCCTCGGCGATCTGCTCGCCTGATCCGTGCGCGACCCGGCCGAACTGGAAGGGCAGCGGCCCCTCGCCGACATTGGCTGCGCGCTCGGCGTCGCGCTCGAGCAGCCACTCCAGCTCAGCGCGTTCCGTCGTCGAATCAAAGGGCGCGATGGCGCGACTCACGGACGCGAAGGAGGGGGATGAGCGCACCTTGGCGTGCTCTTCGCGGTACGTGCGAATCGATTGGGCCTGGGTGTCCTCGAAGCCGAGCTCGCCGATTTCCGTGTTGAGCGTCGACAGCTGGAGCCGCAGCCCGCGCGTGCCGGTCTTCTTCGCACTGGTGCCGCCACCAGCGCCGTAGGCGACGCGGTCTCGCAGGCCCGGACTGTGCGGCTGCACGGTGAGCTCGGCACCCGCCTTTGCAAACGAGAGATCCGATTCGGCCGTCGCGACCGTGCGCCCCTCGAGCGCGACGAGGAAGCTCGAGAGTCGAGCGTCGACGAGCGCCCTGATGTCATCTCCCTCTATCTCGCCGAATGCCTGCGAGAACGTCGACTCCGTGGCCGCGTACCCGGAACTCAGCCCCAGCTCGAGCCGGCCCTCCGAGAGCAGATCGAGCGTCGCCGCGTCCTCGGCGAGCCGCACGGGCTGCTCGAATCGCAGGGGAGTGACGCTCGTTCCGATCCGGATTCGCTTCGCACGCTGCGAGACCGCCGCGAGGAACGTGAACGGCGAGGAGAGGTACGTCTCCAGGTGGCGGTGACGCACGTAGCCGGTGTCGTAGCCGAGGTCCTCCGCGTACTCGAAGAGCTCGAGGCCTTCCTGGAGTCCGAGCGAGCGGTTCGAGGACACGCGCGTGTGCTCGACGAAGGCCAGGAAGGAGAGGCGCTTGCGGGTGGTGGCTGCGGGGTGCGTGTCTGACTCGCTCATGATGCCCTCAGCATCCCGCTGGCCGGGGAGTTCGAATGGCGCCTGGGTCACGCGACGTAAAGACCGGTAAGACGACGAAAAGCCCGATCTCGTCCGATGGCCGCGCAAGAGCGTTCGCGCGTCTTATCCTTCGCGCAGCAGGCTCCGTGCTCGATCGATTCTGGCGTGATTCTCGATCGGCTCGGGCGAATCGCCCGGGGCGTCGACTCCGTCAGAGCTCGGTGAGCCGTACAGCGTCGTCGTCGAGGCAGACCGGGACCGGATCGAGCGGGTGCGGGCCTGGCCGCAGGATGCTGTCGACGGCGGGGAGGAGGCGTGGCGCGGCGAACGAGGACAGACAGTCTGCTCGTAATGTCATAATGTGCATTATCGGATGTAGTGGAACCTAGGCTGGCCTGCGCCAGTTCTGCCTCGGTGATCAAGTAGGCTGTGAGTGCACGGTGAGTACTTCGCCGTGGCAGACTTCGTGGCCTGAGCCACATCGAGATCCTGGGAGCCGACACTCGTGAGCGTTCTGATTGCCATCGGTTGCATCATCATCTTCGGCGCCGGACTCTGGTGCTACGGCCTGGCGTTCCAGGTCGACGGCGACACACTTCGCCTCCTGGTCTTCCTGGCTGGCATCCTGCTGAACTCGCTGGCACTCTTCATCCCGTGGCAGCTCGTGGGACAAAGCCGCAAGTAGCGACCGAAGCCTCCCGCGCGGTGTTCACCCCCAGCATCGACATCAGCGTTCGGATCAAAGCTCCAGCTGAGCTCATCTGGCAAGCGCTTGTCGATGAAGACCTGCGCGAGCTCTGGTGGGCCGATTCCGAGTTCAAGACCAAACGTGGCGCGAAGATCACGGCTCGGTCACTTCGACCCGGTAAGAAGAAACCCCGGATCACCACGGGAAACATTACCAAGATCGACGCCCCGGAGGAACTCCACTTCACGTGGAAGACGAAATCCGGCGATTTCGAGACCGATGTCGTTCTCATCGTTGTCCAGCAGAAGGACAAGAAGAGCAAGGTGAGAGTGCTCGAGCAGGGATTCCCCCGCGGTGACTATGCCGAGATCCACGTGGCCAAGTACCGCGATGGCTGGCGTGAGCACCTCCTCCAGCTCCAGGAGCTGTTCGAGGATGGACCAGGCCGGAAGCTCGCGACGAACTCGCTCAAGAACGCCTGACCTCCAGGTCGTCGACGCTCCTCGGCGATACCAGGAATGACCATGCCCGGACCAGATGGTCCGGGCATGGTCATTCGTGAAGGCAGGATCCCCGCGTCTAGGCTCCGGTTGCGAAGCCCGATGTGTCGCCGATGAGGCGGATGTTGTCAGCGGGAACCGGCTCGATGACGGCCTTCGTCACCTCGGCTGCGAACTCCTGCACGTTGTAGAGCTTGCCGGCTTCTTCGCGACGGGCGGCGATCGCGCCCGGGTTGAGGCGATCGAGCAGCGTGGCGGTGATCGTGCCCTCGATCATGTCGCCGGAGACGACGACGAACTCGATGCCACGCTCAGCGAGCTCCGGAACGCGCTCGAGGAGAGCATCCTCCCCTGCGCGCTTCGAGCTGGCGACTGCCTCGTACTCGGGCATCGTCGGCGTCGTGCGGATGAAGTGCGCCTGGTGGCTCGTGACGAAGACGACACGGCCCCCGTCGCGCATGAGCTCGAGGGCGCCCGTGAGCGTCTCGACCTGCGCGTCGCGGTTGAGCTTCAGCGCGTAGTCCTCGCCGAGGCCCGACTCCATGCCGCCGGAGGCGTTGAGGACAAGCACGTCGAGGCCCCCATACTCGCGCTCGATGGTCGAGAAGAGCTCTTGGCGGCTCGCGGCGTCAGTGAGGTCGGCGCCGACGGCGATCGCGGTGCCGCCATCGGCCGAGATCGCGTCGACGAGCTTGACGGCCCGCGCTTCCTTGTTGCGGTAGTTCACGACGACCTTGGCGCCAGCCTGCGCGAGGAACTTGACGGTGTCCGCGCCGATGCCGCGGGAGGAACCCGTGACAAGCGCGCGCTTGCCCTCGAGTGCTCCGGCGGCCAGCGGGTTGAGAATCTGTTCAGCCATGTGCTCGATTCTATTGGGCGTGACGAGGGCCGGGCGCACTACCGTAGGACGCATGCAGCACCCGTACCTGGATGGCGCTCCCCCACGTGTCCTTGCCCACCGCGGGCTCGCGCTGCGGGCCACTGAGAACACCAGCGAAGCCTTCCGTGCCGCCCTCGACGTCGGCGCCACGCACATCGAGACGGATGCGCGAGCATCGAGCGACGGGCGCGCGGTGCTCTGGCACGACGCGACCCTCGAGGGCTTCGACGGGAGCGATCGCAGCCTCGCCGACTCCCCCGTCGCCGAGCTCTCGCGGCTGACCTCGGCCGGGCGCACTCCTGGCGCGCGGCTGCTGCCCCTCGATGAAGCACTCGACGCGTTCCCCCAGGCTCGATTCAACATCGACGTGAAGTCAGCGGATGCGGTCGACGCCGTCGCTGCCGCCGTGCGACGGGCCAACGCGCAGCGACGAGTGCTCGTCACGTCCTTCTCAGCTCGTCGCCTGCAGCTGACCGCGAACCTCATTCCAGACGCAGCTCGCGGTGCCGCGAGCTCCGCCATCGCAGCTGCGCTCGTCGCAATGTCACTGCGGTCGCGACGGATGCTCCATCGAGCGCTCCGGGGCGTCTCTGCGGTGCAGATTCCCGAGCGAGCCGCGCGCATCGACCTGCTCTCCCCCGCGAGGCTGCGAGCCTTCCACCGCCACGTTCCGGAAGTGCACGTATGGACGATCAACGACCCGTCGAAGATGGCGGAGCTCCTCGACCGAGGCGTCGACGGTCTCGTGACGGATCGCGCGGATCTTGCCGTCGAGGTTGTTCGAAGCCGCAGGAATGTGTGAGTTTCGAAGGAAAAGAGGGAACGCGCGGGAATACCCCGGCACAATGGGACGTTGGGACGATAGAAGTAGAACCGCACTGACGAGGAGAGGAGGTCAGCAATGGCTGATCGGAGTCTGCGCGGAATGCGGCTCGGCGCACAGAGCCTGCAGAGTGACGAGGGCGTTGTCCTTGTCGACCGCCAGGTGCGAACGTACGAGACGACCCTGGGTGAGCGCTTCGCCGTCACCTTCGCCGCTGAAGCGGAGGTGCCCGAGGTCTGGGCGTCGCCGAAGAGCGGCAACGAGGGTCGTCTGCTTGACGAGGGCGGCGAGCAGGTCGCCTATGAGGCGCCGGAGCAGAAGCACCAGCGCACTCACTGGGACATGCTGCTCGAGCGTCGCACGCGGGAGGAGCTCGAAGAGGTCCTCCAGGAGCGGCTCACGTTCCTGCGCTCACGGCGCGGAACCAAGGGCGCGAAAGACGTCTGACCCCCGCAGGTCGCTCAGCGAGCGACCGTGACTGTCGAAAGGGACGAGGCCTCCAGGCTTCGTCCCTTTCGTGTGTCCGGTCGCCGCACCACCGCCTCGTCCGTCTCGGACTGATCCGGCTCGGCTAGCGTTGCGGGATGCGCGCGGTCGCGATGCTCATCCGCTGCGTCTTCGAGCTCCCTGCGCCGACCAGCAGGCCCAGCCCGAGCACCGCGAGGGTGACCTCGATACCGCGCCCGAACAGCACCGCTGGGGTGAGGCCATCGGCAAGCGGGACATCCACGATCATGACACCTGGCTCGTACCAGGGCAGCTCGGCGAGCACGCTGCCCTCGGGTGAGTAGATGGCGCTCAAGCCCACGGTCGACGCCTGCACGATGGAGCGGCCCGTCTCCATCGAGCGCAGCCGTGCGAACGCGAGCTGCTGTGCCGGCTCGTCGGTCTTCCCGAAGTCGGCGTTGTTGCTCGGTGCGAAGAGCACGGTGGCCCCCTCGAGGACCGCGTCGCGGATCAGCACGTCATCGACGATGTCGTAGCAGATGTAGGTGCCTGCCCTGATGTCACCGACCTCGAGGATGCTGTCGCGCTCCCCCGGCGAATAGCCGCGCCCGATCAGGCCGATCAGGTCGGGGGCCAAGGAGTACCAGAACTCGCGATCCGGGACGTACTCGCCGAACGGAATCGGGTGCTTCTTGTCGTATTGGTCGCCCCAGCCGTTCTCCGCGTCCCAGACGAACTGCGAATTGAAGAACCGGTCGTCGTCGGCGGTCGCGCCCTCCTCGACCGTCACGGCGTTCGCCACGATCGGGGCAGTGTATTGCTCGCTCAGCTGGTCCAGTGTGCGGCGCACTCCGGTCGAGGTCTTCGGGTTGAGGTCGATCGAGCCCTCTGGCCACAGGATGACGTCGACATCGGCGTCATCCGGGATGGTGAGGGTCGCATCGACATGGCCGAGGAAGACGTCTCCGGGGTCTCCGTCGACGAAGTAGGCGGCCTCTGGGGTGTCACCCTGGACCGCGGCGATCCGCGCGGAACCGATCTCGTTCGTCGGGTAGATGGGGACAACCGCGACGACGAGAACGGCTGCTGCAGCCGTCGCCCAGGTCACGGGTCTGACCCGGGCCCGCCCCAGCTCCAGGGCCAGCGCTACGAGGAAGACCATGACGAAGCCCATGCCCGAGAGTCCCAGCCACGACACGAGCTCAGCGAAGGGACTCGCCGACTGCGACTGTGCCACTCTCCCCCAGGCGAAGCCTCCGTACGGCCAGGCCGAGTAGATCGCTTCGCGCAGCGTCCACAGCCCCGCGACCGCCGCCGGGACGAGGACCAAGCGTCGCGCGCCGCCCTCCCAGCGCGCCGTGAGACGACGGTAGGCGAGCGCGATGAGCACCGCTCCCCCGGCCCAGAACAGCGACGAGAGGATGCTCAGCGCACTCCACGGGATAGGGCCGAGGAAGAGCGAAGCCCAGGCGATGAGCGGGAAGTAGTAGGCGAGCCCGGAGGCCAGGCCCACGAGGAACGCTCCTCCGGCGGAACGGTGCATGAGGGAGCAGAGCACGAGCCCGATGCCGACGAAGGCAAGCGGCCACAGCGCGGGTCCTGGGAAGGCGGCTCTCAGCAGCAGGCCACCCGCAACGGCAGCCATCAGGGAGAGCCAGACGGACCTCACCCCACCCCCGAATAGGCAACGATGCCCCGACGCACGCTGCTGGACGCCTGTCGGGCTGTCGTCGCGAACTTGCCCTCTGCGACCTTCTCGATCTGGTCGAGCACGTCGAGCACCTGCTTGCACCACCGCACGAAGTCGCCCGCCGCGAGGTTCGACTCCTCGAGGACTCGCTCGAGCTCGGCGCCATGCGCCCAGTGGAAGATGGCGGGGGCGAGGTTCGTGGCCAGGCGCGACGAGCGTGGCACGCGGTACTTCTCGGCCAGCTCGTCGAGCGACTGCCAGTGCTTCTCGGTGGTCTGCATGGCCCCGCGGAACGCTCCGCGAGGAAGCTGGTACTCCTCGAGGGTCTCCTCTTCGCGGCGCGGCTCGTAGACGAGGACTGCAGCCATGGCGGCAAGCTGCTGGGGGTTCAGCTCGTTCCACACCTGTCTGCGCAGGCACTCGGCGATGAGCAGGTCACGCTCGCCGTAGATGCGCGCGAGCGTGCGGCCGTGGTCGGTCACGGCGAGGTCTTTGTCGCCGCTGTCGGCGGGGGCCAGGTAGCCGAGATCCAGCAGGAGTTCGGTGATCCGGTCGAAGACCTGCGCGACGGCGCCCGTTCTCGACTCGATCTGCCGGGTCAGCTTGTCGTTGTCGTGCTTCAGCTTCCAGTAGCGCTCACCCCAGCGAGCATGCTGCTCCCTGTCCGGGCAGACATGGCAGGGGTGCCGCTTGAGGGCGTTCTGGAGCTGCGTCAGCTTCGCCTGCCTGCGCTCGCGCGCGGCGTGCTGGTGCGCCTCGTCGTGGGGGATGCGCTTGCGCTCGAGATCGTTGAGCTCGCGGCGGATGCGCGAGTACTCGAAGAAGTCGCCGAGGTGGCAGTTCATGCCGTCCTCGTAGCCCGCGAGGGCCTCCTCCTGCTGACGCACTCGCTTCGCGAGGTCGACGACTGCTCTGTCCGCCTGGAACTGCGCGAACGATGACTCGAGCACGGAGCGGGTACGCGCGCGTCCGAACCGGTCGATGAGGTTGACCGCCATGTTGAAGGTCGGTTTGAAGCTCGAATTCATCGGGTAGGAGCGACGCGAGGCGAGCGAGGCGATCGCCTGGGGATGCATTCCGCCGACCCACTGCACGACTGCGTGGCCTTCGATGTCGATGCCACGGCGGCCTGCTCGTCCGGTCAGCTGCGTGTACTCGCCGGGAGTGATGGGCACTCGCGATTCGCCGTTGAACTTCTCGAGCTTCTCCAGCACGACCGTGCGGGCCGGCATGTTGATGCCGAGCGCTAGCGTCTCGGTCGCGAAGACGAGCTTCACGAGCTTGCGCTGGAAGAGCTCCTCGACGACTTCCTTGAACGCAGGCAGCAGCCCCGCGTGGTGGGCGGCGATGCCGCGCTCGAGGGCTTCCGTCCACTCGTAGTAGCCCAGGACCGCGAGGTCCTGATCGAGGAGGTTGCGGCAGCGGTCCTCGACGATCCAGCGGATCTCGTCGCGTTCCTCGCGAGTCGTCAGCGAGACGCCGGCGCGAAGCACCTGGGAGACGGCCTGGTCGCACCCCTTGCGGCTGAAGATGAAGTTGATGGCAGGCAGCATGTCGGCATCGTCGAGCATGCGGGTCAGGCCCGCTCGGTCGGCCCTGGCCGTCTGGAATCGCTGCTCCTTCCAGCTGCTCCCCCGGCCCCTGCGTCCGACGCGGTCGCGGTCGCGGCCGTCTTCGCGCCGCCCGCCGCCGCCCTGCGTGGCCCGGACGAGGTCGGGGTTCACACGGTCGGCGATGTCGCCGTCACGGGTCTCGAAGAGGTCGTAGAGGCGCTGGCCGACGAGCACGTGCTGGAACAGCGGAGTGGGTCGCTCCTCGGAGACGATGACGTCGGTGTCGCCGCGCACAGTCTGCAGCCAATCGCCGAACTCCTCGGCGTTCGAGACCGTCGCCGACAGCGAGATGAGTCGCACCTCGCTGGGAAGGTGGATGATCACCTCTTCCCAGACGGCACCCCTGAACCGGTCGGCGAGGTAGTGGACCTCGTCCATGATGACGTACGCGAGATCGTCGAGCAGGTCGCTGCCCGCGTAGAGCATGTTCCGCAGCACTTCGGTGGTCATGACGACGATCCGCGCGCGCGGGTTGATGTTGACGTCTCCCGTGAGGAGGCCGACTTCGCTCTCGCCGTAGCGGCGCACGAACTCGCTGAACTTCTGATTGCTCAGCGCCTTGATCGGCGCCGTGTAGAAGATCTTGGCGTTCGGCTGGCGCATGGCGAGGAAGACGCCGAACTCGGCGACGACGGTCTTGCCAGCGCCCGTCGGCGCCGCGACGAGCACGCTCTTGCCGGCCTCGACGCTCGCGCAGGACGCGATCTGGAACTCGTCGAGGTCGAAGCTCAGTTCGCGACGGAACAGCTCGAACTGCTGCAGCTGAGCGCGGGACCTGCTGGCCGCGAAGCGCTCGGACGGGCTCGGGGTCATGCAGCCGACGCTTCGGCCGCCGCCAGCTCGGCCTCGAACTTCTTGTGCTTCTTCGCGCGCCGTCGGTCGTTGATCATGGCGATGCCGACGGCGAGGAAGTACAGGCCGAGCATTGGGGCCATCAGGAAGAACATGGAGAGGACGTCAGCCGACGGCGTTGCCATCGCCGCGAAGAGCGCGACGAGCAGCACGGCCGTGCGCCACCCCTTGAGAATCGCTGAGCCCGTGATGACGCCCGCGAAGTTGAGCATGACGAGGATCACCGGGAGCACGAAGGCGATGCCCACCGCGATGCACAGCGTCATGATGAGCTTGTAGTAGTCGCCAGCGCTGATGAGGCTCGCGCTGTCCTCAGGCGCGAAGCTGACCATGACCTCGACGATGCGGGGCATCAGCAGCCAGGCGACCCAGACACCAGCGAGGAACAGCGGGATCGCCGTCCCCACGAAGCCGATGGCGTACCACCGTTCGTTCTTCTTGAGTCCGGGGACGACGAACATCCAGATCTGGTAGAGCCAGACCGGCGAGGACAGGATCACACCGAGGCCGAGGGAGATCTGCAGTCGCAGATCGAAGGCGCCCGTGATGCTCTGGAAGTTCAGGTCCGCCGTTCGACCGCGGGTCTCAGCGATGTCGTGGATGGGGGCGGCCATCAGGTTGAAGACCCAGTCCGTGAGCAGGAAGCCGCCCACCATGCCGAGCACGATGCCGATCGCGGAGATGATGAGCCGGTTGCGGAACTCGATGAGGTGCTCCGCGAGGCGCATGCGCCCGTCAGGATCGCGCCTGCGGTCCTTCTTCGCTCTCTTCGGCGTCGCCTTCGGTGCTTCGACCGGGGACGGCCCCTCGCTTGGCTGGAGGGTCACGTCAGTTGGATGGACCAGTGGTGCCCCTGGCGTCGGAGCTCGGGGCAGCGGGCGCCTCAGGAGCCGGCGCTGCCGGAGCGGAGTTCTGAACGGGAGGCGTCACAGGTGCCTGCGGCGCGGCGGGCGCCTGTGGCGCAGCGGCAGCAGGCTGCGAGTACACGTCTGTCGACGGCGTGCCGTCGACCTCGTCGTCCTTCTTCATGTTCTTGACTTCACCGCGGAAGATGCGCATCGACTGTCCGATGCTCTTCGCGAGGCCCGGGAGCTTCGGGGCGCCGAAGAGCAACAGGACGATCACCAGGATGATGATGAGGTGTGGGCCAGTCAGATTCGGCATGGTGTCAGTTGCCTTTCACAAGGTGTTCATATTGAAACGGGTCTGCGGTCGTCAGCTCACGGCCACGCTCGAGGCGTTGCTCGTGACGCTGCTCTTTGGTTTCGTCGAGCGCTTCTTTCAGCGCACCTCGCTCGACTTGGACCTCGCGGAGACCGCGAACGATCGCATTGCTCCGTGGAGGCGTGAATGAGACGAGCGTTTGCGCACGCTTCTCGAACGCCTCGAGGAGAACCTCGAGGCCCGCCAGCTCGCCCTGCAGGAGGACGACCTTCTTGAAGAGCCAGTAGCCCAGTGCACCGAGCACGCCAAGCAGGATGAGCACGAGGCCCACCCAGATGAGAACCCAACTCCACCACGGCATAGTGACTCCAACGATACCTGGTCTGCGCTGAATCGCCAGTCACCCGGCGTCGGCCCGCCGTCGGGGTTCAGCGCTCGTCGTGCTCGCGGAGCGCCGTAGCAGCCCAGTCGGCGACGGCAGCACGCGCGGACGCGGGCGCCATGACGCGCATCTCCCCCGCGTTCCCGGCGATAAGACGGGCAAGATGTCGCATCGAGGCGATCCGGACCTGCACGGTAGCGCGTCCACGTTCGTCGACAGCCGGCGCGGGCTGACCCGGCGGCAGGTAGTCGCGCAGGAGCGGCAGGACAGCGGCTCCAGCCTCGATCGTGACGAGGACATGATCCTCGCTCGGCGTGAAGATCGGGCGGGACGTCTCGACCGCAGGATGAGACTCGGCAGAAACATCCGTGACCACCGCCTCGCGCATTCGGTCGAGCCGGAACACGCGCTCGGCGTCGCGCTCCAGGCACCAGCCGCGCAGAAACAGGTCGCCGCCCAGGGTCTCGAGTGTGAAGGGATCCACGTGGCGCATGCTCTCCTCGCCGTCCTCGCGCCGGTATCGGAAGCGCAGGCGCGTTCGCGTGGCGAGAGCCGCTGAGACGGCGTCGCGGGCAGCAGGAGGCTCAGCGGTCGAGCCGAAGGCGAAGTGGGGCGCTGCGCCGCTCGCTCCGAGCTTCCGGAGGAGATCGTCGATGCGGTTCTCATCGACGAGTCGAGGGAGGCTGCGCAGGAACCCGAGGCCGGCGATCACGGCTGCCGCTTCTCGGTTGGACATGCGCGGCGCTTCCTCGAGGGCGACGAAGTGGGTCACCTCGATGAGGTCGTGCGCCTCGAAGGCATCCCAGTTGATGTCGAAGAGGTCGAGGTGGCTGTAGACCCCCGCATCTCCCGGTGTGCCGGACACCGCGATGAGTCGGACCGCATCCCGGACCTGCGTTGTGCTCACGCCGAAGTGCCTCGCCGCGGTCTCGACGGGCACCGCTGCTTCCTGCTGGCGCAGGTACGGCACGAGTGACACGAGGAGCGCGAGACGGTCGGCGGAGACGAAGGGGCTCACGGGGCGACCTCGCTGTGGTCGGAGACGACCGCGGTCAGACGCGCCTCGACGAGCTTGGCGAGCTGTTCAGGCTCGAGCACACGGACCTCCGAGCCGAAGGACGCGAGGCGATTCGCGAGGAGGTCCACGTCGGTGTAGCCGAGCTCGATCTCGCGCCAGGGGGTGTCGGCCGCGGACGCGACGGAGCGGAGCCTGACCTCCGCGTCCGAGCCCTCACGGACCTCGAGTCGCGCGCGCTGCCTGCGCGCGAGTTCCGCCAGCGCGTCGAGCGCTCGTGCCGCGTGCTGTTCAGGGGTCACGCCCGGGTAGCGCTTCGTGTCGACCGCGCCGAGTGTCCTCGGCGTCGAGAGGATGCGCGCCAGGAGGAACATGCGCTCGCTGGCCCGGTCGAGATCGTAGGAGACGAGCAGCCAGTTCGCGTCGGCGAACACCAGCGCAAGCGGTTCGACCCGGCGAACCCGCGCAGCTTCCTCGCCGGGCTTCGCGTACGAGAACGAGACGAGTCGCCCCTCCTCGATGGCTGTCGAGAGGGGCTCGAAGGCCGCGTCGCGAGCCCGAAGGCGCGGTGCCACGCCGACGAGGTCCTCGCTGGTGGTCTCCCCCAGCGCCTTCAGCTTCATGAGGCCGCGCCTCGACTCCTGCGAGACCGAGCCCTCGCGCCACACCTGAGCGGCCAGTGCGAGCAAGGCCGTCTCCTCAGCATCGAACTCGAGTCCTGCCGGCATGGAGAACCCGCCTTGAGGAACCCGGTAGCGAGCGAGCTGGTTGTTGCCGGGCGCCGAAGGGTCGTCGATGACCTCGACGGGAACGCCGAGGTCTCTCAGCTCGGTCTTGTCGCGCTCGAATCGTTTCTCGCGCGCGGTAGCCGCACTCCCGCTGCCGTCGCCCGAGTACCCGTGCACGGTCTCGAAGATGTCGCTCTTCGTGAGTCCTCGCTCGGTCGTCAGGAGCGCGAGGACCAGCGAGAACTGGCGCTCAGCAGCGGAGGGCGCCTTGGCTCGGGGTGTTCGCTCGCTTGCCACGCCTCGATGTTAGATCGTGCCGAGGATGTCGACGACGAAGACCAGCGTGGAGCCGGCGGGAATCGCCTCGCTCGCCTGGTCTTTGTAGCCGAGTGCGGGTGGGATGACGGCAACGACCTGCGAGCCGACCGTCTGGCCGACCAGGGCCTGCGCGAAGCCGTCGACGACACCGGTGGTGGAGAACTGGGCTGGGGTGCCGCGGTCCCAGGAGCTGTCGAACGTCTCGCCCGTCGCGAAGAGGACGCCCGTGTACTGGACGACGACGGAGCTGCCCTCCGCCACGACAGGGCCGGTGCCGAGCTTGCGTGTCTCGAGGACCAGCTCGTCCGGCGCAGTCGCACCGTCGACGATCGTGACCTGCGGAGCGCCTTCGGCTGCATCCGTCACCGTGACGAGCGTCTGGGTCGATGCCTGCTCGGCTCCCGTGGCCCGCGTCTCCGGGACCTCGATCACGTCTGCGACGACAAGCGCGGGAGGCGTGTCCGTCGCTCCGGCGTTGGCCGTTCCTTCGAGGAGCAGGGCCGCGGGGATGAGAGCGACGACGCGCGAGCCGGAAGTCACGCCATCGAAGAGCCCCGTGAGGTAGCCCGGGATGCCCTCCGCGTTGAGGTCGAGGACCTGCCCGAGCGGCGCGTACGGGCTCTCCTCGGCTTTCGTGCCTGCGTCGTACACCGTGAGGTTCGCGGCGACCGTGGAATCGAGCGTGATCTCCTCGCCGTCACCCTCGATCTCGACGCGGCGCTCCATCTCCTCGCCGAGACCTGCAACGTCGCCGATCTCGACGCTCGGCGCTGCGCCGTACTCACCGCTGACCTGGACGCCGTTGAGCGCGTCTCCGCTCGCGGCGGGGGTCGAGCTGCCGGCGCATGAGGCCAGGCCGAGCGAGATGAGGAGGGCCGCGGCGATCGCGGGGAGACGTCGTTGCATTGATCCGCCTTGCGTGGAGTCGGGAGGGAGGTTGGGGAGTCGGCCTGGTCGCTACTCGGCGGCCAGGATGTCGATCACGAAGACCAGGGTGCGTCCCTGCGTGGCTGTGGCGTTCAACGGCCCTGGCTGGGACGCGAGGCGCTCGGGAGGAAGGACGACGACGAGCTGCGAGCCCACCGGGGTGCCGACGATCTCCTGGCTCAGGCCGAAGAGCCCGTCTGTGGGTGCCATAGTGAGCTGGAGCACGTTGTTGCCGGGCGTCCACGTGGATGCGACCTGCTCGCCCGTCGTCCAGTCGAAGGCCGAGAGCTGCATCGTCACTGCCTGGCCCTCGGCGACCGGGGAGCCGTAGCCGTCGATGCGCACGTGTCGCTTCGGGGCTGCTGGCGGGTCCTGGGCTGGCATGGTGACACCCGGGGTGCCGTTCGGCGCCGTCACGACGGCCGGGATGCCGTCTTCGGGGGCGGCGATGCGCCCACCGGCACTCGACGGGTATACGTCGAGCACATCGGCGATGGCGACGATCGTCATGGCCGGGTCGACGCCCGTCGACGCCGCGGCTTCGCCGAACAGGATGCTCGCGGGCATGACGGCGACGACGCGCTCGCCGGTCTGCGAGCACTCGATCGCCTCCGCCAGCCCAGGGAAGGTGTTCGCGATCGTCGCAACACTCGTGGGCGCCGAGGCGCCGGACTCATCCGCAACCGTCGGGCTGTAGGGAACGAGCACCTCGCCGCCGGCGCCGTCGAGCAGCTCGAAGTTGGCTCGCACGACTCCGGACGGAGTGACCGGGTCGCCGGTTCCGACGCCGTCACGTGTGGTCTCGAGAGCGGTCACCGACAGCGGATGCGGCAGGGTCGCACCGCTGAGCTCGCCGAATGCGCCGTCCGCCGAGATGCTCGTCGACGCGGTGCCCTCCACCCCGGGCAGCTCGCACGCCGCGACGTCGAGCTCGCTCTCCGGCCAGGTGACGCAGCCCGTGAGGGCGATCGCGACGGCGGACGCGGTCAGCGCGGCCCCCGCGAGTCGGATTCGTGTGCGATTCATTCGCTTTCTCCCTCTGGTCGGGTGCTCTGCGCCTCGGTGTCGTCCTGCTGCGTCTCGGGGGCAGCCGGCTCGCTGCCCTGCCCCGAGGTGATGGCCGCGCCGCGCTGCGCGAGTCTGGCGCGCTTGCGGAGCACCTTGTCGCTCACCTGTCGGTCGCCCAGCGATCCCGGCGTCCAGATCTCCACGTCCTCGTCGCTGAAGTCCGACTTGGAGGCTCGGCGCTTGAGGTTCGGCAGGACGGCGCCATCCGCGAGGCGGCGGGCGGTGAGCAGGAAGCCGGTGTGACCGATCATGCGGTGGTCGGGACGCACCGCGAGGCCCTCGACGTGCCAGCCGCGGACCATCGTCTCGTCGGCATTCGGATCGGTGAAGAGTCCGGTTGCGCGGATGGCCTCGGCGACGCGGGACAGCTGGGTGACCGTGGCAACGTAGCAGAGCAGCACTCCGCCGGGCTTGAGGGCGTCCGCGACGACCTCGAGGCACTCCCAGGGGGCGAGCATGTCGAGCACGGCCCGGTCGGCCGTCCCGTCGGCGTGCTGCGCGGGGAGCGCTTCGGCGAGGTCGCCGAGCACGAGGTTCCAGTTGTCCGGCTTCTCGCCCATGACGCTGATGACGTTGCCCTCCGCGACCTGGGCGAACTCCTCCCGGCGCTCGAAGGACGTGAGCGAGCCCGTGCCCCCGAGCATGCGCAGGATCCAGAGCGAGAGCGCGCCCGAGCCGACGCCGGCTTCGATGACGCGTGCACCAGGGCGGATGTCGGCCTTCGCGAGAATCGCCGCGGCATCCTTCGGGTAGATGATGGCGGCACCGCGCGGCATGGACATGACGATGTCCTCGAGCAGCGGACGCAGCGCCAGGTACTGGCCCCCGTCGGTCGCGGCGATGACCGAGCCCTCGTCGACGCCGATGATCGTGTCGTGGTCGATCATGCCCTTGTGCATGAAGTAGCGCTTGCCTGGCTCCAGGTAGAGGGTGCTGACGCGCCCCTTCGGGCCGGTCAGCTGCACGCGGTCTCCAGCGCGGAAGGGTCCGCCGATGTCGGTCTGGGTCATAGCTGTGCTTCGCTTTCTCGGTTGGCGGCGTCGTCTGCCGTCTGTGCGTCTTGTCCCGTCGCCGCTGCGCTTGCGACGCGCTCAACGAGTTCGCCGAGCTCGTCGAGGGTGATGCCCTCGAGCGTGTGCGTCACGAGATGCGCGTGGTGCGCCTCGAGCGTCTGGCCGTGAGGGATGCCGATCGTCGCGCATCCGGCGGCCCGAGCGGCCTCGAGGCCGCGGCGCGAGTCCTCGACCGCGATGCAGCTCTCCGGTGCGACGCCCAGCTGCTCGGCCGCGCGGAGGTAAGGTTCGGGGTGCGGCTTGCCGTTGTCGACCTCGTCGCCAGCGATCACGATCGTGAACAGCGGGGCGTCGAGCGTCGAGACGACTGCGTCGGCGAGGATGCGCGTCGAGTTCGTCACGAGCGCGTTCGGGATGCCCGCAGCGTGCAGGTCCGTCAGCAGCTCCAGAGCTCCGGGCCGCCAGTCGAGCTCCCTGAGGATGCTCGCCATGACGGTCGAGTTCATGTGATCCACGATCGCCTGCGGCTCGAGCCTGACGCCGAGGCGAGCGAAGAACTCGGACGCGTCGGCCATGCTCGAGCCCACCATCCCCAGCTCCTGCTCTTCGGTGAGCGGAGGCAGGCCGTGGTCGCTGAGGAGGTTCAGCTGGGCGGTCTGCCAGTACTGCTCGGTGTCGACGATGGTGCCGTCCATGTCCCACAGGACGGCGGCGGGAAGTTTCGAAGGAGCCACGGGGCGACAGTCTACGGGGCGGCCGGGCGGCTGCCGACGCCCCGCCGCGTATCCTTGGACGACAGTCCATCCATGGCGAGGAGCACGGTGACGGATCACAGCGAGGCCACCACACCATTTGCGCGAGGCCGACTGCTCGTGGTCGCCCTGCTCGGTTGGAACGACGCGGGCGATGCGGCCTCGAGCGCCGTCCGATCGCTGCAGGAGGCTATCGGCGCGGACCGCCTCATCGAGGACATCGACGACGAGTCGTTCTTCGACTACTCGATCCACCGCCCGGTCATGAAGGCAGGCGTGGAGGGCATCCGGAAGATCCAGTGGCCGAGCGTCGCCTTCAGTGGCATCCCGCTTCGTGAGGCCTCGGAGACGCATGCCCCGGTCGAGACCACGGAGCTCGCGGCAGACGCGGGGCTCTCCGTGAGCTCCGACAACGGCGAGAACGTGTTCGTGCTCATCGGCCCCGAGCCGACGCTGCGGTGGCGGAGCTTCACGAAGCACGTCGTCGACCTGTGCGAGCGGGAGGGCATCACACGCATCGTGCTCGTCGGCGCGCTCCTCGCTGACGTACCCCACACCCGACCGATCACCATCTTCATGTCGAGCGACGACGCTGCGGTCCGGGAAGAGCTCGACATCGACCGCAGCGAGTACGAGGGCCCGACGGGGGTGCTGTCGGCGATCGGCGAGGAAGCGCGTTCGCGCGGCATGCTGGTGCTCTCGCTCTGGGCCTCCGTTCCCCACTACGCGCATCACTCGCCGTCCCCGAAGGCCACGCTCGCGCTCGTCGACCGACTCACCGAGATAGTTGATGTCTCGATCCCCCACGGCGAGCTCGTCACCGAGTCCGCAGAATGGGAGGCGGAGGTGACGGAGGCGACCGCGCAGGACGAAGAGATCGCGCAGTACGTCGGCTACCTCGAGCGGACGCGCGACATGGTCGAGGCGCCTGAGGCGTCCGGGGAGGCGATCGCGCAGGAGTTCGAGCGCTTCCTCGAGCAGGCGGCCGGGAAGAAGCCGCAGCCGGGGCCAGGGGCGTTCCCGACGGATCTCTCCGGGACCGCGCAGCGGCCCATGGGAGGCGACCGTCGAGCGACGCCCGAGGACGGCGCCCAGGATGCGGATGCCGCCGAGCCCGAGTCCGATGCCGCCCAGGACACCGAAGGCGGTCCCGGCCGGGAACCCCGCGACCGTGACGGTGAGACAACCGAGGGTACCGAGGACGCCGAGGACTGACCCAGCCAGGAGCGGCGGGTCTCCGAGCCAGGATCCTGCTCGGAGCTACTCGCTGGTGAGGCTCACACCCAGGAGAGCGTCGACGAGCCTGGCGACGTCGCCGTCTCTGTCGGCCGGAGGCGCCTGAACCCACTCGTCGACGATCTCGACGACTGCTGGGGTGTTCAGATCCTCGGCGATCGCAGCCCGCATCCGCGTGACGAAGCTGCTCTGCTCGGGCGAGACCGCTCCGGTGGTCGACCGCCCTGCCCGCTCGCGCCAGGCAGACAGGCGCTCGCTCGAGCGCTCGAGCTCCGCGTCGGTCCACTCCCAGTCGCTCCGGTAGTGGTGGGAGAGCATCGCGAGCCTGATCGCCATGGGATCGACGCCATCGGCGGTGAGCCGCGAGACGAGCACGAGGTTGCCGAGGGACTTCGACATCTTGGTTCCGTCGTAGGCGATGAGGCCAGCATGCGCGTACGCTCGCGCGAAGTCGGCGGCTGAGCCGTTCGAGTCCGCCGAGGTCAGCGAGATCGCGTGCGCGGCCGAGAGCTCGTGGTGGGGGAAGCGAAGGTCCCGGCCGCCGCCCTGCACCGAGATCGGGGCCCCGAGCGTGCGTGTCGCGATGACGGAGCACTCGATATGCCAACCGGGACGACCGAGTCCCACGGCGCTCTCGAAGGCGGGCTCGCCGTCTCGCGCGCTGCGCCAGAGCAGTGGGTCGAAGGGGCCGTGCTTGCCCTCACGGTCGGGGTCTCCCCCGAACTCGAGGAATGCGGCTTCCATCTCGGCCGGGGTGTACCCGGAGACGTCGCCCATCGTCCAGCTGCTGGCGGTTTCGGCGGCCGCGACGTCGTAGTACACGTCGCCGAGCTCCGTGACAGGAGCGGGCGCCGCGTCGCTCGCGACGGCGACCCGGTAGGCGAGTCCCGCGTCGATGAGCTTCGCGATGGCGTCGCCCGTCTCGGCGATGCTGTCCTGCACCCGAACGTACGCGTCGGGCGGCAGCACGCGAAGCGCGGCCATGTCCGAACGGAAGAGGTCGGTCTGCGAGGTCGCGATCTCCTGCCAGTCGCGCCCCGTCTTGGCGGCGCGCTCGAGGAGTGGGTCGTCGACGTCCGTGATGTTCTGCGCGTACCTGACCTCGAGACCCGCATCGCGCCAGGCGCGTCCGAGGGTGTCGAACGCGAGGTACGTGGCCGCGTGGCCGAGGTGCGTCGCGTCGTATGGGGTGATCCCGCAGACGTAGAGGGTCGCGATCCCATCGGGGGTGACGGTGTCCTGCACACGTCCGCTCGCCGAGTCGAAGACCCTGATCGGACCACCGCCGTTGCCGGCTACCGAGGGGACTGCAGGGATGGGCCACGAGGGAACGGTTCGCACCGGGACATCCTATGTCGCGCCCCAGCCTTCACCGTCGAGTGGAACTCCCCACCGCGTGTCAGCGTCAGGCGGCGCCGCTCGTCGGGTCCATGAGCCCGAACGACAGCAGGATGATGATGAGCGTCCCGAGTGCGATTCGGTACACCACGAATGGCAGGAAGCTGCCCTTGTTGAGGTACGCCATGAGGTACTTGATGACGACGAGGCCGACCACGAACGAGATGATCGTCGCGATGATCGTTCCGACGACGGGCGCCTGGGCCCCCTCCGTCTCTCCGAACGCGGAGACGAGCTCGTAGAAGCCCGAGCCGAAGACGGCTGGCACGGCCAGGAGGAAGCTGTAGCGGGCAGCCGACGGGCGGTCGTAGCCCATGATGCGTCCAGCCGTGATCGTGCCGCCAGAGCGCGAGACGCCGGGGATGAGGGCGAGCGCCTGAGCGAACCCGTAGACGATGCCGTCTCTCGTGTTCAGGTCCTGCAGTGCCTTCGCGCGCTTCCCGAAGATGTCGGCGAGGCCGAGGATGACGCCGAAGATGATGAGCGTGAACGCCACGATCCACAGCGACCTGAACTGGTCCCGGATCAGGCTCTGCAGCAGGAAGCCGAGGACGACGATCGGGATCGAGCCGAAGATGATGAGCCAGCCCATGCGCGCATCCGGATCGCTCCGGGGAACACTGCCGCGAAGCGAGCCGAACCAGCGCGAGATGATGCGCTTGATGTCGCCCCAGAAGTAGACAAGGACGGCCGCCTCGGTACCCAGCTGGATGATGGCGGTGAACGTCGCCCCAGGGTCCTGCACGCCGATCCACTCGCCGACGATGCGAATGTGCGCGCTCGAGGAGATCGGGAGGAACTCAGTGAGCGCCTGCACGAGTCCGAGGATGACGGCGTCAAACCAGTTCATTGCCACTGCCTTTTCGAGAGAGATTTCCTGCTGCGGCCGCGGTCGAGGTCAGGTCGGGCCCGGCGCACGCTAACACGAATCCGGGAGTCGGGCGCGGAGGGCACCCCGGAGTCGAATGGATGTGGAGCGGGGGCGTGCCCGAACCGGGCACGCCCC